>NZ_JBFAAJ010000004.1:0-476795 GCF_040639695.1 Amycolatopsis sp. NPDC023774
TCTTCCTCCCCCGCCCCCTTTTGTGCGTGCGGGCGACACCCCCCCCCCCCCCGCCACATCGGGGCCGCTTCAGGTCAGGAGCGCGCCCGCCGGACTCAGGAGTTCAACCGCTCCGCAGCGGCGTCGATGCGCTCGTCGGTGGCGGTCAGCGCCACGCGCACGTGGTTGCCGCCGGCCGGGCCGTAGAACGTGCCCGGCGCCACGAGGATGCCGCGCTCGGCCAGCCACGCGACGGTGTCCAGCGCCGGTTCGCCGCGCGTGGACCAGAGATACAGCCCGGCCTCGGAGTGGGAAATTTCGAAACCGTTGTCCTGCAGCGCTTTCCGCAACACGAGCCGGCGGCGCAGGTAACGCTCGCGCTGCGCGGCCACGGCCTCGTCGTCGGTCAGGCCGGCCACCATGGCCTCCTGCACCGGCCGCGGCACGATCATCCCGGCGTGCTTGCGGATCTCCAGCAGCTGATTGACCAGCCGGGGATCGCCGGCGATGAACCCGGCGCGGTAGCTCGCCAGGTTCGCCGACTTCGACAGCGAGTGCACGGCCAACAGTCCGTCGAGCCGTCCACCGTGGACAGACGGGTGCAGCACCGACACGGGCTCGGCGTCCCAGCCGAGCGAGAGGTAGCACTCGTCCGACGCCACGATCACGTCGCGCTCACGCGCCCACTCCACGACCTTGCGCAGGTGCTCGACCCCGAGCACCTTGCCAGTCGGGTTTGACGGCGAGTTGAGCCAGATCATGGCCGGACGACGCGGCCCGAGCTGTGTGAGCCCGTCCGCGCGGATCACGTCGGCGCCGGCCAGCAGCGCGCCCACCTCGTAGGTGGGGTACGCCAGCTCGGGGATCACCACGGTGTCACCCTGACCGAGGCCGAGCAGCCGCGGCAGCCAGGCCACGGCTTCCTTCGACCCGATCGTCGGCAGCACCGCGTCGGGCTCGAGACCCTCCACGCCGTAGCGCCGGCCCAGCGCCTCCACCGCGGTGGTCCGCAGCGCGGGCGTGCCGTGAGTGGCCGGGTAGCCCGGGATCTCCGAGACCGACGCCAACGCGTCACGGATCCCGGCTGGAACCGGGTCCACGGGCGTGCCGACGGAGAGGTCGACGAGCCCACCGGGATGCGCCTGTGCGCGGGCCTTGACCTCGGCGAGCGAATCCCAGGGAAAGTCGGGCAGCGGGCGGGTCGTCATTCGCCCTGCGGGGGCAGTGCCTTGATGAAGGCGGGGTCGTGGCTGGTCTTGCCGACCTTGGAGGCACCACCGGGTGAGCCCAGCGCGTCGAAGAAGTCGACGTTGGCCTTGGTGTAGTCGGACCAGTTGTCGGGGACGTCGTCCTCGTAGTAAATCGCCTCGACCGGGCAGACCGGTTCGCAGGCGCCGCAGTCGACGCACTCGTCGGGGTGGATGTACAGCATCCGCTCGCCCTCGTAGATGCAGTCCACGGGGCACTCGTCGATACACGCCTTGTCGAGCACGTCGACGCAGGGCTCGGCGATCACGTAGGTCACTGCGTACTCCTGCTTTTCTCTGCTTAGCCAGTCCCTGCGGACATTACGCGCTTCTCGAGGCACCGGTAGTGCTTAGGCAACCCTTAGCCATACCCCTGGTATGGGGCCGAATGTCCCGCTCAGCGGTCCCGGCGGCGGGGCTTCGGGGCGTTGCGTGCGTCGCCGGTGATGGTGAAGCCCGGGCCGGCGGGCTTGGTGTCGCCCTCGCGCTTCTCCTTGAGAGTGCGTTCGAAACCGTCGGCGATCTCGTCGACCAGGTCGTCGTTGTGCTTGTCGTCCCTGCGCACGTAGCTCATCGGGTCTCCCTGCGAAAATGGGGTGCCGCCTCAAGCACAATCTAACCGTGAACGGCTCGGAAATGCTCGAACTCGTGTGCTCGCGGGCGTGGTCCCCGGTGGTCGACGAACCCCTCGGCGACTGGCGCCTGCGCTGGGCCGACGGCTTCACCGGGCGCGCCAACAGCGCACTCGCCGTGGGTGATCCCGGCCGGAGCGTGGCCGTCGCGTTGAAGGCCGTCTGTGACTTCGCCCACGATCGAGGGATCCCACCCGTCGTCCAGGTGATCCAGGACAGCGCCACCGAGCATGAGGTGGCCGCCGCGGGCTGGCGTGAGTGGACCGAACACGCCGCGGGCTACCAGGTGTCGGTGCTCGTCGGGCCGCTGCCGGCCGGGCCCGCGCAGGACGCGGAGATCCTCGACGAGCCGACCCCGGCGTGGTGGGAGCTGGCTGCCGACAACCCCTCGCCGGGCGCGGCCGAACGCCACGTGCTGAGCACGGGCAAGGTGGGTTATGGCGTGGTCGACGTGGACGACGCTGCCGGCGTCACTGCCGGAGCCGTGCGCGGTGCCGTTGTGGACGGGTGGCTGCACGTGTCACGGCTGGCCGTGCGGCCGGAGTTCCGCCGGCGTGGGCTGGCGTCGGTCCTCATGTTCGCGCTGGCCGGCTGGGGCCGCGCGCACGGCGCGGAGAGGTGGGTGTTGCAGGTGTCGGTGGGCAATGAAGGCGCGTTGAAGCTGTATTCCGCGCTCGGCTGTACGGAGCACCACAGGTACCGCTACTGGGGCCCCGGTGCCTGGGCGTGCGAGGATCCGCAGTCGTGAAGATCGTCGTACTGGTCGGCGGAGTCGGTGGCGCGCGCTTCCTGCTCGGCGTGAAGACCGCACTCGGGATGCCCGCGATCGGCGAGCCGGAGAACCCGTCCCCGAACGAGGTCACGGCGCTGGTGAACACCGGTGACGACGTGTGGATGCACGGCCTGCGCATCTGCCCGGACCTCGACACCTGCATGTACACCCTCGGCGGTGGCATCGACACCGAACGCGGCTGGGGCCACGCGGGCGAGACGTGGGTCGTCAAGGAGGAGCTCGCCGCGTACGGCGCCGAGCCGACATGGTTCGGGCTGGGCGACAAGGACATCGCGACGCACCTGATCCGCTCGCGGATGCTGCGCGCGGGCTACCCGCTCTCGGCCGTCACCGAGGCGCTGTGCGACCGTTGGCGCCCGGGCGTACGGCTGCTGCCGATGTCGGACGACCGCGTCGAGACCCACGTCGTGATCGACGACCCCGACCAGCCGGAGCAGCAGAAGGCGATCCACTTCCAGGAGTGGTGGGTGCGCTACCGCGCCGACCGCCCGGCGCACTCGATCGTCTCGGTCGGCGCCGACGAGGCCAAGCCCGGGCCGGGGGTGCTCGAAGCGCTGGGCGAGGCCGACCTGGTGCTGTTCGCGCCGTCGAACCCGGTGGTGAGCGTCGGCACGACGCTCGGGGTGCCGGGCGTGCGTGAAGCGCTGCGCAAGTCGAAGGCCAAGGTCGTGGGCATCTCGCCGATCATCGGCGGCAAGGCGCTGCGCGGCATGGCCGACGCGTGCCTCACGGCGATCGGCGTGGAGACCTCCGCCGAGGCCGTCGGCCGGCACTACGGCGCCCGCTCCGACGGCGGCGTGCTGGACGGCTGGCTCGTCGCCGAGGAGGACCACGACGTGACGGTGCCGGGTGTCGACGTGCGCGCGGTGCCGCTGCTGATGTCCGATGTGGACGCGACCGCCGCGATGGTGCGGGCGGCCTTCGATGTTGCGGGAGTTTCCGGTGTCTGATTCGGCCAAGCCTGAGTTCAGCGATCACGCCTCGGCGAAGGTAGAGATCCTGCCCGTGACCGGGCTGCCCGAGTTCCGGCCCGGCGACGACCTCACCGGTGCCATCGTCGCGGCCGCGCCGTGGCTGCGGTCCGGTGACGTCGTGGTGGTGACGAGCAAGGTGTTCTCGAAGGTCGAGGGCCGGCTCGTGCGCGTACCGAGCGACCCGGAGGCCCGCGACGCGGCGCGGCGGGAGCTGATCGACCAGGAGACGGTGCGGGTCGTCGCGCGGGTGGCGCGCACGGTGATCACGGAGAACCCGCTGGGGATCGTGCAGGCCGCGTCGGGGATCGACGCGTCCAACGTGCAGGGCGACGAGGTGGCGCTGCTGCCCGCGGACCCGGACGCCTCGGCACTCGCGCTGCGCGGCGGGCTGCGGGAACGGCTGGGTGTCGAGGTCGCCGTGGTCGTCACGGACACGATGGGCCGCGCGTGGC
Organism: Amycolatopsis sp. NPDC023774; assembly: GCF_040639695.1. NCBI lineage: Bacteria > Bacillati > Actinomycetota > Actinomycetes > Pseudonocardiales > Pseudonocardiaceae > Amycolatopsis > Amycolatopsis sp. NPDC023774. Next base: position 4,078 of record NZ_JBFAAJ010000004.1, read on the forward strand.
GCGTCGGGCAGACCGACGCGGCGATCGGCGCTTCGGGACTGCGCGTGCTCCACGCGTACGCGGGGCAGATCGACTCACAGGGCAACGAGCTGGCCGTCACGGAGATCGCGGTGGCCGACGAGCTCGCCGCTGCCGCGGACCTGGTGAAGGGCAAGCTCGGCGGCCTGCCGGTGGCGGTCGTGCGCGGCCTGCAGCTCACCGACGACGGCTCCACGGCCCGGAACCTGATCCGCCCCGTCGACGAGGACCTGTTCCGCTTGGGCACCAACGAAGCGCTGGCGCAGGGGCGGCGCGAAGCCGTGCCGCACCGGCGTTCCGTGCGCACGTTCTCCGATGCGCCTGTGGATCCGGCGGTGGTCCGGCGTGCGGTCGCGGCGGCGCTGACCGCGCCCGCACCGCACCACACGCACCCCGTGCGGTTCGTGTGGCTGCGCGACGCCGGGTTGCGCACGAAGCTGCTGGACGCCATGCGCGAATCGTGGCGCGCGGACCTTTCGAGTGACGACTTCACGCCCTCGCAGGTCGAGAAACGCTTGTCGCGCGGCGACATTCTGTACCGCGCGCCCGAGGTCGTGATCCCGTTCCTCGTGCCCGAGGGCGCCCACACCTACCGCGACCAGCGCCGCAACGACTGTGAGCACACGATGTTCACGGTCGCCGCCGGTGCCGCGGTGCAGGGTCTGCTGGTCGCGTTGGCGGCGGAGGACCTGGGCTCGTGCTGGATCGGGTCGACGATCTTCGCGGCCGACCTCGTGCGGTCGACGCTGGGCCTGGACTCGCGCTGGGAACCACTGGGCGCCGTCGCGATCGGGCACCCGCTGGAGACGCCGCCCGTGCGTTCGCCGGGCGAGCCGGGAGAAGGGCTTGTCGAGCTGTGAACTTGCATGCGGACGCCGTGGAGACGCTCACGGCTTGGGCCCCCGGGGCGAAGTCCCAGGAGGCACTGCGCCAGGCGTTCCTCGGTTTTCTGGCCTCGCGCGAGGACACTGTGCAGCGCTCGTGCGAGGCGGGGCACCTCACGGCGTCGGCCGTGGTCCTCGACTCGACCGGTACGCAGGTGCTGCTGACACTGCACCCGCGGGTGGGCCGCTGGGTGCAGCTGGGTGGACACTGCGAGCCGTCGGACCCGTCGGTCGTCGCCGCTGCGCTGCGCGAGGCGACGGAGGAGTCGGGCATGACCGGCCTGGAGATCGGCGCCGAGCCGGTGCACCTCGACGTCCACCCGATCACGTGCTCCCTCGGCGTGCCGACGCGGCACTTCGACGTGCGCTACGCGGTCCGCGCGCCGGCGGGGGCTCTTCCCGTCCGCAGCGATGAGTCCGACGACCTGCGCTGGTGGCCCGTCGACGCCCTGCCCGCTGGGTCGGAGGATTTGGCCGAACTCGTCAACGCGGCCGTTTCGTCCCGTTAGGGTGGCGGGCATGCCCCTGGTGCCCGCCAACCCGCACATCCACACCGGCGACGGCGGTTTCGTGAGCGGCTGGGTCGTGGCCGTGGGGTTCGGGGTGGCGATCGTGCTGGTCGTGGTGGGTGTGATCGTCAGCCTGCGCAGGAAGCGCCGGCGTTAGGGAGGTTCCGCGGTGACCGTGAGCTACGACAGCGCCTCTTCGGTGCCGCCGTTCGAGCAGGTGCGCTCGTCGATCGCCACGCAGATCAACGACGGCGCGCTCGCCGTCGGCACCAAGCTCCCCACCGTCCGGGCGCTGGCCTCGGACCTGGGCGTCGCCCCGAACACCGTGGCGCGCGCCTATCGGGAACTCGAGGAAGCCGGCCTCATCGAAACGCGCGGGCGGGCCGGGAGTTTCGTGGGGACCTCGGGGGACGAGTCGCGTTCGCGGGCCCAGGCGGCGGCTGCCGATTATGCGGCCGCCACGCGGCAGCTGGGGCTGTCGACGGACGAGGCGCTGGCCATCGTGACGGCCGCGCTGCGCTGACCGTCTCGGTTTCGGCCGGCCCCTGACGGCGGGTCCCCCTACGATGGCGTTGGCCTGTGGCTTCTGGCCGCTGGCCGGGGAGAGGGGATTTCGTCGTGAACGCCATTCAGCCATGGCATCTCATCATCTTGTTGCTGCCGGCGGGCATCGTCGTGGCGGGCGTGGCGGGCGTTCGGGCTTCGAAGAAGCGGCGTCAGCAGCCAATTCCGCCGCTGTGGCAACAGCTCGGGTATCCGCCGGGCCCCGGCTTTCCGCAACAGCAGCCTCCGGCGCCCGGCCAGTACCCGCGCCAGCCGTACCCGCCCCCACCAGGTCAGCAATCGCCGTCCGGATTCGGGTACTGAAAGGAGATTCAGCCGCCGTGTCACGTTATGTGCTCCCAGCGCTGTTGATCATCGTGCTGGTGGTCATCCTCGTGCTGAAGTTCACCGTCGGGCGGAAGCCGAAGCAGCAGCCTGGTCCGCAGTACCCGCCGCAGCAGCAGTACCCGCCGCAGCAGTTCGGGCAGCAACCGCCGATGCAGCCTGGGCAGTACCCGCAGCAGCCTGGACACCTCGGGCAACAGCCAGGTCGATATCCGCCGCAGGGATATCCCGCGCAGCAGGGGCAGCCGAATCAGCAGGCTGCGCAGAACTGGCAGCCCTATCCCGCACCGCAGCAGCCCGGACAGCCAGGCCGGCAACAGCCGAACCACCGGCCAGGCCAGGGTCAGCAGCCGCCGCGGTAGGTCACATCGCGCGGTAGTCGCGGAGTTCGATGCGGGGCCCGAAGCGCGGTGCGCGGGCCCCGCCGATCTCCAGATACCGGATGGCGCGCTGGCGTTGCGGGGCGTAGGGCGCGAGGAGCTCGGCCATGACCTCGTCGTCGATGCGGCGGCCGAGGAGCGTGTGGCCGACCATCGAAGGGATGTTGTAGTCGCCGAAGCTGACGGCGTCCGGGTCGCCCCAGGCGCGTTGGGCGATTTCGGCGGCGGTCCACACGCCGATGCCGGAGACCTTGCGCAGCAGGGCCCGCCCCTCGGAACCCCGCAGTGTTACGGCTTCCTCCAGCCGAGGAGCCACGCACGCGGCGTTGATCAATGCCGTCCGGCGTTTGAGGTCCACACCGATGCGATGCCAGTTCCAGTCCACAATGGATCGGATCGCGACCGGCGAAGGCGGCACACGCAGCGAAGCAGGCCCCGGGCCCGGCGCGGGCGTGCCGAACCAGCGGCACAGCTCGGCCCACGACCGGATCGCCTCCTTGCCCGAGACCTTCTGCTCCAGCACCGCCAGCACGAGCGAGTCCCACACGCGCCGCGTCGAGCCGAGGCGCAGGCCGGGTGCGTCGTGGCGCGCGCGGGCGACCACGGGGTGGTGCGCGACGAAGCCGGAGTCGTCATCCTCTGCGCCCAGCAACGCCGGCACGCCGTCGAGCAGGAACTCCGCGCCGGGGCCCCACGCCTCGGCCTCGACGACCCCGTCGGGCCGGCGCAGCAGAGCCAGCGTGCCCTCTCCGGACGGCGTGTTGGCGGCCAGCCACCAGACGCCACGTTCGCTGCGGAAGTTCAGTGAACCGCGCCCACGGCTGAGCGGGCCGAGCACTGTGGCCAGGTCCACGGGGAAGGGTGGTCGCCACTCGATCATGCGTCGCTCGAGAACCGGATGCCGCCGTCGGGCAGGGTGACGCCGGGCCAGACGCGGGCACCGTCGAGGAGCTCGCAGCCCGCGCCGACGGACGCGCCGTCGCCCAGGATCACGCCACGCAGCACGGCGCCCGACCCGACGAACGCGCCGCGGCCCAGTACCGAACGCTCCACAGTGGCCCCGGCCTCGACCACGGCTTCGTCGAACACGACCGAACCGTCGACCGTCACACCGTCGCCGATCACGGCCTTCCCGCCGACCGTCGTCCCGCCCGTCAGCTGAGCCGACGAAGCCACGGAAGCGCCGTCGAGCACCAGCGACTCGCCGGTCGGGCCCGCCAGCGCGGACGTCGGCGCGATGCCGCGCACGAGGTCCGCGCTGCCGCGCACGAACGCCTCCGGCGTGCCGACGTCGAGCCAGTACGAGGAGTCGACAAAGCCGTGCAGGTGTGCCCCGGCTTCGAGGAGCCCGGGGAACGTCTCACGCTCCACCGACACGCGGCGGCCCGCCGGGATGGTCTCGACCACCGAGCGGCGGAAGACGTAGCAGCCCGCGTTGATCTGGTCCGTCGGCGGGTTGGGCGTCTTCTCGAGGAAGGCCTGCACGCGGCCGTGCTCATCCGTGGGGACGCAGCCGAAGCGGCTCGGGTCGGGCACGCGCTGGAGGTGGAGGGTGACGTCGGCGCCGGTGTCCACATGGGTCTGGAGCTGGTGGCGCAGGTCGGCGCCGGAGAGGATGTCGCCGTTGAAGATGATCGCGTGGTCCGCGCGCAACCGGTCGTACACGTTGCGGATGGCACCGCCGGTGTCGAGTGGCTCGTCCTCGACCACGTACTCGAGTTCGAGGTCGAGGGCCGCCCCGTCGCCGAAGTACTCCTCGAAGACTTCGGCGCGGTAGGACGTGCCGAGCACGACGTGGCGGATCCCGGCCGCGCGAATTCGCGAGAAGAGGTGACTCAAGTAGGGGCTGCCGGCCGTCGGCAACATCGGCTTCGGCGCGGACAGGGTGAGCGGCCGCAGGCGGGTGCCCTTGCCCCCGACCAGCACGACGGCGTCGACCTCGAGCTCGGACGTCACAGAAAACTCCTCTTGTATCACGCACCGCTGAGCGACAAGCCGTGGGAAACGCTGACGGCTGCGCCCCCGAGGGCCTACCCTAGACAGGAAACAGGTGGGCCTTTCCCCAGAGGCCCCGGGTCAGTCGGGAGGCCGAGGGGATGGACCCCCGCGATCGCGCGGACGCTTTGCTCGCACGCGCACGTTCCCGCGGCGCCTTCGTGGTGACGCCGGACAACATGACGTCGCCGATGGACGCCTCCAACACGCAGCAGATCCCGAGATCCGTGGTCTCGGAGCTCGACCAGCAGGATCCCGACACGACGACGCAGCTGCCGGCGTCGTTGATCGAGGAGAATGACGAGCACCCGCTGGCGAAGCCGAGCACGACCACGCCGCTGGAGGTGCCGGCCGCGCAGGTGACCACGCCGCTGGTGCCGCGTCCTCAGGCCGCGCCCGTGCCGAGTCCCCTGCGGGAACCCGCCGAGGAAGAGCTGACCGGGCTGGTGCCGACGATCAAGCAGAGCAGCGGCCGGTCGAACCTCTCGCGGCGTCTCGACGGGCTGTGATCAGGCTCCTTCGAGCTTGACGCGCACGGCCAGCCCGAGCTTCACCGCCGCCAGCACGGGCTTCCACAGCACGCCCTGGTGCCGGTCGGCGAGGTAGCGGTAGGCGCTGGCGTGGTGCGCGCGCAGCATCTTCTTCGACACGCGCGCCGTCGACACGCCGCCGATGTGCATCACGCTCGACGAGGGCGCGTAGACGTTCAGCCAGCCGGCCTTCGCCAGCCGATCGCCGAGGTCGACGTCTTCGAAGTACATGAAGTAGCGCGTGTCGAAGCCGCCGACCGAGTCGAACGCCTCGCGCCGGAACAGCTGGCACGAGCCGCTGAGCCACTCGGACGTGCGCTCCTGCGGCGTGGCGTTCTCCTGGCGGTACTGGCGCGTCCAGGGGTTGCCGGGCCAGACCTTCGAGAACACGGCGTGCCCGATCCCCCGCCCGAACGAGGGCAGAAGACGCGCGGACGGGTAGACGGTCCCGTCGAGGTCGTGGATCAACGGCCCGAACGCGCCCCCGCGCGGCCACCGCTGGGCAACCTCGAGCAGCGCGTCCAGCGACCCCGGCTCCCACTCCAGGTCGGGGTTGACCACCACGACCCACCCGTAGCTGTCGTCGAGCGCCGCCACGCCGCGGTTGGCGGCCGTGCCGTACCCGACGTTCTCGCCGATGCTGACCAGCTCGACGTTCTCGCGCTCCGCCGCCTTCTCGGGCCCGCCGTCCGTGGAGGCGTTGTCCGCGATCACCACGCGGACGTCCCGGTCGGTCGCCTTTTCCAGCGTGTCGAGGAACTTCTCGAGCATGTCGCCGGGGAAGTAGGTCACGGTCACGACGGCCAGATCGTCGCCGTAGCTGCGCTGCTCAGTCACGGCACTCATTGTCCCCCGCTCACACACGGCTACGGCCATGCATCGACCCCGTCACCCAGGGTGAGGTTCGGAGGGCCGGTCCCCCTTCGAAGCCAACTCATCGATCACATGGCCGAACAGGCAGCACCTGGCAGCCGTCAGCGCGTTCGGCGGTGCCGGTCCCACGCCTTCTCGTACGCCTCGCGGTGACGTTCCGCCGTCGTGGCCCAGGAGAAGTCCTTGGCGCGCCGCTGGGCGGCCGCGGACAGGAAGGCGCGGCGGGACGGGTCGGCGAGGAGTTCGGTGATCGCGGCGGCCACGTCGCCCGCACCGACGCCGCAGTAGGCGACGGCGTCGCCGCCGACTTCCGGTAGCGACAGGCGGCGGGTGGTCAGGACGGCGGCGCCGCAGGCCATGGCCTCGAGCACGGGCAGGCCGAAACCCTCGCCCAGGGACGGGTAGGCGACCAGTTCGGCCCCGCCCAGGAAGCCCGCGAGAGTCCCGAAGTGCAGGTACCCGGCGCGGATCACGCGCAGGCGGTGGGGCACGGCGTCCAGCGCGCGTTCGACCTGGGTGTCCCAGCCCGGCTGGCCGGCGAGCACCAGAGCGGGCGCGTCCGGCCGACCGGCGACAGCCCGGGCGTAGCCGCGGATCAGGGCCGGCACGTTCTTGCGCGGCTCCAACGCCCCGAGGAACGCGATGTACGGCGTCCGCCCGATGCCGACGGCCGCGCGCGCCGCGGCGATCTTCTCGGGGGACGGCGGGTGAAAGCGTTCCGAGTCCACCCCGTGGTGGATGATTTCCAGTTCCGCGTGTCGCACGGGGGTCACGCGGCCCAGCTCCAGCGCCGTCGCCTGGCTCGGGACGACGCACAGCGTCGCGCGGCGCAGGGCGGCCACGGTCCACGCGCGGAAGAACCGCGCCTTCACCGACGAGTGCAGCACGGGGTCGGTGAAGAACGTCGCGTCGTGCAGCGTCACGACCGAAGCCACACCGCTCGCGAGGGGCATCGTGTAGTGCGGCGAGTGCACGACGTCGGCTGCCAGCTTTCGGACGAGCCGGGGCAATGTCGCCTGTTCCCAGGTCAGGCGGGCTGTGCGGGTGGACGTCGCGGGCGACGCGGGCACAACGCGCGCGCCGGGGGCGAGCCGGTCGTACAGCGACAGGTCACGGGGCTGGCACACGACCGTCAGCCGCGCACCATCCTGGTCCAACGCCGCGACGAGCGAGTCCACGTACCGGCCGACGCCACCCCGATCCGCGGGCACCGCGGTCGCGTCGATCAGCACACGGGGATCACCGGTCACGTGAGCAGAGTACGGCGATCACCCTGCGCGCTGGTGAGGAACCGACGAACTGTGCGGTCTGCTGTGTTGTTCGCCTCGGCTCCGCCGAGGCGGCGAGATCGCCGCAAGCCGGCTTCTTCCCTCCCGATCTCACACGGCCCGTGGGCCGTGCGAGATCGCTCAGTCCGGAGGCCGGTGTGATCTCGCACGCAGGTCAGGTTCGCTGCCCAGGCTCAGGCGGTGCCGAGAGGGAGGTCGCGCGCCGGCCGCCGGCACCACCCACGCGGAGTAGTGGGAAACCGATGCTGGGGTCCGGCAGCAGCTCACGTAAGGCGCTCACGCAGAGCGACGGCCCGCACCGCACCGGCACCCAGCCGACTGCGCGCGCCGTCATCCCACTCACCTCCGTCGCCAGCGCTCGATTCACGTCCAGCAACGGTCCTTGCGCATCAGCACCCAGCCGAGCCCACCGCCGGCACCCAGCCGACTCGAGCGACCCGGCCCGTGATCACGTCCGCTTCCGGTGCGCCGCCCACACCGCCTCCGCCGCAGCGCGCCACGTGAACTCGCGCGCGCGGTCGCGGCCCAGCCGCACCAGTTCCGCTGCGCGCGCCGGCGACCCGAGCACCTCGCGCAGCCCCGCGGCCAGCGCCACCGCGTCACCTCGCGGAACGACCACCCCCGCCCCGCCGGCGACCTCTACCAGAGCCGGCACGTCGGTGTGCACCACGGGGACCCCGGAAGCCATCGCCTCCAGAACCGGCAGCCCGAAGCCCTCCGCCAAGCTGGGCACCGCCAGCACGCGCGCGCCGCGCAAGGCCGTGGCCAGTTCCGCGTCCGTGACCTTGCCCAGCACGTGCACGTCCGTCAGCCCGCGCGAAGCGGCGAGCGCGACCGGGTCGATGCCGCCCCAGCCGGGCTGGCCGGCGAGTACCAAGGCCACATCTCCAACGGCGGCGACGGCGTCCACCAGCACGTCGATGCCCTTGCGCGGCTCGATGGTCCCCACCGCGAGCACGTACTTCGAAGGCAGGTCCAGCACCGCCTCGCCCTGAGGAACCGTGACACCGTGGGGCACCACGCGCACCGGCGCCGTCACGTCCACCAGCACGGCCAGCTCGTCGGCCACCGCCCGCGTCGGCACGATCAAGGTCGACGCCCGACGCGCCGCCCGCGCGATCATCGACCGGTGCCAGCTCACGCCGCGAGCGGTCAGGGTCTCGGGGTGGGTCCACGGCACGGTGTCGTGCACGGTCACGGTCAGCGTCTTGCCCGCGGGCGGGCGCGGCGGGGCGAACGGCGTCGGCGCGTGCACCGCGTCGCCGCCCGGCCACCACCGCACGCCCAGCTGCCACAGCCCGACCAGGGCGCGCGGCGGCACCGGGAGCACACGCGGGCCCTCGACACCTTCGAACTCGATGGACGACACAACTGCGTCTGCTCTGTGGCGCGCGACCACGCTCGACACCGTCCAGCCCGGCGGCGCGGTGCGCGCCAGCGCGGGCAGCAGTTCGGCGGTGTACCGGCCCGTACCACCCGGGACGGGGGCGAGCAGCTGCTCGGCGAGCACTACCAGTTCGGGCACGCCGCTATTCTCACCCAGGTGACCAGCGCGGAAACCGGCAGCACCGTCGTCGTGGTCACCTGGCGTGGCGCGGCTCACGTCGAAGCTTGCCTCGACGCCCTCGCCGCCCAGACGCGTCCACATCGGACGCTTGTGATCGACAACGCCTCCGACGACGGCACTGCGGCCCTCCTGAGCAGCCACCCGTCGAAACCGCAGGTCATCCGGCTCAGGCGCAACACGGGCTACGCGGGTGCGATGGCGGTGGCCCTCGACCACACGACAACCGCGCACATGGCCTGGCTCAACGACGACGCAGCCCCCGAACCCACCTGGCTCGCCGAACTCGAAGACACCCTCGACGAACAACCGCTCGCCGCCGCCGTCACGAGCCGCCTGGAGCTGGCCGACGGCACCACCCAGTCGACCGGCGTCCGCCTCACCGCCGACGGCCACGGCGCCGACCTCACCGAATCCGTCGACGAGGTCTTCGGCTTCTGCGGCGGCGCCGCGCTCCTGCGGACCGATGCCGTGCGCGCCGTCGGCGGCGTCCCCGCGAGCTTCTTCTGCTACTACGAGGACACCGACACCGCGTGGCGCCTGCGCCTCGCCGGCTGGCACGTCGTCTCGGCCCCCGAAGCCCGCGTCCGCCACCTCCACGGCGCGAGCACCAAACCCGGCTCTCCCCGGTTCCACCGCTGGAACGAACGCAACCGCCTGCTCATGCTCCTGCGCTGCGCCCCGGCCGCGATCGCCGTGCGCGAAATCGTCCGCTTCGCCCTGATCACCGCGCTGCTCCCCCTCCGCCGCACCAAGCCCGACGCCGCCAACTTCCACGTCGGCCTCCGCGCTCGCGTGCTGGCCGAAGTGACCATGAGACTCCCCGCCGCCCTGCGCGCCCGCAGACGCACAGGCGAGATCACCACCCTCGGCCGAGGGGCGATCTGGGACGCCTGGGCGGGCCTTTAAGCTGGGCAAGGCCCGACATCACGGACAGGAGCTCGTTTTGGCGCTGGGGGAACCGCAACCGCTCGTCTCGGTGATCGTGGTGAACTACCGTGGTGCCGAAGACACGATCACCTGCCTTCGCGCACTGTCGGCCGACCTGGACTACGAGCACCTCGAGCTGATCTGCGTCGAGAACGCCTCCGGTGGCGACGACGCCGAGCGCATCCGCGCAGCCGTGCCGGATGTGAAGTTGATCGAGTCGCCCGTGAACAGCGGCTTCGCCGGGGGCTGCAACCTCGGCGCGAAGCACGCGGGAGGCACCGTCCTCGCGTTCCTCAACAACGACGCCCGCCCGGCGCCCGCGTGGGTCTCCGCGGCCGTCGCGGAGCTGCAGGCGCAGCCGACCGTCGCGGCGGTGGCCAGCAAGGTCGTCGACTGGGACGGCACCGGCACCGACTTCGTCGACGCGGGCCTGACCTGGTTCGGCATGGGCTACAAGCGCCACGCGGGCAGCCCGCTGGCCGACGTGCCCGAGGCCGAGCGCGACGTCGCCAAGGACGTGCTCTTCGGCACCGGCTCGGCGATGTTCGTGCGCGCCTCCGTGTTCGCCGAGCTCGGCGGGTTCGACGAACGATTCTTCATGTTCTACGAGGACGTGGACCTCGGCTGGCGGCTGAACCTGCGCGGCTGGCGCGTGCGCTATGTACCGGAATCGCTGGCGTACCACCGCCACCACGGCACCATGTCGGCCCTCGACGCACCCGAGACCGGCCGCGAGACCTTTCTGCTGGAACGCAACGCGCTCGCCGCCCTGTACAAGAACCTCTCCGACGAGTCGCTGGCCAAGGCCCTGCCCGCGGCGCTCGCGCTGGCCGTCCGGCGCGCCACCGCCCGCGGCGGGCTGGACCCCGAGCAGCTGAACCTCGAAAAGGGCGTCGGCCCGGTCGAGACGGGTGACCTCGCGGTGGCGCGGACCACGGTCGCGGGTGTGCTGGCGATCGACCGGTTCGTGGAAATGATGCCGTCGCTGGCCGAGTCCCGCGCCGCGGAGCAGGCCGCCCGCGTGCGCACCGACGCCGACCTGCTTCCTTTGCTGCGCAAGGCTTTGGAGCCCGCGTATCCCCTGCCGGACTACCTGCGCGCCCATGACATCCTCGTGGCGGCCTTCGGCATCGAGGGCGTGTTCGGGCAGCGCCGCAAGATCCTCGTGCTGACGGGCGACTCGATCAGCGAGCGCATGGCCGGCCCGGCGATCCGCGCGTGGAACATCGCCGCCACGCTCGCCGCCGAGCACGAAGTGCACCTGATGACCACCAACCCGCTGCTCTCGCCGCCGGCCGCGGCGTTCCGCATCAGCTCGGGGAAGTTCCGGGACCTGGACGGCCCCATCGAGTGGGCCGACGTGATCATCCTGCAGGGCCACGTGCTGGAGCTCGCCCCGACGCTGAAGAAGCAGCACGCGAACAAGATCGTGGTCGCCGACGTCTACGACCCCATGCACCTGGAACTGCTGGAGCAGGGCAAGGGCGTGGCCGACGACCAGCGCGCGCTCGACCTCGCGGGTGTCACGAAGGTCCTCGACGCACAGCTGGAGCGCGCCGACTTCTTCCTCTGCGCTTCGGAGCGGCAGCGCCACTTCTGGCTGGGCCACCTCGCCGCGCTGGGCCGGCTCTCGCCGCGGCTCTACGACGCCGACCCGACCACGCAGTCGCTGCTGGCCGTGGTCCCGTTCGGCCTCTCGCCGCAGGAACCCGTGCGCACCGGACCCGGCCTGCGCGCGTCGCTGGGCCTCGGCGAGTCCGACCGCGTGGTGCTGTGGGCCGGCGGCGTGTACAGCTGGTTCGACCCGCTCACACTCATCCGCGCGATGGATCTGCTCCGCCAGAACCGGGACGACGCGCGGCTCGTGTTCCTGGGCATGAAGCACCCGAATCCCGAAGTCGCCGAGATGGACATCGGCGCGCGCACCATCCGGCTGGCCGACTCGCTGGGCCTCACCGACAAGCACGTGTTCTTCAACGAGCAGTGGGTGCCCTACGGCGAGCGCCAGAACTGGCTGCTCGACGCCAACTGCGGCGTGACCACGCACTACGAGCACGTCGAGACCACGTTCGCCTTCCGCACGCGCGTGCTCGACTACCTGTGGGCGGGCCTGCCGATCGTCACCACGGACGGCGACGCGTTCGCCGACCTCGTCCGCACCGAGCGGCTCGGAGTCGTCGTGCCGGCCGAAGACGCGGAGGCGCTGGCGGCCGCGCTGGAGAAGTCGCTGTACGACGAGGAGTTCGCGGCCGGCTGCGTCGAGCGAATCGCGGAGGTCGCGCGCCGTTACGCGTGGCCGGAGGCGCTGAAGCCATTGGTGGAGTTCTGCCGCGACCCGCGGCCCGCCGCCGACCGGCTGCCGGGCACCGCGGACCTCACGACCACCGCCCCTGTTCGCGGCACGGCGCTGGTTCGCCGAGACGTCGACCTCGTCCGCGAGTACCTGGCGCAGGGCGGCCCGAGCGAGCTGGCCCGCCGCGTCGGCGGCCGCGTCGTGAAGGTCGCCCGGCAACGGTTGCGCCGTGGCTGACCGACCGTTGCGCGTGCTGCTCGACGGCACCCCGCTGCTCGGCTCCCGCACGGGCATCGGCCGTTACACGGCGGCGCTGAGCGAGGAACTGGCGTCGATGTCCGAAGTGGACCCCCGCGCGGTGGCGTTCACGCTGCGCGGCTGGCGAAAGCTGCGCGGCGTCCTGCCCCATGGCGCACGGGCTCGCGGTATGCCGGTGCCCGCGCGGCTGTTGCGGCGCGCGTGGCTGCGTTCCGAGCTCCCGCCGGTCGAGCTGTTCGCGGGCCCCACCGACGTCGTCCACGGCACCAACTTCGTCCTCCCCGGCCGCCTGCGCGCCGCCGGCGTGCTGACCATCCACGACCTGGCCTTCCTCGACGAACCCGGCGAGCTCGCGCCATCCGACCGGACGCTGCCGGAGCTGGTGCGCCGCGGCGCCCGCCGCGCCGACGTGATCTGCACTCCCACCGCGGTCGTCGCGGACTCGGTCGCCGAACGGCTCGATGTCTCCCGGGACAAGATCGTCGTCACCCCGCTCGGCGTGAACCCGGCGTGGTTCACCGCGCGTCCGCCGGACGACGGCCAGCGCGCGAAGCTCCGCCTGCCCGAGAAGTACCTGCTGTTCGCCGGCGCCGCCGGGCCGCGCAAGGGCCTCGACTGGCTGGGCCGCACGCACGCGTCGGCACCCGATCTGCCGCCGCTGGTCTTCGCCGGGCCGGGTCCGTTCCCGCGGCTGCCGCGCTCCGGGCAGACGGGTTATCTGTCCGATGTGGACCTCAGGACCGTGGTCGCCGGGGCTGCCGCGTTGGTGCTGCCGTCACGCGACGAGGGCTTCGGGCTGCCGGTGCTGGAGGCCATGGCGTCCGACGTGCCCGTGGTCTGCACGGACATTCCGGCGCTGCGGGAAGTGGCGGGTCCGTGTGCGACGCTCGTGCCCTACGACGACGTCGACGGTTTGGCAACGGCCTTGCGGCAAGCAGTGCTCGATCCCCACGCGACGGCCACGTCCACGGCCCGCCGCACGCACGCCGCCGGCTTCACCTGGCGCAACTGTGCGACGTTGACCGTCGAGGCCTACCGCCGGGCCGCCGACCGCTGAACCGCCGGTGCGGGCGCACGCTGCGTGCGCCCGCACGAGTCAGCTCCGGAAGTACTCCGCCAACGCCTCGCGCCACGGCCGCAACGGCGTCAACCTCGCGTCGCGCCAGGACGCGTTGGACAGCACCGAATACGCGGGCCGCGGCGCCGGCCGCGGGAACTCTTCGGTCGTACACGGCCGCACCCGCTCGGGATCCGCGCCGATCTCCTCGAAGATCGCCTTCGCGAACCCGCACCACGTCACCTCGCCCCCGCCGGTGCAGTGCAGCACGCGCGACGACGGACCCTCGCCGGCCGCGATCCGCCCGGCCAGCTCCACCAGCCCACCGGCCAGGTCCGCGGACCACGTCGGCGACCCGACCTGGTCGTCCACCACGGTCAGCTGGTCCTTCTCGCCGGCCAGCCGCTGGATGGTCTTGACGAAGTTGGCCCCGCTCTTGCCGTAGACCCAGCTCGTCCGCACCACCCAGGCCGACGCGCCGGACCCGAGCACCGCGTCCTCGCCGGCCGCCTTGGTCCGCCCGTACGCGCTCTTCGGCCCCAACTGGTCCGTGACCTCGTACGGCCGCGAAGCGTCACCCGGGAACACGTAGTCCGTGGACACGTGCACCAACGGCACCCGCCGCGACGAGCACACCGCGGCGAGCACCCGCGGCCCGTCGGCGTTCACCCCGAACGCGCGGACCTCGTCCTGCTCGGCCGCGTCGACCGCCGTGTAGGCCGCCGCGTTCACGACCACCGGGGCCGCACCCGAGGCGGCGGCGCGGGAAACCAGCGCGTTGAGCGCCCCGACCACCTCGCCGGCCGAGCGGAGATCCAGCTCCGCCGAAGCCGGCGCGACCACCTCCACCTCGGGACCCGCGAGCGCTGCCAGGTCGCGGCCGAGCTGGCCGGAACCGCCGGGGACGAGCAGAGCGAGCCGCACCGTCTTACCTCCACACGAAAAACTTCACGAGCACGAAAAAAGTTCAGGATGTCCCGAGCGCGGCGCGGCCCTTCAGCGGCTCCCACCACGCGCGGTTGTTGGCGTACCAGCGCACCGTACCCGCCAGACCGTCCTCGAAGGACACCCGCGGAGCGTAACCGAGCTCGGAGCTGATCTTGGTGATGTCGACGCTGTAGCGCCGGTCGTGGCCCTTGCGGTCCTCCACGGGCTCCACGCGCTCCCAGCCGACGCCCGCCGCGTCGAGCAGCCGCCCGGTCAGCTCGCGGTTGGTGAGCTCCGTGCCACCGCCGATGTTGTAGATCTCGCCGGCCCGCCCGCCGTCGGCGACGAGCTGGATGCCGTGGCAGTGGTCGTCGACGTGCAGCCAGTCGCGCACGTTCAGGCCGTCGCCGTAGAGGGGCAATTTCAGTCCGTCGAGGAGGTTGGTGACGAAGACCGGGATGACCTTTTCAGGGAACTGGTACGGGCCGTAGTTGTTCGAGCACCGCGTGATGCACACGGGCAGCCCGTGTGTGCGGAAGAAGGAGCGCGCGATCAGGTCCGAGGACGCTTTCGACGCCGAGTACGGCGAATTCGGCTCCAGCACGTGGTCTTCCGACCACGAACCGTCCGCGATGGACCCGTAGACCTCGTCGGTGGACACGTGTACGAACTTGCCGACGCCCGCCTCCAGGGCGGCCTGCAGCAGCGTCTGGGTGCCCAGCACGTTGGTGAGCACGAAGTCGGCCGAGCCAAGGATCGAACGGTCCACATGCGACTCCGCAGCGAAGTGCACCACCAGGTCGACGCCGCGCATCAGGTCCGACACCAGGGGGGCGTCGCAGATGTCGCCGCGGACGAACCGCAGGCGGGGACTGTCGGCGACCGGGTCGAGGTTCGCCTCGTTGCCGGCATACGTGAGCTTGTCCAGCACCACGACCTCGGCGTCACGCAGCGTCGGGTAGGCACCCGAAACCGCCTGCCGGACGTAGTGCGATCCGATGAACCCCGCACCGCCCGTGACCAGGACTCGCATCCTTCTCCACCCTTCGTGCCCGCTTCTCGTGCCCGACCGGGCAATCCGACCACCAGACTACGGATGACTCACACGAGACTCGGTAGAGTCTCCCGGAGGCACTCCGGTGCCCACGGGGGCATCGGTGGGGGAGGAATGCGTGACCGAGTGGCCTGGGTCTCCGCCGCCGTTGCAGCGGGTACCGGCAGCGCGCGGCCGCGGTGTGCTCGTGGGGCTGCGCCGCGGTGGCAAGGTCGTGCTCTCGATCCTCTCGATCGTGATCCTGGCGCTGACCTGGTACGGCTGGCAGTTCATCGGCGACCCGCAGGCCGGGTTCACGACCACGCAGATCTTCGACCAGCCCGAGGCGCACGCCAAACCGCTCGACGGCGCCATCGACATCCTCCTCGTGGGCCAGGACAGCCGCACCGACGCGCAGGGCAACCCGCTGCCGCGCGAGGTGCTCGACATGCTCCACGCCGGCATCGCGGACGGTGAAAAGCAGACCGACACGATGATCCTGGTGCACATTCCCCAGAACGGGCAGCACGCGGTCGCGATCTCGTTCCCGCGCGACTCGTGGGTGGAGATCACCGGCGGCTTCGGCAAGCACAAGCTCAACAGCGCGTATGTGTACGCCTACAACGACACGTTCAAGACGCTGCAGCACCGGGGCGCCACCGACCTCAAGGACGTCGACGAGAAGTCCAAGGTGGCCGGTCGCAAGAACCTTGTCGCCACGCTGGAGAAGTTCATCGGCAAGCCGGGCATGATCGACCGCTTCGCCGAGGTGAACCTCGCGAGCTTCTACGAGATCACGAAGGCCATCGACGGCGTGGACGTGTGCCTGAACAAGGCCGTGAAGGAGCAGAAGTCCGGCGTGGACCTGCCGGCGGGCCGCCAGAGCATCTCGGGCGTGCAGGCGCTCGCGTTCGTGCGCCAGCGCTACGGCCTGCCCAACGGCGACCTCGACCGCATCGCGCGCCAGCAGGCGTTCCTCTCGGGCCTGGCCAACAAGGTCCTCTCCGGCGACGTGCTGACCAACCCGGCCAAGATCGCGCAGCTCGTGGCCGCGGTGAAGAAGTCCGTGGTGCTTTCCGAGGGCTGGGACCTCACCGAGTTCGCGGAGCAGATGCGCGGCCTGACAGGCGGCAACGTCGAGTTCCACACCATCTCCACGCAGGGCAACGCGGTGATCGGCGGCGCTGACGTGCTGCGCGTCGACCCGGCCCAGGTACAGGCTGAGGTCGACCGGCTCACCTCCGACGGCACGCCCGACACCCCCACCTCGACGCCCGCCGCCCTGCCCGGCGCCGGTGCCGTCACGGTCGAGCTGTTCGACGGCAGCGGCGCCGACGTCGCCACGCAGACCCACACCTTGTTGCAGGGCAAGGGCTTCAACCTCGCAGGCGACACCAAGCTGTCCAACCGGTCGAGCACGGTGATCCGCTACAACCCGGCCGACGACGCCGCGCTCGCGCTGGTCCGCCAGGCCCTCGGCGGCGATCTCGAGGCCGAGCCGGACTCCGACGTCACCGCCGGGCACGTGCGCGTGCTGCTGGGCACGGACCGCCGCGGCGCCGGTGCCGGGTCGGGGTCGACGGTCACGACCACCCCGACGAAGCCGAGCGCGCCGGCCGCGCCACCCGCTCCGCCGATTACGGCCGGCAGAGTGCCCTGCGTCAACTAGAGTCGGGCACTCAGCGTGGCGGCCGGGGGTGGCCTCTAGGCTGGGCTATGGGGAGGTACGTGGGGTGGACGAGAACGAGGACAAGCCGGAACGGGCCGAGAGCCCGGAGCCGTCGGAGCCGTCACTGCCGTCTTCAGAAGAGGCCGTCGAGCCGGCCGCGGCTGACGAGACTCCGGATTCGGACACGGACGGTGACGAATCCGCAGGGCCTTCCGGGTGGAAGCCGTCGCCCTACCCCCGGTTGGACCTGCCGCAGCCGACGGTGCCGACCCGGCGTGTCCGTCCGGGCCGAGCGGGCCGGATCACCCGGCGGATCGCGCTCGGGCTCGTCTCCGTGCTGGCGCTGGGCGCCACCGGCTACGCGTACGTGACGAAGGACCAGCTGCAGAGCAACGTCCCCACCACCGACGTCCTCACCCCGCGCGCGGGTGAACCGCCGGCCCCGCCCGCCGACGACGGCGCCACCGACATCCTGCTCGTCGGCAGCGACGCGCGCACCGACGCGCAGGGCAATCCGCTGCCGCCGAGCATGCTGAAGTCGCTGCGCACCGAGGAGAAGGCGGGGATCAACACCGACACGATCATCCTGCTGCGCTTTCCGAAGGACGGCAGCGAGCCGTCGGGCGTCTCGATCCCGCGGGACAGCTGGGTCGACATCCCGGGCCGCGGCCAGGCCAAGATCAACTCGGCGTATGGCGTGGCGAAGGCCCAGTTCGCCGACGCCGAGCGCGCCAAGGGCGAACGCGACCAGGCGAAGATCGAGCGCGACTCCGACAGCGAGGGCCGGCGGGTACTGGTCCAGACCGTACAGGACCTCACGCAGATCCGAGTGGACCACTACGCCGAGATCAACCTGCTGGGCTTCTATCTGCTCACCGAGGCCCTCGGCGGCGTGAAGGTGTGCCTGAACCACTCGACGTCGGACAAGGACTCGGGCGCGGACTTCCGGCGCGGCGTGCAGACGGTGTCGGGCGGCGAGGCGCTGTCGTTCGTGCGCCAGCGCAAGAACCTGCCCCACGGCGACCTCGACCGGATCGTGCGGCAGCAGGCGTTCCTGTCCTCGGCGCTGCACCAGGTGCTGTCGGCGGGCACGCTGACCAGCCCGTCGACGATGAGCAGCCTCATGGACGCCGTGCACCGCTCGATCACACTCGACGACGGCCTCGACGTGCTCGACTTCGCGCAGCAGGTGAAGGGTGTGGCGTCCGGCGACCTGAACTTCACGACCGTGCCGGTGATCACGGCCAACGGCCGCAGCGCCGACGGGCAGAGCATCGTCGAGATCGACCCGACGGCGGTGCGCAAGTTCGTCGCCGGCCTGGTCGGGCGCACGCCGATGGGCGGTGGCGGGGCCGCGGCCGGCGCGCCCGCCCCGCAGCTGCAGTCGGGTATCCCCGGCGTGCCCTGCGTCGACTGAGGCCCCGGCTAGCCTGGGCGGCATGAGCCTCACCGAACAGCTGCTGCGCCCGCTGCTGGCGTCGCCGGCGAAACCGCTGATCACGCACTACGACGACCAGCTCGGCAGCCGTGTCGAGCTGTCGGTGGCGACCACGCTGAACTGGGCCGCGAAGACGGCCAACTGGCTCGTCGACGAGTTCGACGTCGAGCCGGGTGACGACGTCGCCGTGCAGCTGCCCGCCCACTGGCAGACCGCCGGCATCCTGCTCGGCGCCTGGTGGTGCGGCGCCCGCGTGGTTCCCGAATCCCCCGGCGCCCGAGTGGTGTTCATCGGCCCGGACGCTTCCGTCGACGCCTCGGCCGTCGCTGTGGTCTCCCTCGACCCGATGGGTCGGGGGCTGTCCACTCCCCCGGCGGGCGGCGCCCTCGACTACCTCACCGAGGCGCGGATGTCGGGCGACCAGTTCACGCCACTGTCGCCCATCCCCGGTGACACTCCGGCACTGGGCTCGTCCACTGTGGACGAGGTCTTGGCGGAAACTCGAGCGCGGGCTGAGAAACTGGGCCTGAGCGCCTCCGACCGTGTCCTGTCCACCCTGGACTGGACCATCCCCGACGGTGTCCTGGACGGCTTCCTCGTGCCCTTGGCCGCGAGCGCCCACCTCGTCCAGGTCACTCACGCGGACCCGGCGAAGCTCGACCGCAAACGCGACGCCGAACGCACCACCACCGACCTCGGCTGACGTCCGCGCCGGGCACCTTCAGGAGACCCCCGCAGGTGCCCGGCACGGAAACGCTGTGGTCAGACGGTTTCCAGCTCCCCCCGCGCCGACCGAGCCTCGCGCCCGCGCCCGAACAGCACGTGGTCCAGCGGCAGGCGGCCGCCGTTGAAGCCGAGGGCGAGAGCGGCCAGGCCGAGCACCAGGACGAGCTCGTAGCCACCCGTGCCGGTGAGGCCGTTGGCGACGTGGACCGAGAGCAGTGCGCCCGCCATGTCCACGACGTAGCCGACCGCGATCAGCGGCAGCAGGAAGCCGGCGACGAACGCGATCGAGCCGAGCACCTCGAGGATGATCGCGAGGACCGCCGCGATCATGGGCAGCGACACGCCGACCTGGCCGAAGAAGTCCGCGGTGGCGCCGACCCCGCTGTTCCACTTCTGCAGGCCGTGGGCGAAGAACACCACTGCCACGCCGATGCGGCCGAGCAGCGGTGCGACGTCCTTGACTCAAGCGAACATGAAAACTCCTGACGGGTGTTCTTCCCACTGCCCCGGCCGCAGTCGGTCGGCCGGAACCGCCGAAGCCCGCTCCGAGGAGTGATCTACCGGAAACCGACAGCCACCGGAAAATAACTCGCTGTACGCGCCCGTCACCGAGCGGTAGCGTGCCCACCGCCCTGTTCGAGACGGTGAGGAGACCCCGATGCGCCGACAGTCCGACCGACCCCAGTTCGGCCTGTCCACCGCATCGATGAGGACCTCACCCGCCCATGAAAACCCTCACCCTTGGCATCATCGCGCACGTCGACGCCGGTAAAACCAGCCTGACCGAGCGCCTGCTCTTCGAGACCGGCGTGATCGGCCGGCTCGGCAGCGTCGACTCCGGCGACACCCAGACCGATTCCCTGGAGCTCGAACGCCGCCGGGGCATCACCATCAAGTCGGCCGTGGTCGCCGTGACCACGGGCGAGCACCGGCTCACGCTCGTGGACACTCCCGGCCACTCCGACTTCGTCGCGGAGGTCGAACGTGCCCTCGGTGTGCTCGACGGCGCCGTGCTCGTGGTGTCCGCGGCCGACGGCGTGCAGGCGCAGACCCGCGTGCTCATGCGAACCCTCACGCGCCTCGGCATCCCCGTGCTCGTGTTCGTGAACAAGATCGATCGCGTGGGTGCGCAGGAAACCGCCCTGCTCGACGCTCTGCGCGAGAGGCTTTCCCCGCGTTGCGTCGCGCTCGACACCGTGATCGGGCTCGGGACGCCGCAGGCGAAACCCGTTCCGCTGCCCCCCGGCGAGGAGCTGGCCGAGGCGCTGGCGGACGACGACGAGTTCCTGGCGTCCTATGTAGAGGGACGCGAACCGAACTACCACGCGGCCCTGGTCCGGCAAGTCGGGCGCGCAGCCGTGCACCCGGTGGTTTTCGGCTCGGCGATCACGGGCTCGGGAGTGGCCGCGCTCGTTTCGCGCGTGCGGGAGCTGTTCCCGGCAAGGGAACGCACGGAGGCCGGAGACCTGGCCGCCACCGTGTTCAAGATCGAGCGCGGGCGCGCCGGGGAGAAGATCGCGTACGTCCGCGTGCGGTCGGGTTCGCTGAGCCCGCGCAAGCCGTTTCCCGTCCACCGCCGCGAAACCGACCGCACGCTCACCGAGCTGACCGGCCGCGCGTCCGCCGTGCGCGTCTACGAACACGGCGCCACCCCGGTCGACGGCCCGGCGTGCGCCGGCGATGTCGCCCGCGTGTGGGGCCTCAAGGACGTGCGGATCGGCGACCAGCTGGGCGAGCCCGACGACACGGCCGCGCCCGGCTTCTTCGCCCCGCCCAGCCTCGAGACGGTGGTGCGGCCCGTCGACCCGGACGACGCCGTGGCCCTGTACTCGGCGCTGGAACGACTGTCCGAACAGGACCCGTTGATCAGCGTCCGCCGCCACGAACACGAAGTCTCCGTGCGGCTCTACGGCGAAGTCCAGAAGGAGGTGATCCGCTCGACGCTGGCCGAGGACTTCGGATTGACCGCACGGTTCGAGGAGTCCCGCATCCTGCTCGTCGAACGCCTGTGCCGTGCGGGCCACGCCGTGGGCCATCGGGCGCCTGACGAACGCGTGTACTTCTGGGCCACCGTCGGCCTGCGCGTGGCACCCGGCCCGCCGGCCTCCGGCGCCGCGTACCGGCTGGAAGTGGAGCTCGGCTCGCTGCCGCTGGCGTTCCACAAGGCGATCGAGGACACCGTGCACGAGCAGCTGCGCGACCGTCCGCGCCCGGTGATCGACTGGGTGGTGACCCTGACCGAAGCCGCGTTCTTCCCGCCGCTCACCACGGCCGGCGACTTCCGCGGCATGACTGCGCTCGTGCTCGCCGAAGCCCTGCGCGCAGCCGTCACCCGCGTGCACGAACCCGTGCACAGCTTCGAAGTCGAGGCCCCGGCGAACGCGGTGAGCGGCGTGCTCCGCAAGCTCGTGGAGCTGCGCGCGGTGCCCGACGAGCCGAAGGTCACGGCCACCGGCTGCACCGTCACCGGCACGATCCCAGCCGCGGCACTGCACGAGTTCGAACAGGCGTTACCCGCTCTGACGCAAGGCGAGGGAGTGTTCTTCAGTCAGTTCGCCGAATACCGGCCGCGCTGAGCGTCACCGCCGGTGCGCCCACGCGGCCCCGAAGCAGTACGCGCCGAAGGCCGCGAGGCCCAACGCGACGATCGTGAGCAACACCGTGCCGAACGGCTGCTCGGCCAACGTCCGCAGCGCCGCGTCGAGGCCGCCGGCCGCACGCGCGTCGGACCGCAGACCGGCGTACCCGAGCAGGACGGCCACTACGGCGAGGACCACGCCTTTCGCCACGTAACCGCCCGTGCCGAGGCGGGCCACCCAGCGCCGGGTCCCCCGCGGCAGCTCGCTGGTGTCGAGGTCTTCGAGGAACGACTGCCGCACGCCCTTCACCCCGGAAGCGACGGCGACCGCCGCGACACAGCACGCCGCGACCACCACGAGCGCGGGTCCGGCGGGCAGCGACAGGAGCTCTCTCGTGGCCTCCTGCTGACGCTTGTTGCCCGCGGACGACCCGGCGCCGACCGCGATCCGGATCGCGCTGTAGCCCAGCGCGAACACCACGATCGCGCGCCCGGCCGAACCGAAGCGCTTGCGTACCCGCTTGCCGCCGAACACCCACTCGTAGCCGGTCGTGGCCATGAGCACCTGCCACAACCCGAACGCGATCAGCCCGACCGCGAGCACCCACAGCACCGCGATGCCGAACGCGTTCGAGCCGATGTCCTGCAGCGCACCGTTCTGGTCCGCGGGTTGACCACTGCCATCGCCGAAGGCGATGCGCAGCGCGAGGTAGGCGACGATCAGGTGCACCAGGCCATAGCACGCCATACCGGCGCGGCCGAGGGTTTGCGCGATCTTGCTGCGGCGCGGGTTTTCGACATGGGGTCTCGCCGCGGGTTCGGCGGACTGGGGAGCGGTCATCGGGCACCTCCGTTCCCGGAGACTTACCCGCCCGCGCCGGTCGTTACCCGCCTGGGCGTGGATCGTGCCGGCGATTGGGCCGTTCGGCGCAACCGGCTCGTCTGTCGCATGTGGACTTAGGCCGGACGGCGGCGCACCGAGTCGAGCGCGGCCCAGCCGCCGTGGGTGGCCAGGAGCGTCAGCACCTGCTCGGCATGGGCGGCGAAGCGCTGGAGGTCTTCGTGGAGCTTGGGTGCGCGGTCGGAGTCCAGTGGCGCGAAGTCGTCCCACCACAGCCCGATCACGGCGCTCGCGCACAGCGCCAGCGACTGGATGACGTGCACGAACTCTTCCGACGGGTCGGCGGAGGTCTCGCGGTACACGGTCTCGATGTCGTCGCACGCGTCGAGCAGTTCGCGCAGCTGCTTGACCGCGTCGGCGGGGGTGCCGTCCCACGCGGCCGTGGGCCAGGCGCGGTCGCTCAGCTCGAGCCACAGGCGCCAGCCGGCGACCAGCTCGGCGTCGTCGCTCGGCTTCCAGGTGTCAGGGACCGGCCAGAACATGTCGACGACTGTGACACTCTGCCGCGGGCCTGCACAACCGGAATGGCACAACGGGACGAAAAGAGTTCGCGTTCGTACCTACTTCTGGAATTCTCGTTTCGTGCTGATCCGCGACGCGACGGGCGAAGACTGGCCCGCCATCTGGCCGTTCCTGCACGACATAGTCGCCGCCGGCGAGACCTATGCCCTGCCCCGTGACCTGGGTGAACACGCCGCACGCGACTTCTGGCTGAGGCCACCGCCCGGTCGCACCGTCGTCGCGGTAAACGATTCCGATGACATTCTCGGCTCGGCGAAGATGGGGCCGAACCGCGAAGGACCGGGCTCGCACATCGCGACCGCGAGCTTTATGGTGGCGCCCGCTTCTGCCGGTCGAGGCGTCGGCCGCGCGCTCGGCGCGCACATGCTGGAGTGGGCCGACGCCGAGGGTTACCACGGCGTGCAGTTCAACGCCGTGGTCGAGACCAACACCCGCGCGGTCGCCCTGTGGACATCACTCGGCTTCACCGTGATCGGCACGGTGCCCGGAGCGTTCCACCACCCGGTGCACGGGTACGTGGGGCTGCACGTGATGTACCAGTCGCTCAGCTGATCACCGGAGGCACGAACACGCACTTCGGGGTCTGCGCGTGCGCCGGGTCGAGCGCGTTGAGCACCTCGTGCCCGGCGATCGGGTCGTACGGGATGCCCAGGTGGTCGGTGAAGTCCGCCGAGCAGACGTCCTGCAGCAAAATGTTCTTCACGTTCGAAGCCGGCTTGAGGAACGCGTTGGTGTAGGGCGTGACCACGTCGTCGTACTTGGTCTGGATCACGGTGTAGTCGATGCCGGGCACGGTGTCGCCCCCGGCGTTGAGGTCGGTGAGGAACGCCGAGCCGCCTGCCTGCTCGTTGCACGACGCGCACGCGAGGCCCACGAGGCCACGCACCGGCGGAATGGCCTGCAGGGTGCTGAGCAGGCCGAACAGGCTCGTGCCGTAGTTCGACGGCGAGAGGCCGACGAGCTTGCCGATCTTCGAGGCCCCGCCGAGGTACTTGATCCAGTAGCGCGGGTTCATCCCGCCCTGGGAGTGCCCGACGACGTCGAGCTTCGCCGCGCCCGTGGCCGCGAGGACCTTGTCCCCGAACGCCGCGAGCTGCGCGGCCGTGCCCGCGACCGGGCCCACGGTCTGCAGGAAGCTGCCCGGCGAGCCACCGAAGTTGCCGGCGAACACGCAGTAGCCGTGGTCGGCGAGGACCTTCGAGAGGTTGGCCCAGTTCTCGTACGCGTTGGCAGTGGTGCCGTTGGACAGCAGCACAGGGTTGGGGTGTTCGGCCGACGGCTTGCAGTTCCAGTCGTTGGCGCCGGGTGGCGCGATGGACGGCTGCACCACGGAGTACAGCGCGGCCGAAATGATGTTCGGCTGGACCGGACCGGTCGGCTCTTTCACCGCCGCGTCCGCGGTGCCGGTACTCAGGGCGAGCGCTCCCAGCGCCGCCACGAGAACCACTACCCGACGCCCGAACGCGCGCACGCCCATCCGCTCCACCTCTCCGTGAACCGATGGTGACCCCAGTCACCTGATCAGTTAACGCGTTGAGGGAGGAACGGCAACTCCTCCGAGTGGGTTACTTGCCCGCAGCGTGGGCTTCGAGGAACTTCTTCAGGTGCGGGTACACGTCCGACGCGTGGGTGAGGCTGAGAAAGTGCGCGCCACTCACGACCGTGACCAGCGGTTCGGCGTTGGGCAGCGCGCCCACGAGCGACTCGGCGCGGGCCATCGGGTACTCGTTGTCGCCGCTGCCGTGCAGCACGAGCACCGGCATTCGGATCTCGCCCGCGCGTTCGAGCACGCTGTCGCGGCTGACGAGCGTCTCCATGATCCGCTGGAACTTCTCCCCTGGGACCTTCAGCCACTTCGTCTTCCAGGCGGACGCTTCGTAGTCGCCGAGGCAGAAGGTGGCAATGCCGTCGACCAGCGGCTCCGGCCCGGCTTCGAGCCAGGCGGCGATCAGGTGCCGGTAGACCGTGGCGGTGCCTTCGGCTTCCTGCTCGGCGGACGTGCCGAGCACGGCCATCGCGGTCACGCGCTCGGGCTGGAGCAAAGCCATGCGCAGGGCGATGAACCCGCCCTGGCTGGTGCCGATCACGGCGGTGCGCTCGATGCCGAGGTGGTCCAGCACACCGAAAGCGTCGCGGGCGACGTCCCAGTAGTCGAAGTCCGCGTCGGCCGGAGTGCCCCCGTGGCCACGTTCGTCGATCGCGATCAGCCGGTAGTCCGCGCCGAAGGACTGGACCTGCGGCTCCCACATGTCGATGTCCATCAGGAAGCTGTGCAGCAGCAGGACAGCGGGGCCGTCACCGCCGTAGTCGACGAAGTGGACCTGCTGCCCACCGTTGACGGTCACCGTAGCCATCCGACACCTCCGCGTTGGGGATCAGCATGGCACATGTCTCACATGCGCCCGGATCGGGCAAGAGGCGGGGAAATCCTCACCCGAATGCCCTCCGGTGGCGCGGGTTTCGCCGGTGCGGCGCGGGTCAGTGCGCGGCGGCGTGCGCGGCGAGGAAACCCTTGAGGTGCGGGTTGACGTCGGCGGCGTGGCTGAGGCTGAGGAAGTGCGCGCCGTCCGCGATCGTGACCAGCGGCTTCGCGTTCGGCAGGCCGCTGACGAGTTCCTCCGCCTTCTCGACGGGGTAGGCGCGGTCGGCCGTGCCGTGCAGCACGAGCACCGGGGTCCGGATCTCGCCGAGTCGGTCGAGCAGGCTGTCGCGGCCGGCGAGGACGCCGATCAGCAGGCGCGCGTGCTCACCCTGGTAGCGCTCGCGCCATTTGGTCTTCCAAGCCGCCGCGCCGTCGAAGCTGTCGCCGAAGCAGATGGCGGCGACGCCGTCGATCACGCCGTCGGGGCCGTCCTGCAGCCACACGTCGCCGAGCTGCCGGTAGACAGCCGCGACCTCGTCGGGCTCGGCGTCGGCCGACGTGCCGAGCACGGCCAGCGCGGTCACGCGCTCAGGGGCGAGCAGCGCCATGCGCAGGCCGACGAACCCGCCCTGGCTGGTGCCGATCACGGCGGCGCGGTCGAAGCCGAGGTGGTCGAGCACCGCGAGCGCGTCGCGGGCGACGTCCCAGTAGTCGAAGGGCCCGTCCGCCGGGGTTTCGCCGTGGCCGCGCTCGTCGATCGCGATCAGCCGGTGGTCGCCACGGAAGGCTTCGACCTGCGGAAGCCACATGTCGGCGTCCATCAGGAAGCTGTGCAGCAGCACGACGGCCGGGCCGTCGCCGCCGTGGTCGACGTAGTGGACCTGTTGCCCACCGTTCACGGTCACCGTGGCCACACCGCACCTCCGCATTGAGACAGACACAGGTTTTGTCTCACGTTCAGGGTGTTTTGGCAAGCGGACTCGGCCATACTGCGCGGATGACCGGCCCTCCCTCCACCGACGACGTCGTCCGCGCGGCGACCGAGGCGTACCTGCGCGGCCGGCCGATCGACATGTCGGCACTCGCGGCCGAGCTCGGCTTGAGCCGCGCGACGCTGTACCGCCGCGTCGGCAACCACGAGCAGCTGCTCGGGCGCGTGCTCGCCGACAGCACCGAACGGACCTACCTCGCGATCGAGGCCGGCGTGACCGGTCCCCCGGGCCTCGCGCGCACGCTGGCGGTGGTGGAGCGGTTCATGCGCACCGTCGTCACGCTCGCGCCGCTGAAGGACCTCGCCCGGCGTGACCCCGTGCTGTTCGCGAAGGTGATCATGTCGCCCGGCGAGGTCGAGTCCCGGGCAGCGCGCCTGTTCACCGAGCTGCTCCACCGCAACGGCCTGCGCTTCGACGCACCGACGGCGTCCGTCGCGCAGGCCGTGATCCGCATCGGCGACTCGTTCATGTACTCCCAGCTCCTCGGCGGCGAACCGCGGCTCGACGACGCCGTGCAGGTCATCGGGCTGCTGCTCGCCACCGCGAAGTGACCCGTCGAGGATCGCCGGCGTGGGGTTGATGTAGAAGTCACCCGAGTGCACGTCGACCCCAGGCGGCACGATCTCGTCGATGCGGTCGAGCACGTCGTCGCCCACCTCCACGTCGGCCCCGGCCAGCAGGTCGGTGAGGTGCTCGGGCCGTCGCGGGCCGATCAGCACCGACGTCACCGCCGGGTGAGCGCGCACGAACGCGATCGCCAGGTGCGGCACGGAGATCCCCGTGTCGGCGGCGAGCTCGGTCAGCTCCGCCACGGCGGCTGCCTTCGCCTGCACACCCGGCCGCGAGAGGTCGAACATCTGCGCGCGGCGGCCGGCGTTGCGGTGCCCGGCCGTCGGGTCGGCGCGGCCGGAGAGCCAGCCGGAGTTGAGCGGGCCGAACGTGAGCACGCCCATGTCGTAGCGCTGCGCGGTCGGCAGCACGCGCTGCTCGATGCCGCGCGTGAGGATCGAGTACGGCGGCTGCTCGGTGCGGAAGCGGTGGTGGCCGCGGCGTTCGGCCGTCCACTGCGCGTCCACGGTCTCCTCCGGCGAGAAGAACGAACTGCCGATCGCCCGCACCTTGCCCTCGCGCACGAGGTCCGAGAGCGCGCCGAGCGTCTCGTCGATGTCGGTGTCCGGGTCGGGCCGGTGCATTTGGTAGAGGTCCACGTAGTCGGTGCCGAGGCGGCGCAGGCTGTTCTCCAGCGCCCGCTTGACCCAGCGCGGTGAGCCACCGCGCTGGTTCGGGTCCTCGCCCATGGGGAGGCCGAACTTGGTCGCCAGCACCACGCTGTCGCGCCGCTCCGCGAGCGCCTTGCCGACGATCTCCTCCGACTCCCCGGCCGAGTAGACGTCGGCCGTGTCGAGGAAGTTGAGGCCGGCATCGATCGCCGCGTGGATCATGCGCACCGACTCGTCGTGGTCGGTGTTGCCCATGGCGCCGAACATCATCGTGCCGAGCGCGTATTCGCTCACGGAGATGCCGGTGCCGCCGAGAATGCGTCGCTTCATGGTTCCCACGCAACCGCCGTGGGCGCCCGAGGGGAGAAGACTCCCTCAACCGGGGGTCCAGCAGACCCCCTCTCAGGGCAGCGATCGGCCCTACGCTCAGTTGCATGAGCGAGCAACTCCGGGACTTCCTGCGCTCGCGCCGAGCGAAGATCACCCCGCCGACGCGAGCCTCGCCTCGCACCCCGCACCCCGGCCCCCGGCGCGTGCTCGGCCTCCGCCGCGAGGAGGTCGCCCAGCTCGCCGGCGTCAGCGTGGACTACTACGTCCGCCTCGAACGCGGCCGCAACCTCAACGTCTCCGAGTCCGTCCTCGACGCGAGCTCCCGCGCCCTGCAGCTCAACGATCTCGAGCGCACCCACCTGTTCACCCTCGCCAAACCCACGCGCTCCCGGCCGCGGCCCCTGCCGCCCCAGCGCATGCGCCCGGGCCTGCAGCTCGTGCTCGACGGCCTCCACCACGTGCCCGCCCTCGTGCTGGGCCGCAGCATGGACGTGCTTGCCGCCAACCGCCTCGCCGGCGCCCTCTACACCGACTTCGACGCCCTCCCTCCTCTATCCCGCAAGATGCCCCGGCTCATCTTCCTCGACGACACCGTGCGCGCCCTCTACGCCGACTGGGAAGGCGCCGCCCGCGGCGTCGTCGCCACCCTCCACCTTTATGCCGGCCGCTACCCCCACGACCCGGCGCTCGCGGAACTCATCGGCGAACTTCTCCCTGCGCGACCAGGACTTCCGCCGCTGGTGGGCGGGTCACGACGCCTTCGAACGCACCCACGGAGTCAAGCACTACCACCACCCGCTCGTCGGCGAACTGACGCTCGGCTACGAAGCCATGACTCCCGTCGACGACCCGAACAAACCCTCGGCATCACGACCGTCGAGCCGGGCTCCCCGTCCGAGGAACGCCTGTGCCTCCTGGCGAGCTGGACGTCACCGGCCAAAGTGGACAGTTAGCTTTCCTTCCCGCGCTCCCCCTCGCCCAGCGTTGTGACCAGACGCGCTCGCAACGCCTCCCGTACCTCGGCGTCATCGGGATCGAGCACCTGACCCCGCTCCCGCAACGCCCGCTCCACTTCCGCCAGCAGCCGCACAGCGCCCGCGGTGTCTCCATCCCGCTCCGCCAGCACGGCACTCGCGAGCACGCCGTACGGCACCAGGTCACCGACGCCGTGTTCCCCCGCGTACCGCCGAACCCCGTCGAACAACTCCCGTGCCCGGTCGACGTCGCCCGACTCCAGCTCGACATACCCGAGGTTCAGCTGCTCCCAGGCCACGAGATCAGCCAGCCCCGCCTCCTCCCGCAACGCGATGCTCCGCGCGAACAACTCCCGCGCTTCCTCCAGCTCGCCCCTCATCCGAGCGACCGCCGCCAGTACATGCACCGGCTCCTGCTCCAGCGCGGAATCGCCATCGCGGTGCGCGACCTCGAGCGCCTCCAGGGCCAGCTCCCGGCACCCGGCCAAGTCCCCACCCCGCACGGCAACCCTGGCCAACATGCACAGCGCGTCGACCTCGCCGGCGGCGTCACCCACGGCCTTCGCCCGCCTGAGCTCAGCGCGACTCAACCGATCGACAACCGCCGTCTCCCCGCGCCGAAACGCAGCCAACGCCTCTTCCGCAAACGCCATTCCACTCCTTTCCCACCCAGCGACCGACCCACCGGAGGTCACCCGGCGGTCGCAGCTCGGTCCCTCACCTTTTGTTCGACCTCGAGACCGGCCCGGCAATCCCGGCTTTCGACGCGCACAGCGGCGCCACTCCGCGTGCCGACAAGACCGCGCCACCCCTGCCACACCGGCCATGCCTTCATCATCACCACTCACCTTTCGGTGCTCCTCGTGCAGCACAGTGCTCCATCAGCACCGCGTTCACCCAGAGTGCCTCAAGCGACGCTGCGCGTCAAGCACTACACTGCTCCTCGTGCAGGATCACCCGGAACCGCCGCGCGAAGCACCCGGCGACGCCATCGGTGCCCAAGCCGAGCGCACCTTCGCCCTGAACATGCGCGCACTGAGAGAAGAACTGGGCGTGTCCCAGGCGGGCCTCGCGAAGAAGCTGGAACGAGTAGGAATTCAGCTCGACAGCACAGCGATCACCCGCATCGAAAAACACGCCGACGGGACCACCGGGCGGACAATTCGCCTCAGCGAAGCCGTCGCCATCGCGAAGGTCCTCAACACTTCGCTCGCGAACATGGTCCTGCCCGCGCGCTCAAGCCTGTTCGAACAACTGTCCCACGCCACAGAAGAGCTGGAATCCGCAACCGACGCCGCCGACACCGCCAATCGCCACCGCGACGACGCCGAGGAAAAAGTCCGCACGTTGCAAAGCCGCTTCGTCGAACGCGAAGTCCCCAGTCTGCAAGAGATCCTGCGCTACACCGCCCGAGACCTGCACCGCCTGGCCGACACCTGGAGCGAGCAACGGGAATCGTTCAAACAACAGCGGATCAACCTGGCGAAGAACACCGATGCGACCGACCCCGAAACCGAGGCGAGGCTGCTGCAGCTCGAAGAAAAAGAACTGATCTGCCTCGACGTCCTCTACCGAATCGAAGACGCCGCCAAGATCCGCGCCGGCTGGCGACGACAATGAAAAGGCCCGCGCACCCGGAAAGGGCGCGCGGGCCGAACACCAAGAACTCAGCCCTTGAGCAGAGCCCGAGCCATCACCATGCGCTGGATCTGGTTCGTGCCTTCGTAGATCTGCGTGATCTTCGCGTCGCGCATCATGCGCTCGACCGGGAAGTCACGGGTGTAGCCGGCGCCGCCGAAGAGCTGCACGGCGTCGGTGGTCACGGACATCGCGACGTCGGACGCGTAGGCCTTCGCGGCGGAGGCCATGAAGCCCGCGCGCTTGTCGCCGCGCTCGGAGGCGGCGGCGGAGGCGTAGACGAGGTGGCGGGCGGCCTCGATCTTCGTGCCCATGTCGGCGAGCATGAACTGCACGCCCTGGAACTCCGAGATCGACTTGCCGAACTGCTTGCGGTCCTTGACGTACGCGATCGCGGCGTCCAGCGCACCCTGCGCGATGCCCAGCGCCTGCGCGCCGATGGTCGGGCGTGTGTGGTCGAGCGTCTTCAGCGCGGTCTTCAGCCCCGTGCCCGGTTCGCCGATGATGCGCTCGGCCGGGATCGTGCAGTTCTCGAAGTAGATCTCGCGCGTCGGCGAGCCCTTGATGCCGAGCTTGCGCTCCTTCGGCCCCACGGAGAAGCCCGGGTCGTCCTTGTGCACGACGAACGCGGAAATGCCGTTGGACTTCTTCTCCGCGTCCGGATCGCTCACGGCCATCACCGTGTACCACGAAGATTCACCCGCGTTGGTGATCCACGCCTTGGTTCCGTTGAGCACCCAGTGATCACCGTCGAGCTTCGCCCGCGCGCGCATCGACGCGGTGTCCGAGCCGGCTTCGCGCTCCGACAGCGCGTACGACGCCATCGCCTCGCCCCGCGCGATGGACGGCAGCACGATCTTCTTCAGCTCTTCCGAGGCCGACAGGATGATCGGCTGCGTGCCCAGCTTGTTCACCGCCGGGATCAGCGACGCCGACGCGTCGACCCGCGCGACCTCCTCGATCACGATGCAGGCGCCCACGGCGTCGGCGCCCTGGCCGTCGTACCCCTCGCCGATGTGCACGGCGTTGAAGCCCGACTTGTTCAGCGCCGCCAGCGCCTCGGTCGGGAACCGCTCGTTCTCGTCGACCTCGGCCGCGTACGGCGCGATCTCCTTCTCGGCCAGAGCCCGGACCGCGGCCCGCAGCTCCTCGTGCTCCTCGGCAAGCTGGTACAGGCCCTCGGCCACTTCCGTCACCTTCTCTGCAGCAATGGGGAGAGTTTTGTCGATGTTAGCGCTCGTTCACGCCGGGCGCGCCGTTCGTTCTTGTGTCGTTGACCGCACTCTTCGTAAGGTCGGGTGATGGCCATCACCGCGTCGACGCCGCCGCCCGGATTGCCCGCTTCCCTCACCTACCCCGAGGTTCCGGTGGGTTCGATACTCGCCGGCGCCGCCGCCCGCTTCGGTGATCGCACCGCGTTCGCCATGGGCGACGACAGCCTCACCTTCACCGAAACGTACGCAGGCGCGTGCCAATTCGCCAACGCACTGCTGGCCCGCGGCATCGGCCATGGCGACGTCGTCGCGATCCACCTGCCCAACTGCCTCGCCTACCCCGTCGCCTACTACGGCACCCTGCTCGCCGGCGCGACCTTCAGCCCGACGAACCCGCTGCTCCCGCCCGACGACCTGGCCTTCCAGCTCACCGACTGCGAGGCCGCCGCCGTGGTTACGTTCGGTCCGGTCGCGGGCACCGTCGCGGCCGTCGCGGACCGGATCCCGGCCCGGCTGACGATCGTCGTCGCGCCGAGTGCGCCCGCCTGGTCCGACGACGTCGTGGAGTTCAAGCAGTTCTTCGCCGAAGCGCCGGCCACCCGGCCCGACGTGGCCATCGACGTCCACCACGACCTCGCCCACCTCGCCTACACCGGCGGCACGACCGGCCGGTCGAAGGGCGTGGAGCTCACGCACCGCAACATCGTGGCGAACACGTTGCAGAGCGCGTGCTGGAGCAGCGGTTCCGTCCCGGCGTTGGACACGCACGGTGACGTGGTCCTCGACCAGATCGGCAGCGAGGACGAGTGGGTCGGACGCCTCGGCACCGGCGTCGCGATCAACCTGACGCCGTGGTTCCACGCGATGGGCGTGATCGCCGGTCTCAACGCCGCGCTGCTCAGCGGTACCCACACCGTGCTGCACGCGCGCTTCGACCCGGCCGCGTACGTCGCCGAGGCCGAGCGCCTGCGCGTGACGTCACTCGGCGGCGCGCCCGCGCTGTTCGCCGCACTACTGGCCACGCCCGCGTTCCACACGGCCGACCTGTCGTCCGTGCGCAGCATCGGCTCCGGGGCGGCGCCGATGAACCACGAGATGATCCGCGCGCTCCACGAGCGCTTCCCCGGCGTCGTGATCGCCGAGGGTTACGGCCTGACCGAGATGACCATGGGTGCGGTGATCTCGCCGTCGTACCGCTCGGGCGTGCGCAAGGTCGGCTCCGTCGGCGGGCCGATCTTCGACACGGAGGTGAAGATCGTCGGCCTCGACGAGGAGCCCTTGCCCGCCGGCGTCGAGGGTGAAGTGTGCCTGCGGGGGCCGCAGATGATGCGCGGCTACCGCAACCGCCCCGACGAAACCGCCGCGGCGCTCGTCGACGGCTGGCTGCACACCGGCGACATCGGCGTGCTCGACGAGGACGGATACCTGTCCATTGTGGACCGAAAGAAGGACATGCTGCTGTACAAGGGGTACAACGTCTTCCCGCGCGAGCTGGAGGAGCTGCTCATCGCGCTGCCGGGCGTCGCGGCGGCCGCGGTGGTCGGCCGTCCGCAGGCCGACGTCGGCGAGCTGCCCGTCGCGTTCGTGGTGGGGCAGCTGGATGCCGACCTGAACGCCCAGGGGCTGATCGCCGCGGTGAACGAGAAGGTGGTGCCGTACAAGCGCATCCGAGAGCTGTACTTCGTCGACGAGATCCCGGTGTCGGCGGCGGGGAAGGTGCTGAAGCGGGAGCTTCGAAAGCAGCTGCCCTGACCTACTGGCCGGCCTTCTCGCGCAGCGCCGCGTCCTTCTCCAGCACCAGCGTCTCCAGGCTGGACTGGAACTCCGCCAGCTTCGACTGCAGCTGCAAGTCCGAAGCCCCCAGGATGCGCACGGCGAGGAGCCCGGCGTTGCGCGCGCCGCCGACGGAGACCGTGGCGACGGGGATGCCGGCGGGCATCTGGACGATGGACAGCAGCGAGTCGAGGCCGTCGAGGTACTTCAGCGGCACCGGGACGCCGATGACGGGCAGCACGGTGGCGGAGGCGACCATGCCGGGCAGGTGGGCGGCACCGCCGGCGCCGGCGATGATGGCGCGCAGGCCGCGGGAGGCGGCGGACCTGGCGTAGTCCAGCATGCGCTGCGGCGTGCGATGGGCGGAGTAGACGCCGACCTCGTACTCCACGCCGAACTCGGCCAGGGCCTGGCCGGCGGCCTCCATGACGGGCCAGTCGGAGTCGCTGCCCATGATCACGCCCACCTGCGGCGCCATATGTGTTCCCTTCAGTGGACTCAGTGGATCTCGTAGCCGTCGAGCCAGACGGCGTGGGACAGCCAGTGGGCCGACAGCAGCGCGCGGTTGCGCAGGTCGTCCATGTTCTCGCCGACGAAGTTGACGTGGCCGAGCTTGCGGCCGGGGCGGTCCTGCTTGCCGTACAGGTGGATCTTCACCTCGGGGTAGCGCGCGAACAGGTGGTGCACGCGCTCGTCCGGGCTCATCTGCGGCGCGACGTCGGCGCCGAGCACGTTGGCCATCACGCACGCGGGCGCGACGAGGTCGGTGCGGCCCAGCGGGTAGTCGAGCACGCCGCGCAGGTGCTGCTCGAACTGCGACGTGCGTGCGCCGTCCATCGTCCAGTGGCCGGAGTTGTGGGGCCGCATGGCCAGCTCGTTCACCAGCAGGCCCTGCTCCGTCTCGAACAGCTCGACGGCCAGCAGCCCCGTGACGTCCAGCATCGACGCGATGCGCAACGCGAGGTCCTGCGCTTCGTGCACGCGCTCCTCGGACAGGCCGGGCGCGGGGGCGAGGACCTCGGTGTTGATGCCGCCGGCCTGCACCGTCTCGACCACCGGATACGCGGCACCCTGACCGAACGGCGAGCGGGCGACCAGCGCCGCCAGCTCGCGCTTCATCTCGACCTTCTCCTCGACCAGCAGCGCCGTGCTCGCGTCGAGCAGCCGCGGCACCACCTCGCGCGCGTGCCGCGCCGTGTCGAGCATCCAGACGCCACGGCCGTCGTACCCACCGCTGGCGGCCTTGAGAACCACCGGCCACCGGTGCGCCGCGCCGAAGCTGATCACGTCGTCCACAGTGGACACTTCGGCGAACGCGGGGCCGGGCACCTCCATGCCGGCCATCATCTCGCGCATCACGAGCTTGTTCTGCGCGAACCCGAGTGCCGACGGCGCCGGCCGCACCACGACGCCCTCCATCACGAGCGTCAGCAGGTGCTCGCCGGGCACGTGCTCGTGGTCGAACGTGAGCACGTCGACACTCTGCGCGAACTTCCGCAGCGCCTCGAGGTCCGTGTGGTGCCCGATGACCACGTCGGACGCCACGAGCGCGGCCGAATCGTCCGCATTCGCCGACAGGACCCTCAGCGACTGACCGAGGGAGATCGCCGCCTGGTGCGTCATGCGGGCCAGCTGCCCACCGCCCACCATGCCCACCACGGGAAGACCGGTTCGTTTGTCCATAGCGCCGATCAGATTACTGGGCGAGGCCAGGCCGAGCTGCGGGTACCGGCTCAGTGACCTGCGCCACCGGCACCCGCGCCCAGCCGCGCACTCCCGATTCGCTTCCCGGCTGCGGCCTCGGTGCGCGCGGTCAAGTGCTTCACGACGTACTCGGCATCGCGGCCGGCGCCACCGACGAGCATCGACGAGAACGCCCACTGGAACGACAGCCCCACGAAGTACAGCCCCGGTGCCGTGATCGCCACGCCGCGCTCCTCACGCGGCCAGCCCGACTCGTCCGTGACGGGCGGGTCGATCCAGGAGAAGTCCTGGCGGAACCCGGTGCACCACACGACGTTGGCGACGTCGAGCACCCGGCCGTCGGCGAGGACGGGCGCACCGCCACGGATGCCGGTCGTGCGGTCAGCGACGTGCTCGACGCCCTCGCGGACCAGGTCGGCGCGCTTGATCCGGATGAGCGGCCCGCCGTGCGTCCGGATTTCCGGTCGCATCATCCGGCCCCACGGCGTCCGCATGGTCAGGATGTGCTTGGCCGCGAAGAACAGCACCGGGAAGAGGACCCGGGCCGGACGCCGGTTGATGTCGAACGGGAGCTCCCCGCGGATCGGCCCGCTGAGCACCACCCGATGACCGGCCCGAGCGGCCTCGAAGGCGATGTCGCCGCCCGAGTGCGACGCCCCGACGACCAGCACCGGCCCGGGCCTGAGCTGCTCCGGGTTGCGGTACTCGCTGGAGTGCAGCTGCCGGATCCCGGGGTCGAGCCGGCCGGCGAACTCCGGAACGCGCGGCGCGCGGCCGAACGTGCCCGTCGCGACCACCACGTTGTCGCAAGTGAACGTCGTGGTCGGGGTGGTCACCTCGAACCCGGTCCCGGTTCGCGACACCCGCGCCACGCGCTGCCCACCCCTCACGGGCAGCGCGAACCTGTGCGCGTAGGTCGCGAGGTAGCCGGCCATCTCGTCCTTGGTCGCGTAGTGCATCGGTGGGCCCGGGTAGGCCATCCCGGGCAGCCCGGCCGCCAAGGCCGGGGTGAACAACCGCAGCGTGTCCCAGTGGCAGCGCCAGTTGTCCCCGATCTGCTCGTTGCCGTCGAGGACCACGAAGTCGCGGTCCCGCCGTGCGAGGTGGTAACCGGCCGACAGCCCCGCTTGCCCCGCTCCGATGACCACGGTCTCGGTGCGCTCGTGCTCGTTCATCAGGTGTGCCTCCTGACCAGCACGTTAGGAGCCGGTGGCGCGGGCGGCATCGAACAGCCGTACCACTTCGGCCGAGGCGGGATGGTCCGTCCGTACCACTCAGATGAGGTGGTGCTGCACCGCGTGGGTGGCCGCGGCGGCGCGCGAGGGCACGCCGAGCTTCGCGAACACGTTCTGCAGATGCCGGCGCACGGTGTGTTCGCTGATCACCAGCCGCGCTGCGATCTGCCGGTTCGACAACCCCTCGGCCACCAGCGCCAGCACCTGCAGTTCCCGCTCGGTCAGCGAGGTCTGCGAGGTCGGTGGAGCCGGCGGAGTGCTGATGCCGGCGCCGAGGCGGTGCAGGACCTCGCGCGCGGTGGCGAAGTCCACCTCGGCCGCGTCGTCGTCACCCGTCAGCTGCCGGGCCCGACCGATGAGCAGGCGCGTGCGAGCCCCGTCGTACGGCGCGTCGAGCTCGGCCCATCCCTCGCACGCGGCGCGAAGCTCGCCGAGCGCGGCCGAGGGATCGCCCTCCGCCAGCAGGACCGAGCCCCGCGCGTGCGCGGCGGTCGCCCGCAGCAGCGGCATCCCGATCTCGGCCGCGATCGCAGTCAACTCGCCGGCCGCGCCGCGGGCGGCGCCCGGTTCTCCGGCGGCCAGCACGATCTCCACCTGCGCCGCGAGCATCCGGGCGCGCACGAGGTGGTCGTCCGCCGCCTCGACCACGGCGTGGCCGATCGCCGAGACAGCCGCCGCCGTCCGGCCCTGGGCCAGGCGCAGCAACGCGCAGCCGGGTTGGGTGGGATGGCCGTACTCGCCGGCTTTCCGGTAACCGTCGTCGGCCGCGGCGAGCTCGCCGCGCAGCCGCCGCAGCTCGGCTTCCTGGTACAGCGCCATGCCGAGCGCCGGCTGCCGGCGCGGGCCGGAGAGCCGCTCACCCGCGCGGCGGGCCTCCGCCAGGGCCTCCGGCCACGCGCCGAGTGCCTGCAGCACCTGCGAACGGTGCACCAGGCACTGGCCGCGGAACAGCACCAGGTCCGGCTGCGCCGCGCACCACGCGCTCAGTGACGCCGTCCACTCCTGCGCCCGGATGACGTCGAAAACCTCGTGGCAGCCTTCGATCGCGCTGCAGTAGACCACTCCGGCGGGGATCGGCGACACCTCGCCCGAGGTCACCGAGACCATCGCCTCGTCGAGCAGCGCCAGTCCTTCGGCGGTGCGGTGCAGCTTGATCAGGGCCCGGCCCTGCGCGTGCCGGCCCAGCGCCAGCAAGTCCGTGTCACCGAAGCGGGAAGCGAAGTCCACTGCGGAGGTGAACGCGTCGTGCGCACCCCGGGTGTCGCCGCCCTGGATGCGCTGCAGGCCGACCGGAACCAGGAGGTAACCCCGTTCGACACAGTCCAGCCCGTGCTCGTCGAGCAGCCGCCGCGCCCGCGCCAGCCAGCCGTTCGCCCGCGCCGGCTCACCCCGCAACAGCAACGGCAGGGCCAGGAAGAACGCACACCGGGCAGCCTCGGCCGGGCAGGCACCGCGCACGTACTCGAGATACGCGCGCTCCCGCGATTCGAAACTCTCGTCGTCGTGCCCGAGCAGATAAGCCGCCGTCGAAAGGCGTACGAGATCGTCCGCAGTCAGTGCCGCACGGCCTCCGGTGAGCCGTGTGTACACCTCCCGCCACGCCTGTCCGGCGAAGGCCCGCTCGGCCGCCTCGCCGTTCACCACCGCCATGCACCTCCCGGCAGTCGTTCCACTGTACGACGCGGATTCGACGCTGGGGAGCGGCGAGGCTACTTCGCCAGCCTCGCCACCGGAGAACTCAGCCGCAGCTCGCGCACTGCCAGGCCGACGATCGTGCAGGCCGCCGCGACGACGTAGGCGTTGCCCAGGATCGACCAGCCCAGGCCCCACGTGAACTCCACGTCAGCGCCGTTCGGGACGAGCATGACGACTTCCGAGGCGAACAGGGCCGCGGCCGCGAGGGCCCACCAGAGGCGGCCCGTGGTGACGAGCAGGGCGATGAGCGGCACCGCCCACACCCAGTGGTGCGACCAGGAAACGGGCGAAAGCAGCAGACCGTAGAACGCCGTCACGAGCAGGGCGGCCACCGGTTCGCCGCGGCGGTGCAGCCGGATCACGAGCCACACGGCGGGCACGGCGAGCACCGCGCCGACGCCGACGGCCACCGCGAGCGACCACGGGGCGAGGGCGGAGGCGCGGCTGACGAGGCCGTTGAGCGACTGGTTGAAGATCCACGTGACCGAGCCGACGCGGCTCGGGTCGGTGGCGGACTTCGTCCAGAAGAACCACGCGTCGTGGGGGATGACGGCGAACATGACCGCTTCGAGGCCGACGAAGGTCGCCAGTGCGCGCAGGCCGTCTTTCCAGCGGCCGGTGAAGAACAGGTGCGGTACGAAGATCAGCGGCGTCAGCTTGATGGCCGCGGCGACACCGATCAGCACGCCCGCCCGGCGTGAGCCACGCAGCGAGAGCACCAGGACGTCGACGACCACGAACGCCATCAGGATCAGGTTGATCTGGCCCAGGAACAGTGTTTTCCACACCGGTTCCAGCGCCAGTGACAACGCGGTGCAGCCGAACAGCCACCAGCGCGAGGGGTGCGCGACGACCGCGATCACCACGGTCAGTGACACCACCGACAACACCGTCACCACACCCCACACCAGCCCGCCCGGCACGAGGGCGAGCGGCAGGAACAACGCGGCCGCGGCGGGGGTGTAGGTGAACGGCAGGCGGACCCAGTCGGGCAGGGTCGTGAGGTCGCCGGTGGTGTAGAGCGGCTCGCCCTTGAGCAGGGTCAGCGGGCCGGCGCGGTAGACGGCGCTGTCGGCGCCGAGGTGCCGGTGGGTGAGCCAGACGACGGCTCCGAGAACGAGTGCGAGAAACGGCAGCGCCAGCAGGCGCGGGTCAGTGAGCCGGCGTGGCGTCGGCACGGTCCGTGGCCTCCCCTGAGCCCGAACCGGAATCCGAATCCGGCCCCGAGCCCGCGGCACGACCGCGCGCCCTCCGCTGCAGCCCCCACCGCAGGATCAACGCGACCCCGAGCACCACCGGCGTCAGGATGTAGGCGTCGCCGAGGACGTTCTGCCACACCTTCCAGTGCAGCTCCACGTTGCGGCCGTTGGGCAGGATCAGCAGCACACAGCTGACGAACACGAACGCCACCAGCCCCGTGCCCAGCCACCGTTTCCACGCGGTAGCGGGCGTCGTCTTCGGCAGACGCGACACGAGCAGCACGATCAGCGGCGCCACCCACACCCAGTGGTGCGACCACGAGATCGGCGACATCAGGAGTGTCCAGAACGCTGTGACCAGCACCGCGGCCAGCGCCTGGCCCTTTCGGTGGAACCGGATCAGCAGCCACAACGCCGGGATCGCCAGCAGCAGCCCGAGGCCCATCGCGGCCTTCGACGCCCACGGCGCGAGGTCGGTGGCTCGGTTCATCAGCCCGTTGAGCGACTGGTTGCCCGCCCAGTGCACCGGCCCGATCCGGCCGGTGTCGGGCAGTGTCGAGGTCCAGTACTTGAACGCGTCGTGCGAGTTGATCACGAACATGAGGCCTTGCAGGACCACGAACGTCGCGAGTCCGCGCAGCGCGTCC
The DNA here is from genome assembly GCF_040639695.1 of Amycolatopsis sp. NPDC023774. Taxonomy (NCBI): domain Bacteria; kingdom Bacillati; phylum Actinomycetota; class Actinomycetes; order Pseudonocardiales; family Pseudonocardiaceae; genus Amycolatopsis; species Amycolatopsis sp. NPDC023774. The sequence continues at coordinate 44,323 of NZ_JBFAAJ010000004.1, forward strand.
TTGCGGCGGCCGGTGATGAACAGGTGGCCCAGGAACACCAGCGGCGTCAGCTTGATCGCCGCCGCGATGCCCACCAGCACCCCGCCCCACCGGCTGCCGCGCGCGCCGAGCACGAGCATGTCCAGCAGGATCAGCGCCATCAGGATCAAGTTGATCTGACCGAGGAAAATCGTGCGCCACACCGGCTCCAGGCCGAGGAAGACCACGAAGAACACGATCGTCGACCGCGCGGGCGAGGCCCACCACCGCGGGCCGTCCTCCTCCGGCCGCGGCAGTGCGCCGATCGAGATCCGCACCGACAGGGCGAGCGCGCTCAGCGAGACCGCCGTCAGGAACCCCCACGCCACCTGCGTCGGCACGAGCGCCAGCGGCACGAAGAACAACGCGGCCGTCGGCGGGTACGTGAAGGGCAGCATCGCCCAGAACGGTTCGGTGGAGAGCGTGTTGGTGTCGTACAGCGAGTCCCCACGAAGCAGCGTGAGCGCACCGCCGCGGTAGACCGCGCTGTCGACGCCCAGCCCCCACTCGTGCGTCCAGCCCCAGATCCCGACGCCGATCGCGACCAGCGGGATCACCGACAAGATCAGGATCGAGCGCGGCCGCACCGACAGCCTGGCGAGTGACTTGCGCAGGGCCAGGCGAGGCTGAGCAGCGCTCACCGGAACTTCGCCGTCGACGGCGGAGGGTACGGTCCTGGTCACCACACCAGGAAATCATGAACGCGCCGGAGCAGGCCCGATGGGTCGGGCCGCGGCCCAGCGTCAGCTCCGGGCGAGTTCCGCCAGCAAGTCGCACGCGCCGTCGTGCGAAGCGGGCAGGCGGACCGCCGAGACGCGCGGCCGGTTGACCTCCCGAAGCTGCGCGTCGACCGACAGCCGGTCGTTCAGGGCCCGGCGCAAAGCCACCCCCTGCGAAGCCAGCCGGCCGTCCCGGCGGCACAGCACGGCGACCACCGACGGCCCCAGCGTCGCATGGCTCTCGCCGGTGTCGAAGACCGCGCGCAACGCTTCGGCCACCAGGATCATCCCCGTGAGACGAGGCCAGCCGGACACCGTGGTCAGGTCCATCGCCACCACCAGCAGCACGTGCTCGTCCGCGGCGCTCGCCCGGTAGACCTCCGCCAGCCGCGTCCGCAGGTACGCGGCGGAAGGCAACCCGGTCAACGGGTCGGTCACCTCCGTGTGCACCAACTGGTCCGTCGCCACGTCCGCCCACGCCAGCGCGGTCACACGCAGTAGCCGCGCGGGTGTGGCGTCGACGTCCGGTGAGACGAAGCCGTCGACCGCCTCCGGGTCGGCGAGCACGGCGTGCAACGCGGCCAGGTCGGACAGCGTCTCCGCGAGGTTCGCGCCCGCGGCGGCCCGGGCGCGGCCGAGGCCGGCCAGCGCCGTTTCGGCGCCTGTCGCGCCGTGGCGGACCACGGCGGCGCACACGGCGTCCACTTCGGGCAGTGCCCAATCGCTGGGGAAGCGCCACCCCGCGGCGAGACTGGCGGTGCGCCATCTGGCCCGCAGGGCGCGCAGGTGCCGGTCCCGGTCGAACCGGGCGCGGGACTCCTGCTCGCCGGCGGGACCGGACAGTGCCCCGGTCGCCGGTACGTCCACTGGCCACCGCTCCTTCCCGGTCGATGTCGATCTTGTCGTGCTCCACTCAGGGGACGTGACACCGCCGTCCGCGTGACGGCGTTCCGGGGTCTTTTTCGCAGGGCCGCCGCAGCGACACACCCGAGACCCGGGTGAACTTGTTGCGCCGACGGAGTCAACACGCCGACCACGAGGTGACGCGTATCGCCGCGTCCGTCACACTGTGCTCGCGTTAGAGAGGTAGATCGTGGCTGGCCAGGCCGCGTGCGCCAGATAAAGGAGCCCCGTGTCCACCGTTCCCGCCGATCTGTCCGGTAAGAGCGACGCCGAGCTGATCGCCGAGGTCCGCTCAGGGAACATCGCCAGCTACGGGCCCCTCTACGAGCGCCACAGCGGCGCCGCCCACAACCTCGCCCGCCAGCTCGCGCGCTCGAGCTCCGAGGCCGACGACCTCGTGTCCGAAGCCTTCTCGAAGGTCCTCGAGACGCTGCGCGGCGGCAAAGGTCCGGACACGGCGTTCCGCGCGTACCTCCTCACCGCCCTGCGCCACACCGCGTACGACAAGACCCGCCGCGACCGCCGCGTCGACCTCAACGAGGACATGAGCGACGTCGGTGGCGCGGTCGGCGAGGCGCTCACTGTCCCGTTCTCCGACACCGCCGTGGCCGGGCTCGAGCGCACGCTGGCGGCGAAAGCGTTCGCGCGGCTGCCGGAACGCTGGCAGGCCGTGCTCTGGCACACCGAGATCGAGCAGCAGAGCCCGGCCGAGGTCGCGCCGCTGCTGGGCCTGACCGCCAACGGCGTGTCCGCCCTCGCTTACCGCGCCCGCGAGGGTCTGCGCCAGGCGTACCTGCAGGTCCACCTGCAGGAAACCGCCGCCGAACGCTGCCACGCCACCGCCGAGCGGCTCGGCGCGTGGACGCGCGACGGGCTGTCCAAACGCGAACGGGCCCAGGTCGAGAGCCACCTCGACGAGTGCGAGGACTGCCGCGGTCTGGCCGCCGAGCTCGCCGACATCAACGGCGGCCTGCGCGCGATCATCGCCCCGATCGTGCTGGGCGGCGCCGCGCTGGGTTACCTCGCGACGATCGGCGCCGCGAAGGCGAGCGCGGCCACGGCGGGTGCCGCCGTCGGTGCCGGCGCCGCCGCGGCGGGTGGCGCCAAGGCCGGCGCCGCGGCCGCCGCTTCCGCGCCCCGGCAGTTCGCGGGCGTCGCGGCTTCGGGCGCCGCCATCGTGGCGGCAGTGGCGGTCGCGCTGGCCGCGGCCGGCTCGCCGCAGGAGATCCCCGTGGCCGCGCAGGTCCCGCCGCCGGCCGCCGCGCCCGCGGTGCCGCCGGCCAAGCCCGCGCCTCTCGCACCGCCGGCCCCGCCCGCGCCCCCGCAAGCGCCACCGCCCGCGGTCCCCGCGCCCCCGCCCGTCCAGCCCCCACCCGTCCAGCCGCCGCCCGCCGCGCCGCCCGCGGCACCGCCTCCGCCGGCGACACCCGCAGCGGCGAAGATGTCGGCGACCACTCCTTCGGGTGATCTCGAACTCCAGCCCGGCGCCGGGCCGGTGAACCTGCCGATCACGGTCCGCAACGACGGCAGCAGCCCGTCCGACCCCGTCCAGGTCGCGTTGAACCTGCCGCCGGGTGTGTCCGCGGTGCCCGCGGGTGGCGGCGGTGCCGTGAGCGGGTTCTCGCGCCAGGCCGATACGCCGGAACCGACCCAGCTCAGCGTCGACTGCCCAGGCGGCACCGGCACCGTGACGTGCAAAACGGGCTCCGGCCTGCAGCCCGGTCAGACCGCGGTGCTCACCTTCCGCCTGCAGGCCGACGACTCCGCGCAGGGCGGCACCGTCACGGGTTCGGTCACGGCGGGTGCGACGATCAAGGTCGCCGTGAGCGTGAAGGTCACCGTGAAGTCGCCACCCGACCTGCTCGCGCTGCAGGCCGACACCGACGGGCTCTCGGCCTTCCCGTGGACGCGCAACCCGCTCGTCTACGTCCGTGTCCGCAACACCGGTGACACCACGAAGCCGGTCACGGTCACCTTCGACCACGCGCTGTACCAGTCGTGGAGCCTCAGCGGATTCCCGTGCCACTCCACGGACACGGGCGCCACGTGCACCACGCGCGGCGCGCTCGCGCCCGGCCAGCACGTGAACCTGTGGGTGCGGCTCAAGGGCCGCCCGGCGCACAACGCGGCCGTGACGGTGAACGCGACGCTCGGCAAGGCGACGCACCAGGCCAAGGTGTCGTTCGGCTGCTGGCTCGGCATCTGCGACGTGCCGTACCCGACGACCGGAGTCCCGCCGACGCCGTCTTCCTCCTCGACGACGACCTCGGAAACCCCCGAATCGTCCAGCTCGTCGAAGAAGCCTCCGCACAGGAAACCGACCCCGCCGAGCACCCCGCCCGCGAAGCCGACGGAGCCGGTCACCACCACCCCGCCGAGCACGCCGCCGACCACCACGAGCGCGCCTCCGACACCGGGAAGCGGCAACTCCGGCAAACCCGGCGAGACTCCGCCGTCGATCGAGCCCCGCGGCTTTTTCGACTGGCTCAGGGGGTAGCGTCGCCCAGGTGCGAGGGTTCCTGGCGAAGCACCGCGAGCTGCTGCGGTTCGCCGTGGTCGGCGGGATCAGCTTCTTGATCACCACGGCGATCACCTACGTCCTGAAGTTCACCGTGCTGCGGAGCAACCCCGTCACGGCGCTCATCATCGGCGTGCTGATCGCCACGATCTTCTCCTACGTCGCCAACCGCGAGTGGTCCTTCCGCACGCGCGGCGGCCGCGAACGTGCCCACGAGGCCGCGCTGTTCTTCCTCATCAGCGGCGTCGCGCTGGGGCTCAACGCGTTGCCGCAGTGGATCTCACGCTATGTGCTCGACCTGCAGATGCCGCACCTCACGCTGCTCGGGCAGGAGGTCGCCGACTTCGTGAGCGGCATGATCCTCGGGACGCTGCTGGGCACGCTGTTCCGCTGGTGGGCCTTCAAGAAGTGGGTGTTCCCCACGGAGGGTGCCCGCCTGCGCGCGGTGAGGTCATCGGACGATGCGGACATTCCCGACCGGAAGGCCGCCTGACACCCGCGATGACCTCGGGTTCTCTAAACTGGCGGGCGTGACCGTTGTCGAGACCGTGCTGGCCCGCACGCCGGAGCCACTGCGCTCGGTGCTCATCAAGCACCGGGAGATGCTGAAGTTCGCGATCGTCGGCGGGACGACTTTCGTGGTCGACAACGGCGTCTGGTACCTGCTCAAGCTGAGCGTCCTCGAGTCGAAGCCGACGACCGCGAAGGCCATCGCCATCATCGTGGCCACGATCGTGTCGTACGTACTCAACCGTGAGTGGTCCTTCCGCACCCGCGGCGGCCGCGAGCGGACCCACGAGGCCGCGTTGTTCTTCGTGATCAGCGGTGTGGCTGTGGTGGTGAACCTGATTCCGCTGTACGTCTCGCGGTACGTGCTGCACCTCGAAGAGCCCTTCGTCTCGAGGTTCGTGCAGGAGCTCGCCGACTTCGCGAGCGGTTCGATCATCGGCATGCTGCTGGCGATGGTGTTCCGGTTCTGGGGCTTCAAGAAGTGGGTCTTCCCGGCTGAGCTGGGCGAACGTCGACGTGAGCAGGTCACGCGCTTGCCGCGGTGAATTGGTTGCTCGCAGACATGCACTTGTCCGAAGTCATGCTTGCCGTTGTTCCTTCTAGACGCCGCCCGCACCGGCAAGGTCGGCCGCGCCCTCGTTCCCGCACGCCGGCGTCGCTCACCTCGTCAAGCTGTCCACCACAGGCGTCCACTTCGGACAGACCGACCCGATCACCCTCGCCTGGCTCCACTCCGCCCGCACGGACGGCGCCGTGTACGTCCCCGAAGGCGACCCCGCGTCGGCCCTGGTGCACGTCGCGAAGAGCCCGAACCCGCCGCCCGTGCGCGCCTGCTCGCCCTGGGCCGGCCGCCTCGGCGATCGACGGCTCGGTCGAGCTCAAACGCCAGCCGGCCGGCCGGGAGGAGGTCGTGTTCGACACGGTGCAACGGCTGCTGGGCCGCAGACCGTTGACGTTCGCCGATGGGGCCAGGGAACTCGCCGGGTGAGCGAGCCGGGGGCCGGTCCCGGCCGCGGCCCCGGCCTCCGCCTCCGGAAAGGGGGCGCGAGGTGGACCGGATCCTGTCGTGCCCGGGTACGTACTCATCGGCGCGATCTGGCCGGTCGGCATGTCCTGGTACACCGTCGTGAAGATCCGCTCGTCCTGGGCGTTTCGCCGCCGGCAGGTGCTGCAGATCGCCGGGGTCAGGGAAACGAACCCCGGTCCTGCCGAGCTGGGTGCGCTGGTGTCGGTCCACCGCACGGCGGGCCGACACCGGCGGCGCCGGGTCGCGCGGTGGGCCACGGTGGTCGGCAAGGCCGGGTTCCCAGCCGTGCTCTGGCACGGCGCTCGCCGACGACTCAGGCGACGACGTGGTGCCGATCGGGGGCTACGCGGCGCTGCCCGCTCTCGCGTTCGCCGTGCCGGCGGGCGGCGTGAGTGTCGGGGCTCGCGACCTGCGGCACGGCGACAAGGAGTTCCGACCGCACGAAGGCGGGTTCCTCCAAACCGATCGGCACGCGCACGGTCAAGTGGCCGATCTCGCCTACGCGCACCAGCGCATCGGCGGCACCCGGTGGACCGCCGTCGGCAAGGCCGAGCTCCGCGACGGCGCGCAGATCGGCGTCGCGGGCCTGGTGGGGAACGGCTTCTCGCGGCTCGAAAAGGCGAAGCGAGCGGCCACCTCGGCCGGTACCCGCGCCGCTCGGGCTAGCGCGGCACCGGCTCCGCCGGCCAGCGGACCTCGCCGACGTCGTCCGGGCGGGGCACCTTCAGGAACAGGCTGAAGATCGCCGGCCGCTTGTTGGACAGCTCCAGGCGGCCGCCGTCGGCTTCGACGAGGGCACGCGCCAGGGCGAGGCCGACGCCGGTGGAGCCGCCGCCGGAGAAGCCGCGTTCGAAGATGTGCGGGGCGAGCTCGTCGGGCACGCCGGAGCCGGTGTCGCCGACCTCGATGACCACCGTCGCGTCGGACTCACCGCGGCGGGCGGCGAGGGTGACGGTGCCGGCGCCGTGGCGCAGGGCGTTGTCCAGGAGGACGCCGATGACCTCGCGCAGGCGGCCCGGGGTCGCGCGGGCCATGAGGCCGTCGGCGATCTTCAGGCGCAGGTTGCGGCCCTCGACGCGTAGCAGCTGCCGCCACTCCTCAGCGACCTCCGGCAGTGTCGCGTGCAGGTCGACGGGCTCGGCGTCCACCTCGCGGGCCGCGCGGGCGGCGGCGAGCAGCTCGTCGAGAGCCTCGGCCAGGCGGTCGGCCTGCTCCTGCGCGGCGCGCGACTCCTCGACGACGTCGGGGTCACCGTGCACCGTCAGCGGTTCCAGCCGCAGCTGCAACGCGGTGAGCCGGCTGCGCAGCTGGTGCGAGACGTCGCCGACGAGCTGCCGCTCCCGCTGCACGAGCTGCGCCAACGCCGAGGCCGACGTGTCCAGCGCCTCCGCGACCATGTCCAGCTCGGCCACGCGGTAGCGACCCGGGTCGGGCCGGAAGTCGCCGCCGCCGAGGCGCGACGCGCGGTCCGCGACGTGCCGCAACGGTTTCGCCAGCCGGCGCGCCGTCACCGTCGCCACGACCGCGCCGGTGCCGACGGACAGCACCACCAGGAGCACCACGAGCAGCGTCACCTGCGTCTGCTTCGTGCGCACGGGACCTCTCGGGATCGACAGGACCACCTCGCCGTGGCGTGCCGTCGGCACGATCTCCACGACCGGGTCGGGCCCGGGGTTGACACCGAGGTGCTTCTCGATGAGCCCGTCGCCGCGGACCTCCAGGAATCCGCCGTGCGGCACGCCGACGCGGAACTGCTGGATGTCGATGTCGTCGCCGTTGGCCACCTGGGTGTCGACGGTCGCGGCGATCACCCGCGCGCGTTCGGCCAGGCTCTCGCGGTTGAGGTTCTCCACCAGCCGCCAGGCCGTGACGCCGAGCGGGATGCCGAGCACAGCCGCGGTCACGAGCACGGCCAGCAGGATCGCCATCAGGATGCGGCGGCGCATGCTCATCGCGCGGCGCTATTCGACGTTGAAGCGGAAGCCGACACCGCGGACGGTCGCGATGCGCCGTTCGCCGTCGGAGTGGGTGGACTTGGCGGGGCGCCCGGCCGCCTCGTCGGCCGCGACGGCGAGCTTGCGCCGCAGCCAGGACATGTGCATGTCGAGCGTTTTCGACGTCTTCGACTCCAGGTCGTTCCACACCTCGGCGAGGATCTCGTCGCGACTCACGACCTGGCCCGCGCGGCTCATCAGCACGCGCAGGAGCTCGAACTCCTTGTTCGCCAGCTGTACCTCGTGCAGGTCGACCGTGACGAGCCGCGCGCCGAGGTCCATGCGGACACCCCCGGACTCGAGCACCTCCGGCACCCGGCGGCGCAGCAGCGCGCGGATGCGGGCCAGCAGCTCCGCCAGGCGGAACGGTTTGGCCACGTAGTCGTCGGCCCCCGCGTCGAGCCCGACGACGAAGTCGACCTCGTCGGTGCGGGCGGTGAGCATCAGCACCGGCAGCTCGGTGCCGCCGGCGCGGAGTCTGCGGCACACCTCCAGCCCGTCCATGCCGGGCAGGCCCAGATCGAGCACGAGCAGGTCGACGCGGTGGGCCGAGGTGGCGCCCAGCACCGCCGGTCCGTCGGTGACGACCTCGACCTCGTACCCCTCTCGCTGGAGCGCGCGGGACAGCGGCTCGGCGATGGTGGGGTCGTCTTCGGCAAGTAGGACCATGCTCACCTCGCCAACCTTACGGCGAACACCCGTGAAACCATCGTGACCGTGCCTGGCTACGAGGATGATCTGACCCTTGCCACCCGGCTGGCTGACGCCGCCGACGCGATCACCACAGCGCGTTTCCGCGCGCTCGACCTCTCGGTGTCCCGCAAACCCGACCGCACTCCGGTGACCGACGCGGACACCGCCGTCGAGGACGCCATCCGTGCGATCCTCGCCACAGAGCGGCCCGGCGACGCCGTCGCGGGCGAAGAACGCGGTGGTACGGCCGGCGCGAGCGGCCGCGCGTGGGTGCTCGACCCGATCGACGGGACCAAGAACTTCCTGCGCGGCGTGCCGGTCTGGGCCACGCTGATCGCGCTGGTCGAGGACGGTTCGCCCGTCGTCGGCATGATCACCGCGCCGCTGCTGGGCCGCCGCTGGTGGGCTTCGCGCGGCGACGGTGCGTACGGCAGTGACGCCGCCGGTGTGCGGCGGCTCGCGGTGTCGGCCGTGGCTTCGCTGGAAGACGCGTACCTCTCCACGACGGACCTCAACACGTGGAGCGAGTACCACTCCCGCGAGAAGTACCTCGCCCTGACGGAGGCCTGCTGGGAGAGCCGCGCGTTCGGCGACTTCTGGCAGCACTGCCTCGTCGCGGAAGGCGCGCTGGATCTCGCGGCCGAGTGCATCGTGAACCCGTGGGACGTCGCGGCCGCGCAGGTGCTCGTGACGGAAGCCGGCGGGCGGTTCAGCGACCTCACGGGCGCGGCGACCTACGAGGGCGGCTCGGCATTGTCGAGCAACGGCGCGCTGCACGACGCCGCGCTGGCTGTGCTCAAGCGCTGAGCCGGCCTGCTCCGGTGCCTGCTCCGACAGGCTCGTGAGTGGCGGTTCGCCCCGCCGCTCACGAGCGGTTCAGTGTCCGGGCAGCACGCCGACGGCGCCGCGCGCGACCTGCGACCACGCGAGGCGGCCGAAGAGGTAGTGGCAGGCGACCTGCTCGGACGTGAAGCGCGCCCAGTCGTAGCGGTTGCCCTGCTCGCGCCAGAAGACTTCCCAGCCCTCGTCGTCGGCCGGCATGAGGCACCACGCGTTGTCGGCCTCGGTGCCGACGGAGACGACCTCCGCGGGCACACCCAGCCGGTCGAGCCAGCGCCGGATCGACTGCGTGTTCATCGCGCCTCCCGCGTGACGTCGGCCAGGAACCCCAGGGTGACCAGCTCGTCGGCGGCCAGCACGGCACGGTAGCGGATCCCGCCGCCCGGCTGTCCGAACCACTCCGGCGCGGTCGAGGTCCACATCGGCACCGGCTTCACCACGCGGTAGCGCCGATAGCCGGCGTGGCGCGCGGACTCGGGCAGCGAGCGCTGCGCGAACGGCGTGCCGTCGGCGGCGAAGAGGCGGCCGTGTTCGTCGCCGAAGCGGTCGAGCAGCGTGTTTTCCGGGAGTACCACGGCGGTTTCTTCCCGAACCGGTGGCCACGCCGGGTCCTCGGCGCCCGGCTCGTAGCCCTCGAAGAGCGCGGCGGGGGGCTGCGAATCGGCGGGCGGCGCGGGCGTGCGACGGAGACCGCGCGAGACGTACTCGAGCGTCGCGGTGTCGTCGAGCAGCGCCGATTCCGGGTGGTCGAACGGCCCGGACCCGTTGTCCGGCAACGGCAGTTGCACCGCGGGGCGGCCGGCGGCCACGGGCAGGTGCCCGATCGGGAACATGTGGACCAGGAACAACGCCAGCACGCTCTCGCGCTCGGTGCGCAGCGCGCCCATCGGCGGAGGCGGGGCGGGCGCCGGGTACGGCACGGGCCCGCGGAAGACCTGGTTGTGCGGCCGCCCGGGAAACGGCAGGCGCGGCGCCGGCTGTGCGGGCGGGAGGCGGGTGCCGGTCGGGGGCGTCGGGACGTCGTCGAACCCGCCGTCGAGCAAACCGCCGTACTGCGCGGGCAGCCGGATGGGCCCGGTGGCCAAGTCGGTGTCGACCGGTTCGGCGTGTTCGGACACGGACACCCTCTTCTCGGTTGCTCCGGCTTCAGGAAAGACGTCCGCCGCGCCAGCCGGTTCCACACAATTCCCCGATAGGGGGAACTTCCGCGCGGCGCCGGACAAGGTGGTGATTCCACCTTATCCGGCGCGGGCGATCTTCCGCCTCACCAACGCCCGCGCCGCTCCGCGTCGTTCGACGACCTCGAAATTCGCGCGCGTGAACAGACCGAGGGTGCCGTGGTAAAGATCCGCGGGCGGCCGGTCGCCGGCAGCCACGGGGTAGCCCTCGACGACATCGGCGCCGCGCTCCGCCGCGTACTCGACGGCCGCGTGCAGGAGTTCCGCCGCCAGTCCTTGCCGACGGCCGCGGCGATCGACGTAGAAGCACGTGAGCGCCCAGACGTTCCCGGGTTCGGCCGAAGCCGCCACGGTAGAGCGCGCCAGGCGCGGGTTGTCCGGCTTCGGCGACACGGCGACCCAGCCGAGCGGCTCGCCGTCGACCACGGCGAGCAGACCCAGCGGTACGCCGGACCCGGCCTCGCCGCGCACGTGCGCCTTGCGTCCGTCGGGCCCAGCGGCCTTGAACTCCGGGCCGGTCAGGCGGAAGAACGCGCACCAGCAGCCGCCCTGCACACCGCCCGGCCCGAACAGCCGCTCGAACAGCGGCCACGACGCTGTGTCGAGCGGGACGAACTCGGGCATCGGGAAGTCAGCCCGCGAGGGCGTTCACGACTCGCGAAGGAGATGGCCGGCCGAGCCGGCCGGCCATCCACACGCTCGTCTCCACGAGCCGGCCGAGGTCCACGCCGTGCGCTACGCCGAGACCTTCCAGCAGCCACACGAGGTCCTCGGTGGCGAGGTTGCCCGTGGCCGATTCGGCGTACGGGCAGCCGCCGAGGCCACCGGCCGAGGAGTCCACGGTGGACACCCCGGCGCGCAACGCGGCCTCGGTGTTGGCCAGGGCCTGGCCGTAGGTGTCGTGGAAGTGCACCGCCAGCGTGGAAACGTCCACTCCGGACTTCTCGAATTCCTGGACCAGCCGGGTGACCTGGCCCGTGGTCGCGACGCCGATGGTGTCGCCCAGCGACAGCTGCGAGCAGCCGAAGTCGAGCAGCCGCTTGCCCGCGCGCACGACCTGCTCGGCCGGCACCACGCCTTCCCACGGGTCGCCGAAGCACATCGACAGGTAGCCGCGCACGTCCAGGCCCTCGGCGCGCGCCCGCGTGACGACCGGCTCGAACATCGCGAACTGCTCGTCGAGCGTGGAGTTCAGGTTCTTCTGCGCGAACGTCTCGGTGGCGCTGGCGAAGATCGCGATGTCGGAGACGCCGGCGTCGAGCGCGCGGTCGAGGCCGCGCTCGTTGGGCACGAGCACCGGGTAGCGCACGCCTTCGCGGCGGTCGAGGCCGGCGAGCAGCTGTTCGGCGTCGGCGAGCTGCGGCACCCACTTCGGGTGCACGAAGCTGGTCGCCTCGAGCGTGGTGAGGCCGGCGCGTGCGAGGCGGTCGAGGAACTCCAGCTTCACCTCGACCGGGACGACGGCGGACTCGTTCTGCAGACCGTCGCGTGGACCGACCTCCCAGATCGTCACGCGCTGGGGCAGGCCTTCGGCGGGGACCCGTTCGGGCAGGCCGACTTCGCGGGCGCCCACGTCAGCGCCGCCGTCCGCGCGGCGGGTGGTTCGTCGGCGGCAGCGGCTCGGTGTCCTGGGCACCACCCCGGCCACCCGGCCCCGGTGCGCCGCGGTAGTCGTCGTACGGGTTGTCGTTGACCTCGCGGTAGATCACCGTGTGCACGCGCTCGACGTGGGGGATGTCGTCGAACTTCAGCGGCTCGTCCGAGGCCGACTCGATGATCAGCGTGCCGCAGCCGAACACCCGGTCCAGCAGGCCGTGCTCGAACTGGACGCTGTTGATGCGCGACATCGGGATGTCGATGCCGGTGCGCTTGACCACGCCTTCGCGCGCGATCAGCCGGTCGGTGGTCACGATGAAGTGCGTGGTCCGCCAGCGCACCAGCGGCGCGAGGAACAGCCACACCACGAGCACGAGCGCCACCACGCCGATGGCGATCATCGCGACGTTGTTCCACGGCGCCGTCGCGTCCTGCGCCAGCAGGATGAGCCAGACGGCGGCCGCGATCGTGATCACGAAGGCCACGAACGGAAAGATCAGCATCTTGAAATGCGGGTGGCTGTGCACCACCACTTCCTCGTTCTGGCTGAGCAAATCGTCCGGATAGGCCACGGCGGACGCTCCCCTGGTGTGTGCCTGTGCTGTGTCTGCGCTGGTCGACTCACCGTACCGGCGCGAGGCGGCCCGCGGCGCCCGGACACCGCGTTTGAAGTCACGCCGGGCGCACGTGCACCACGTCGCCGGCGGACACGGTCACGCGACGGCCGTCGGTGGCGTCGACCAGGAGCTGCCCGGCCGCGTCGAGGTCGGCGGCGCGGCCGGTGAGCGCGCGGTCGCCGGGCAGCTCGACCCGCACGTCCTGGCCGAGCGTGGCGCAGTGGGCGCGGTAGTCGTCGAGCAGGCCGGCCGCGGTGAGGTCGCCGAACGTGGCGCGCCAGCGGCGCTCGAGGTCGTCGAGGCGGGTGAGCAGGGCGAGCGCGACTTCGGTGCGGTCGGGATCGGTGGCGCCTTGTTCGGCGAGCGACGTCGCGGGCAGCCCGCCCGGACCGGCCGGCACGTCTTCGCCGAGCGGCAGCACGTTGAGGCCGATGCCGAGCACGACCGCCGGTTCGCCACCCGCGACGGCCTCGGCCAGGATCCCCGCGCACTTGGCGCGCTCGGGTCCGGCGAGCACGTCGTTGGGCCATTTGAGAACGGCGTCGACCCCCAACTGGGCGGCGACCCCGCGCACGGCGAGCCCCGCCACCACGGACAGTGAGCCGAGCGCCGAGAACGGGACCCCCGCGGGCCGCAGCGCCACGCTCAAGTACAGCCCGGCACCCTTCGGCGAGCTCCACGAGCGGGCCCGCCGGCCGACGCCCGCGGTCTGCTGCTCGGCGAGCAGCACTGTGCGGTCCGCGGCCCCGTTCTCCAGGGCTTCCCGCAGGTCGGCGTTGGTGGAACCGGTGGTCTCCACCACGTCCACCCGGGAGTACCGGTCGCCGAGCCCATCCCGCAGTCGCGCTGCGTCCATGCCAGACATGTGCCCAGAATATGAGAGTCCCCCTAACGTGCAAGCGACTCGCTCGTTATGCAGAGGTGCGCTCTTCTAGATTGGACGCCGTGACGCCGCCTGACCCCGAGCACAGCGCTGTGCCCGATCCAAAAGCCGTGCCCAAGTCCTGGGCGCGCGGTGCGTTCCACCGTGGACTCGTCGCGCTGCCGCTCGTGGCCGGCCTCGTCACCGCGGGCTGGCTGGTGGCCGACCGTGACCAACCCGTCCCGCAGACTCCCGTCGCGACCGCCGCCACGGCTCAGGCCGGACCGTCGGTGCTCGAGGTGAGCGCGCCCGTCGCGGCGCAGGAACCCGGGCAGGGCGCCTCCGGCGGTGGCGGCAAGACGCCGTTGCAGCAGTGGGCCGAGTCGCTCGCCGGCCCCCTCGACATCCCAGCCGACGCGCTGATCGGCTACGCCAACGGCGAACTTGCGCTGCGCTCTGAAGACCCCGGCTGCCACCTTTCGTGGGTGACGCTCGCGGGCGTCGGCGAGGCCGGCTCCGACCACGGCCGCCATGGCGACAACCCGATGGGCCTCTCGCCGGGGGCGTGGAAGAAGTACGGCACGAAGATCCCCGGCATCGACAAGCCGGCTCTCACCGACCCCAGCTCCGCGTCGGTCGCCGCGGGCCGCGCCCTGTGCGCTGGCGGCGCCGACCTGTCCGCGGGCGCCGGCTGGTGGAAGTCGATCGCCGCGTACGCGAGCAAGGACAGCGAGCTGTTCCGTCAGCGCGTGCTCGGCAACGCGCAGCTCTACGCCACGCTGTCCCTCGACCCCGCGAAGGCGCACAGCCCGGCCGTCCGAGCCACCCGCTTCGCCCTCGGCCAGCTCGGCCTCCCCTACGTCTGGGGTGGCAACGGCCCCGACGCGGGGGCCGCGGGCTTCGACTGCTCCGGGCTGACGAAGGCGTCGTACGACAGCGCCGGCGTCGCGCTGCCCCGCACGGCCGACAGCCAGTTCCGCGCCCTGCCCCCGGTCACCGGCGAACCCCAGCTGGGCGACCTCGTCTTCTACGGCTCACCCGCCACGCGCATCCACCACGTCGGCCTGTACCTGGGCAACGGCCTGATGATCAACGCGCCCACGGAGGGCCAGGCCATCCAGATCCACACCTACCACTCCCGAGGCGACGACTACGCCGGTGCGGGCCGCCCGGCCTGATCACCGTCACTTCAGCCGTCCTGGCGACGGCTCGGTCAGCCTTTCGCCGTGCACAGCCAGGAATGCGCTGAGCCGATCCGCTCGCGCCCTACGCACGGGTGAACGCCGACCGGATGTTCCTGACGGACGCGGGTGTCTCCCCCTGCCGAGGGTGACGGATGCGACGAGGACGTGCTGGCTGCCTCCGGTCATCGGCACGACGCGCTTCGGCGCACCACCGACGACGAGGCAGCGGCCACGCTCAGGGAGCTCGGTGGGATCAGACGTGTGCCGGGCGTGCGGGACGAAGGCAGTGCCGGTGCTCGCGCCGACAGCCGCGTGTACCGGCGGCGGCACACCGAGGCGCGCCGATCGACGGTGAGGTGCCGGGGCACGTCCTGGCTTGGGAGGAGCCGGCCGGGCAGCCGCGTCCGGTCCCGTCCGAGCACGACCGATGGTTGCTGGGCGCAGTGCTGACCGTGTTTCGCACCTTGCCCGATGGCGAGGGCTGCGGGGCGGCTCGCGCGGAGCACAAGCGCCACGGGCGCTGGCCGCGGATCTGTTGCGGGACACGGAAAAGACCATCGCCCAAGTCGCCGGCGAGACCGGTTACACCGATGCGTTCGCGTTCAGCGTGGCGTTCAAGCGCGCCCGCGGCGCCAGCCCGTCGGACTGGCGGCGGGCCGTTGCCGGCTAGTTTGCTAGCATGCTATCCTCGCGGGCGTGGGCGACGAGGACGTGAAGCAGTTCAACGTGTACCTGCCGGTCAGCCTGATCAAGCAGGTGAAGATCCGCGCGATCGAGACGGGCTCGTCGCTGTCCGCGCTGGTCGCAGAGGCGCTGCGCGAATACCTCGGACAGGAGGGCGAATGACCACCGAAGGCATCGAGACTGTGGTTCTCGAAACGCACAACTGGGGCAAAGCCGCGAAGTTCTTCCAGTCGCTGGGGTTCGAGCTGGAGTTCGAGACCGACCACCACTCGGGGCAGTTCCGCGGCAAGCGGGGGCCGTCCGTGTTCATCGCCGAGGTGCCGGAGACACAGGAGACGCGCACGCGGCTCGTGCTCAAGGCGCCCGGCGCAGCCGAACCGGGCCCGGACGTCGAGGTCGTGAACCCGTACCAACCCACGCACTACGGCACCGAAGAGATGACTGTGCGCGATCCCGACGGTCGCTTGTGGACGCTTAAGGCGTGAGCTGTGTTGTCTGCCCCGGCTCCGCCGGGGCGTGCGAGATCGCCTTTGAGCCGGCGCGATCTCGCCGGTGGTTGCCTAGGAGCTGGTGCTGCAACGAAGCGTGAGCCTGTGCGTGGTCCTCGGCGCCGGCCTCGATTCCTTCGCTCAGCGTCACCCCGGAAAGACCACCGTCTTCGAGGTCGACCAACGCGGCACCCAGGTGTGGAAACGCGAGCGCCGGCAAGCCCTCGGCCATCCGCTGCCGACGCTGGTGCCCGTCGACTTCGAGTCCGGCCAGTCCTGGCCCGCCGAACTCGAAAGCGCAGGCTTCGAGCCGGCGCAACCCGCGGTGTTCGCGTCCACGTGCGTGAGCAGGTACCTGTCGAAGGCCACGACCGCGGAAACCCTGCGCGCCATCGCCGGCCTGGCGGAAGGCACGACCTTCGCCATGACCTTCCTGCTGCCCCAGGACCTCCTCGGCCCCACCGACCGCCCCGGCCCGCGCACAAGCCGGGACGGCGCGAAAGCCGCCGGCACCCCGTTCGTCAGCTTCTACCGCCCGGAGGAAATGCAGGCGATGGCCCGAGACGCGGGATTCACCGACGTCCGCCACGTCTCCGGAACCGCCCTGGCCGAGCGGTACTCCGCCGGCCGCGCGGACGGGCTGTGGCCGTCCACCGGAGAGGACTTCCTCATCGCCCGGGAATGATCCGGCCACACACCGCGCCAACCGGACGAATGCGCTACTCCACCCCCTTGTTGTTCATTTTCCGACCACGCGCCGGACTCCAACCGGGCACACCCCGGCCCGCTGGCGTCCGCATCATGAGTCGCCCTTCCCCCCGACCCAGGAGGACTCATGATCCGCAAGCGGATCGTGGCCGCGCTCGCCGCGGCGACGCTGGCCGCGGCCGGCATGGTGACGGCGGCCGTCACCACCACCGCCGAACCGGACGTGGCGAACGCCGCCGCGGCCGTACCGGCGTTCGACCACATCGTGCTGGTGATGTTCGAGAACAAGAAGGCCTCGTCCATCACCTCGTCGGCCGCCCCGTACTTCACCTCCCTGGCAACCCAGGGAGCGAAGTTCACCAGCTCCTTCGCCATCACCCACCCCAGCCAGCCCAACTACGTCGCCCTGTTCTCCGGCGCCACCCAAGGCGTCACGTCCGACACCTGCCCCGCCAACCTCGGCAGCAAGGCCAACCTCGGCCAGCAGCTGATCGGCGCCGGCAAGTCGTTCAAGGGCTACTCGGAGTCCATGCCGTCGGACGGCTACACCGGCTGTTCCAGCGGCACCTACATGCGCAAGCACAACAGCTGGGTGGACTTCTCGAACGTCCCGGCCGCCAGCAACGTCCGCTACTCCACCTTCCCCACCGACTACACCCAGCTGCCCACCGTCTCGTTCGTGACGCCGAACATGTGCAACGACATGCACGACTGCTCGATCGGCACCGGTGACACCTGGCTCAAGAGCCACCTCGACTCGTACGCGCAGTGGGCCAAGACGCACAACAGCCTGCTGATCGTCACGTTCGACGAGGACAGCGGCACCTCGGTCAACCAGATCTACACCACGTTCGTCGGCGCCCACGTGAAGCCGGGCAGCTACTCCGAATCCATCAACCACTACACGGTCCTGCGCACCATCGAGGCCTCCTACGGCCTGCCGGGGATCGCGGGCGCGGCGAGCAAGTCGCCGATCCTCGACGTCTGGCAGTGATTCCCGCCGCGGGTGTGTCCCCTGCAGACGCACCCGCGGTCTCCAGAAGGGCGCCCCCGTGTACCTCTCCACCATCGGCCGCAGCGAGCACAAGGTCTCTCGCGGGAAGATCGCCGCGAACGTGCTCGCCCTCGGCACCGTCAGCCTCGTCACGGACATCTCCTCGGAGATGGTCACGGCGGTGCTGCCCATCTACCTCGTCCTCAGCTTGCACCTGAGCCCCGCGATCTACGGCCTGGTCGACGGCCTGTACACCGGCGCGACGGCGCTGCTGCGGCTCGTCGGCGGCTACCTCGCCGACCGCGTGAGCCGGCGCAAGACCATCGCCGGGATCGGGTACGCGATCTCGGCCGTCGCGAAGCTGGGGCTCGTCGCGGCCGGCGCGTCGGCGGGCGCCATCGGCGCGGTGATCACCGCCGACCGCACCGGGAAGGGCCTGCGCACCGCCCCACGCGACGCGCTGATCACCTTGTCGGCGCCGCAGGACATGCTCGGACGCGCCTTCGGCGTGCACCGCGCGATGGACAGCGCCGGTGCGTTCGCGGGACCGCTCGTGGCATTGGGCGTGCTCGCACTGGTCGGCGCTTCGAGCACCGACGCGTTCGACGCCGTGTTCGTCACCAGCTTCTGCATCGCGGCGATCGGCGTGCTGCTGCTGATCCTCTTCGTGCGCGACCACCGCACGCCGCGCCCGGCCACGGGCACGGTGTCCCCTCGTGCGGCGGCAGCGTTGCTGAAATCGGCGCCCCTGCGGCGGCTGCTCATCGCCGCGTGCGTGCTCGGCATGGCGACCATCGGCGACGGCTTCGTCTACCTGCTGCTGCAGCGCCGCGAGGACATCGGCACGGGCTGGTTCCCGCTGCTGGCCGTGGGCACGAACCTCGCCTACCTCGTGC
Organism: Amycolatopsis sp. NPDC023774; assembly: GCF_040639695.1. Taxonomy (NCBI): domain Bacteria; kingdom Bacillati; phylum Actinomycetota; class Actinomycetes; order Pseudonocardiales; family Pseudonocardiaceae; genus Amycolatopsis; species Amycolatopsis sp. NPDC023774. The sequence continues at coordinate 62,752 of NZ_JBFAAJ010000004.1, forward strand.
TGGCCGCGCCGCTGGGCTCGCTGGCCGACAGGTTCGGGCGGCTGCCGGTGGTGCTCTGCGGCTACGGCGCGCTGGTCGTGGTCTACCTGCTGCTGGCCGGACCCGTGTCGGGCTGGCCGCTGGTGGTGCTTTCGCTCGCGCTCTACGGCGCGTTCTACGCGGCCACCGACGGCGTGCTGATGGCGCTGGCGGGACCGGTGCTGCCGGAAGCCCTGAGAACCACGGGCATCTCGCTCATCCAGACCGGCCAGGCGGTGGCGTACTTCGTCTCGTCCGCGCTGTTCGGGCTGGCGTGGCAGGTGTGGGGCATCGTGCCGTCGATGGCTGTGGCGGCCGGCGCGGCCGTGCTCGCGATCGTGGTGACGTTCGGACTCCTTCGGAAGGCGCGATGAAAACGCGGATCTTGGTCGCGGTGGCGGGCATCGTGATGCTGGTCGCCGCGGCGGCGGTGTACGTCGGGATGGCGGCGGCGCGCAACCGCGACGTCGCGGCCACCGGCGCGGTGTCCCTGGCTCCCGGCCCGCGGCTGCTCGTGCGCAGTACGGCCGACGCCTCGCGCGGCCACGTGGTCACGGTGTCGGCGGTGGACCCGGATGGCCCGCGCGCGGTGTCGCCGGTGACCTGCGCGCGCGTCTACGCCGCCGCGGGCACCGGCCTGTGCCTGCGCCAAGACGGCGATCTGACCACCTACCAGCTGGCCGTGCTCGACTCCGGGCTCATGTCGAAGCGCGAGATCCCGCTGGTCGGCCTGCCCAACCGTGCGCGCGTCTCGCCGAGCGGCAACCTGGTCGCGTGGACGGTGTTCGTCACCGGAGACTCCTACAACGGTGGCGTGTTCTCCACCCGTGCCGGCATCCTCGACACGCGCACCGGCGAGCTCGCGCCGACGCTGGAGGACTTCGCGGTGACGCTCGACGGCAAGCCGTACCAGGCCGTGGACCTCAACTTCTGGGGCGTCACGTTCACCCGCGACGACCACACCTTCTACGCCACGATGTCCACGGCCGGGCACCGCTACCTCGTCCGCGGCGACTTCCGGGCGCACACGATCGTGTCCATCCGGGAGAACGTGGAGTGCCCGTCGCTGTCGCCGGACAGCACGCGTATCGCGTTCAAGTCGGCCATCGACGACGACCCCGCGAAGGGCTGGCGCCTGTCGGTGCTCGACCTGGCGACGGGCCGCGTGACGCCGCTGGCCGAGACCCGCAGCGTCGACGACCAGGCCGCGTGGCTCGACGAGCGCTCCGTCGCGTACGCCATTCCGCGCGGCACCCAACACTCGGACGTCTGGACCGTGCCCGCCGACGGCAGCGGCGTAGCGCGCGTGCTCGTGCCGGACGCAGAGTCGCCGGCCGCGCTGGGCTGATCGTCGCCTGGACCCCGACGGGTGTCAGACTTGTCCTTCAGCAGCGGATCTGACACCCAGGGAGACCGATGAGCGCGGAGCCGGACCCGGCCGACGTGCTCGCCGCGGAGCTGGCCGCGCTGCGCGCGAGCGCCGGCAACCCGTCGTTCCGCAAGATGGCCGAGCGCTCCGGCCGCATCTCCCACACCACCTTGCACGAGGCGGTGAAGGGCACGCGGTTCCCGTCGTGGGAGACCACGCGGGAGTTCGTGAAGGCGTGCGGCGCGGACGAAGAGCCGTGGCGGGCACGGTGGGTGGAGCTCAAGGGCGTGCCGCCGGTGCCGGAACCCGCCGCCGTGGCCCGGCTCGGCACGTCCGAGCCGAACCCTGCTGAGCCGACCGCTGCCGAGCCGGGCGTCGAAGGTGTCAGCCTCGCGCCCCCGCCGCGCAAGCGCGCTACCCGACGGAACGCCCTGGTCGTGGCCGTTGCTGTGGTCGCCGTACTGGCGGCGGTGGCCGCGTTCGTCATCCCCGGCAAGCTGAGCACCCCGGCGGGTGACGCAAGCGCCCGCATCCCGGGCGACAACACCAAGTTCATCGCCGACGTGACGGTGCCCGACGGCACGGCGGTGCACGTCGGCGTGACCGTGCAGAAGGTGTGGGAGCTCGAGAACGCGGGCTCGGTCGGTTGGCACGAGCGCTACCTGCAGCGCATGGACCTGCCGCCGGCGCCGGGCACCTGCCGCACACCCGACCGCGTGCTGATCGGCGACACCGCGCCCGGCGAGCACGTGATGGTCAGCGTGCCGGTGACCGCGTCGGACGCGCCGGGCCGCTGCTGGATCGGCTGGAAGATGGTCGACGCGGCAGGCACGGAGTTCTTCTCGACGAAGCGTCCGGTGTACGTGCTGGTGACCGTGGTCCCCTGACGCTGTCAGATTCTGTAAGACCTGGTCAGGTCGGTACCGAACACCCCCGCGCCCGCCGGAAAATGGATCGCAGCGAAGGCGTCTCTTCCCCGTCTTCGACGGATTCTGGGGGTCGGTCCGTGGGGTGGCCCGGGCGAAGGGTGCCCCACGGACCGCCGATTTCACGCCGTGCGGCGGAACGTGCTCCGGTAGGCGCTGGGCGAAACCCCGAGTGCGCTTTGCAGGTGCTGGCGCAACGACGCCGCCGTGCCGAAGCCGCACTCGGCCGCGATGCGCTCGATCGGCAGGTCCGTTTCCTCCAGCAGCTGTCGCGCGCGTTCCACGCGCTGCTGCGTGAGCCACTGCAGCGCAGAGATCCCGACCTCCTCGCGGAAGCGCCGCGTGAACGTGCGCACGCTCATCGCCTCCTTCGAAGCCAGGTCACGCAGCGTCAGCGGCCGGTCGAGGTGCTCCAGCGCCCACGCCCGCGCGGCGCCCGTCGACGCGGTCTGCGGCTCGGGCACCGGGCGGCGGATGAACTGCGCCTGCCCACCCTCCCGGTGCGGCGACACGACCGTGCCGCGCGCGACCTCGTTGGCCACGGCCGCGCCGAAGTCGCGGCGGATCAGGTGCAGGCAGAGGTCGATGCCGGACGCGACGCCGGCGGAGGTGAAGACGTTGCCGTCCTCGGCATAGAGGACGTCCGGGTCGAGTTTCACCCGCGGATACTCCAGCTGGAACTCGCAGGCCGAGCGCCAGTGTGTGGTCGCGCGGCGGCCGTCGAGTAGGCCCGCGGCCGCGAGCACGAAGGCACCGGTGCAGATCGACGCGATGCGGGCGCCGGGGCGGACGCGGTCGATGGCGCCGGCCAGCGTCGGCGGGTACGCGCGTCCCGTCGGTTCGTACTCGAGCGACGACGCCGGGACCACCACTGTGTCGGCCTCGTCGATCGCCTCCGGCCCCACCGCGACGGGGATGACGACGTCGGAGTCGGTGCGGACGTCGCCGGGCTCGGGCGTGCACGTGACCACCTCGTACAGCGGCTCGTCCTCGGCCGAGCGCGCCTGGCCGAACAGGCGGTGCACGATGCCGAGCTCCATCACGAGCATGCCGTGGCGCACGAGCACCGCCACGTGGTGCCTCTCCGGGTGCCGGAAAACGGACATGGCCCGATTCTTGCACAGGTTGTCCATCGGGCCACTTTTTCCGGTTCGGCCCGCGAGCGACCCTGACGACATGAACGTCCTCTGGCTCTTCGCCCACCCCGACCCGCACTCCCTCGGTGGCGGACTGCGCGATGAGGGCCTGGCGACGCTGCGCGCCCTCGGCCACGACGTGCGCGAGTCTGACCTGTACGCCATGCACTGGAACCCGGTCGTCGACGAGATCGCCGCGGTTCCGGACGACGTCGCGGCCGAACAGGTCAAGCTGACCTGGGCCGACGTCGTGGTCTTCCAGTTTCCGCTCTGGTGGTACGGCATGCCCGCCATGCTGAAAGGCTGGTTCGACCGCGTCTTCGTGAAGGGCTACGCCTACGACGTGCGAGGCGCGGACGGCCGCACCCTCCGCTACGGCGAAGGCGCCCTCGCCGGCAAACGCGCCCTGGTCGTCGTCACCACCGGCTCGCCCGCCCCCGCCCTCGGCCCGCGCGGCGTCAACGGCCCCCTGCCCGACCTGCTCTTCGGCCTTCAGCACGGCACGCTCTTCTACACCGGCATGTCGGTCCTGCCGCCCTTCGCCGTGTACGACGCGGATCGGATGACGCCGTGCGCCTTCGCTTCGGCCGTTTCGGCGCTGCGCACCCGCTTGCGGGACCTCGCGTGCACCGAACCCCTTCCGTTCCGTCCGCAGAACGGCGGTGACTACGGCTGCCACCTGGTGCTGCGGCCCGAAGTGGCGCCGGGCCGCTCAGGTCTCGACGTTCACCTCGGCTAAGGCTTCCTACCCGCTGAAGAAAGACACGGCCGACTTCATGGCAGCGTCGTCGGCCAGCACGTCGCCGGGCCTGCTGCCGTTGCCCACCAGCACACCACCCCAGTCCATGCCCAGGTACGCGGCGGTCTTCGCCAACGTGCCCACGAGCGGGTCGGCCTGCTCGGACCCCTCACTCAGCACGCTGACGCCCCACAGCGTCTTGCCCTTCATCCGCGCTTGAACTCCGCCCCTGGCATCCGCAGCCACCCCGACCAGTAGTCCAGGTACAGCGTCACGCTCGTCGCCACCGAATACCAGTACACCGGCGAGGCGATCACCAGGTCCGTGGCCGCGAACGTCGCGTCCATCAGCACCTTCTCGTTGCCCGCCGGCTCCGGGCGCTCGCCGTAGCCGTGGCGCCGGTCCTCGAACGCGGGCAGCGGCACCTCCGGCAGCCGGATCGACGCTTGCTCGTACTGCCGGGGGATCTCCCTCGCAGCACGTCGGGCCAGCGTCGATGCCGTGCTTGCGCTGCAAGGCTTTCGTCAGCTCCTGCTCGACCCGGGCGTGGAGCGTGAGCAGCCGGCCCCAGGCGTCTTCGTCGTTGCTCATCGGCCCTCCCCTTGGGTTGTCCGAGTACCGCGCACTCGGCAAGCTGGCGGCCGCCCCCAAGGGCGAGCTGTGGATGCAGTCGCTGGCCGAGGCGGTGGGGCTGAACCAGAGCTCGGTGAGCCGCATGGTCGCGCGCCTGGAGGACCGGGGCCTGAGCGTCCGCGATCTCTGCGAAGACGACCGCCGCGGTGTCTACTCCGTGATCACCGAGGCAGGCCGAGCCCGGCACGCCGAGGTCGAGCAGACCTACCGCACCACTCTCACGGCCGCGCTCGACAAGGCGGGCGCCGACCCCTCGCTGGCGGCCGCGATGCGTCGGTCCGAACCACCTGACTCCGGCGCGGACGCCTCGGGAACTCAGCCCAGCGCGCGGTTGTACGGCGCGAACCTCCGCGCCGCGTCGCCCGGCAGCGGCCTACCGCCGTGGACCAGGCGGGGAGCCGGGGCGATCGGGAGCAGTCCCGAAGCGCGACACCATTCCGAGAGGCCTGTCCGGGTCAGATCCACGTCCACGCGGATCCGTCCGCCGGCCGCACGCGCGATGCCGCGGATCAAAGCCCGGGCCTGCTCCTCGTCGGGCGCGACCACCGGACCGATCACCGTCACGCCGTCCTGCACTGTGCCCAGTGCGAACCCGTCGTCCGTCACGTGGACGTGCTCGGCCTCGAACAGCAGCCGGTCCAGCAACGCCTCCCGCGCGAAGCCCTGCGCGCCGGCGTCGAGTGAGTACACGCGAGCCACGTCGGCGGGCGTGATCGGCCGCGAAACCGGACCGCCGTCATCAGCGAGCACGCCGATGTGGCCTTCGCAGCCGCCGTCGGCCACGAAGCCCAGGGACTTGTACAGCCGCAGCCCGAAGTCACTCGCGTGCAGGAACACCGTGGCGTCGCCGGCGGCCGAGATGGCCTCCGACGTCACGCAGCTGCCCAGGCCCTGGCGTGCGTAGCGGGAAGCGACCACGACCATCGAGATCGACGCGACCGGTCCCGTCTCGACCAGGATCGAGGTTGCGGCGAGCCCGCCGTCCGGCGCGTCGATGCCGAAGCCGCGGCCGACGTCGAGCAGGATCGACCACTTGCGGTGCTCCCGCGGCCAGTCGCGGTCGGCTCCGAGGTCGAGGCAGGCGGACAGGTCGGCGGGCCCGAGCGGGCGGACGGGAAGCACGCCGCCAGCCTATGCCGGGGGAGGCGTACGCCACACGCGAAGCGACCTGGCGGTAGCTAAGCTCCGCTTCATGAGCAGTGCGACGCAGCCGCTCGGGACTCCGCCCGAGGAAGAACCGGACATCCACACCACGGCCGGCAAGCTCGCGGACCTCTACCGCCGCTACGACGAGGCCGTGCACGCCGGATCCGAGCGCGCGATCGAGAAGCAGCACGCCAAGGGCAAGAAAACGGCCCGCGAGCGCATCGACCTGCTCCTCGACGAGGGGTCGTTCGTCGAGCTCGACGAGCTGGCGCGCCACCGCTCCACGAACTTCGGGCTGGAGAAGAACCGCCCGTACGGCGACGGCGTGGTCTCGGGCTACGGCACCGTCAACGGTCGGCCCGTGTGCGTGTTCTCCCAGGACGTCACGGTCTTCGGCGGCGCGCTCGGCGAGGTGTACGGCGAGAAGATCGTGAAGGTCATGGACCTCGCGATCAAGACCGGCTGCCCGATCATCGGCATGAACGAGGGTGGCGGCGCGCGCATCCAGGAAGGCGTGGTGTCCCTCGGTCTCTACGCCGAGATCTTCCGCCGCAACACCCACGCGTCGGGCGTGATCCCCCAGATCTCGCTGATCATGGGCGCCAACGCCGGCGGGCACGTCTACTCCCCCGCGCTCACCGACTTCGTGGTGATGGTCGACGAGACGTCGCAGATGTTCATCACCGGCCCGGACGTCGTGAAGACCGTGACGGGCGAGGACGTGACCTTCGAGGAGCTCGGCGGCGCGCGCACGCACAACACCAAGTCCGGCGTCGCGCACTACCTCGGCTCCGATGACGAGGACGCGATCGCCTACGTCAAGGAACTGCTGTCGTACCTGCCGCAGAACAACCTGTCCGAGCCGCCGGCCTTCGAGCCGGGTGAGCCCGCCGGGTTCTTCGACGACGTGACCGACACCGACCGCGAGCTCGACACGATCATCCCCGACTCCCCGAACACGCCGTACGACATGCACGAGGTCGTCACCCGCGTGCTCGACGACGGCGAGTTCCTCGAGGTCCACGAGCTCTTCGCGCCCAACATCCTCGTGGGCTTCGGCCGCGTCGACGGGCAGAGCGTGGGCGTGGTCGCGAACCAGCCGACGCAGTTCGCCGGCTGCCTCGACATCGCGGCGTCGGAGAAGGCCGCGCGGTTCGTGCGCACGTGCGACGCGTTCAACATCCCCGTGCTCACCTTCGTGGACGTGCCCGGCTTCCTGCCCGGCACCGACCAGGAGTGGAACGGCATCATCCGCCGCGGCGCGAAGCTGATCTACGCGTATGCGGAGGCCACGGTCCCGCTGGTCACCGTGATCACGCGCAAGGCCTACGGCGGCGCGTACGACGTGATGGGCTCCAAGCACCTCGGGGCCGACGTCAACCTGGCCTGGCCGACCGCGCAGGTCGCCGTGATGGGCGCGCAGGGCGCGGCGAACATCGTGCACCGCAAGACGCTCGCGGCCGCCGCGGCCGAGGGGCGTGACGTCGACGCGCTGCGCGCCGAGCTGATCCAGGAGTACGAGGACACGCTGCTGAACCCGTACGCCGCCGCCGAACGCGGGTACGTCGACTCGGTGATCGTGCCGGCGCACACGCGCGGCCACATCACGAAGGCGTTGGCGCTGCTGAAGACCAAGCGCGAAACGCTGCCGCCCAAGAAGCACGGCAACATCCCCCTGTGAGGTCTCCCGTGAGCGATCGCCCCCTGCTCCGCGTCGTCCGCGGCAATCCGGACGACGCCGAGCTTGCAGCTCTCACTGCCGTCGTCGCGGCGGTGGCGGCGGCGTCGTCGGGTGGCTCTCCCGCGCCCGAACGACGGACGTCGTGGTGGAACGACCGCGCGACCCGGCTGGGCACGATGCCGCAGCCGGGCGACGGCGCGTGGCGGGCTTCGGCGCTGCCGCGCTGACCCCGGCTACCCGCAGCCGTCCACGACACGGTCGGCCAGCGCGTCGGTGAACTCGCGCGTGACGGGCGCGCCCGTGACCAGCACGCGGTAGTGGACGGGCCCGATGGCCTGCTCCACCAGGCAGTCGAGCTCGGTGTCGGCGGGCAGCTCGCCCCGGGCGACCGCACGTTCGAACGGCAGCCGATCGCGTTCGTGCTGCCCGTGGATCTGTTCCGCACGCAGGCGCGCGGCCAGCTCCGGGTCGTGCTGGGCCTGGCCGATCAGCGCGCGGAACACCGCGCCGGCGTCGGCCGTGGTCAGGAAAGTCGCGACAGCCGCGAGGTGCTCCCGCAGGTCGCGGCGCAGGTCGCCGTGGTCGGGCGGCACGAGCTCCTCGGCGAGGTCGTCGCCCAGCGCGTCCAGCAGGATGTCCACTTTGGACGGCCACCAGCGGTAGATCGTCTGCTTCGCCACGCCCGCGGCGGCCGCGATCCGCTCGATAGTGAGCCCGGCGAAGCCGTGTTCCACCAGCAGGTCGTCGGCGGCCTCCAGCACGGCGCGGCGCGCGTCTTCGCTGCGGCCGTAGCGGTTCCCGTGGTGCCGGCGCGTGTCCGGCGCGGTGGTGTTTCCCACGTCGGTGAGCCTAATCGGCTTCTAGACAAGACGCAACGTCGCGTCTAGCGTAGGCCGCGGCATAAGGGGGTCACTCGACATGTGTTCCGCGTGTGGCGTGCCGACGCACGTCCTGGAGGAAGGCGGCGAGAACGGCGCGGTCGCGGCCGCGCCGCGCAAGTTCGCCGCGCTGTACAACAAGGACTGCCGCCCGTACCTGTTCGGCGCGGCGCTCGCGATGATGGCCGACAACATCGAGCACGTCATCACGTACTGGGTGTTGTGGGAGAAGTTCCACTCGCCCGCGCTCACCGGGTTCGAGGTGATCAGCCACTGGGTGCCGTTCCTGCTGTTCTCGGTGTACTTCGGCGGACTGGCCGACCGGCACGACTGCCGGCGGATCATCCAGGCCGCGCAGGCGTTGTTCATGCTCGTGTCGGCGCTGTGGGGCGTGCTGATCCTCACCGACACACTGCAGGTCTGGAGCGCGTGCGTGCTGCTGATCTTGCACGGCGTCGCGGGCGCGGTCTGGGGCCCGGGCGAACAGCTGATGCTGCACGACTTCGTCGGCCCCGCCGAACTGCCGAGCGCCGTGCGGCTCAACGCGACCTTCCGCAGCCTGGGGATCCTCTTCGGCCCGGTCGTCGGATCGGCGCTGTTGCTCGGGCTGGGGCCGGTGGCCGGGATCTTCGTGAACGTCGCCTTCTACCTGCCGCTCATGATCTTCTTGTTCCGCACCAAGTTGACCGGCCACACGCGCGACGGCAGCATCGTGGCGCGGCCCCGCGTGGGACTGTTCGACTCGGTGCGGGTGCTGCGTGAGGTCGGCGCGAACCCGACGATGGTCGGGATGATCGTCCTGGCCGGGCTCGGCGCGTTCTTCGTGGGCGCTTCCCTGCAGAGCTCGATGCCGATCTTCGCCCAGGACCTGGGCGCGGGCAGCGCCGGCACGGCGTACGGCGTGCTGCTGTTCGCCAACGGCGCCGGCGGCGTGCTCGGCGGCATCCTGCTGGAGGCGACTGGCCGGATCAAGCCGAGCGTGTTCGCCGCGGTGGTCTCCACGGCGGTCTACGGGTTGTCGAGCCTGTTCTTCGCGATGACGGCGAGCTATCCGCTCGCGTTGGTCCTGCTGGTGATCGGCGGTGTCGCGAACCTGGCGTCGATGTCGATCGGGCAGACCGTGGTGCAGCTGCTGGCGAAACCGGCCGAGCGCGGGCGCGTGATCGGGGTGTACAACGTCTCCGCCAACGGCCTGCGTGCCGGCAGCGGGTTCACCGTCGGACTGCTCGGCGCGGCGGCGGGGTGCACTGGTCGCTGGGGCTGAGCGCGGCCGCGCTGACGGTGGGCACCGGGATTTCCGGCTGGTACTCGCTGTGGGGAAAGCGGGCACGGGAGGCTCGGAAGCAGCTGCAGCACATGGCTGAGTGACGTCCGGGCAGCCGCTGTTCCGGTGCCCGACAGGTCACCGAGCCGGTTCCGGTGCCCACGCCCACCCCGGCACCGCGAGACCCACACCAACCAGCCGCGGCACCCAAGACACGCCTCCGCCCGGTGACAACACCGCAACACCCATGCCCACCCAGCCGACATCCCGTGCTCGCCTCCAGCCACCGCGACACCGCAACAGCCGCCCCCACCGCGACACCCGGCGCCGTTGCCCAACCACCCCCCACCCGCGACACCCCGTGCCCGCGCCCACCCCGGCACCGCGAGACCCACACCAACCCGCCGCGACACCCACGCCCACCTACCCGGCACCCCGGTGCCCACCTCCAGCCAGCCACCCTGACACCGCGACAGCCGCCCCACCGCGACACCCCGCGCCCTTGCCCAACCACCCCCACCCGCGACAACCCGTGCGCGCGCCCATCCACCACGGCACCGCCAGACCCACACCAACCCGCCGCGACACCCCACGCCCACCTACCCCCGCCGCGACACCTAGCCGCCCGCCGTCCGCTTGCCGGGCTGCGGGCGGCGGGCGGCGTCGTTCTCGTCGTTTGCGCTGGTCACGCACCGCGACCGCGGTTTTTGTCAGTGCCCGCGGTTAGCGTGTCTCCTACGTTCCAAGCCTTGCCATCACCGTGCGCGACACCGCGCTCACCAGCGCGAATCACACTGGACCCGCCCGTCCTCGAAGCCGTACAGTCCCCCTGGATATAGTCCACACGGAATAACCGTACTGGATCACTCGAAAGGATCAACAGCCATGGTTGCGGCGAAGCTGACCGCTCTGGGGGTGGCTGTGCTGGAGCTTCTCCACGAAAAGCCGATGCACCCCTACGAGATGGCTCAGCTCATGCGCGAGCGCTACGTGGATCAGCGTGTGAAGCTGAAGGCCGGGTCGCTCTACCACACCGTGGAACGGTTGCAGCACAACGGTTTCGTCGAGATCGTCGACACCCAGCGCGACGGCCGGCGGCCCGAGCGGACCGTGTACGCGATGACGGCGGCCGGCAAGGACGTGTTCGAGCAGCGAGCGCGGGAGATGCTGGGCGACGTCGCCCAGGAGTACCCGGAGTTCCTCAGCGGGCTGGCGGTCATCGACGACCTCGGCCGCGACAAGTCGCTGGCCGAGCTGGAGCACCGTCTCACGCTGCTGCGCGCGAGCGTCGCGGCGGACCAGGTCATGTTCAAGCGCGTCTGCGACGACGCGGTCCCCGAGATCTACTGGCTCGACTTCCGGTACGCGGCCGCCCACCGGGCGTTCGAACTCGAGTGGTGCGAACGCCTGCACGCCGATCTTTCTTCAGGGCGCATCCGGTTCCAGGACGAGAAGCCCTCCCTCAGCCTCATCACCAAGGAAGACCATGAACGCAAGACAAGCTAACCCGTGGGCCGCGCTGAGCGCGTTGTGCCTGGGGTTCTTCATGATCCTGCTGGACACCACCATCGTGTCCATCGCCGTGCCGAACATGCTGAGCAAGCTCAACACGGGCTTGAACTCCGTGGTGTGGGTGATCAGCGTCTACCTGCTGACCTACGCCGTGCCGATGCTCTTCACCAGCCGCCTGGGCGACCGCTTCGGGCCGAAGCGCGTGTTCCTCGCCGGCCTGATCGTGTTCACGGGCGCGTCGCTGTGGTGCGGCCTGTCCGGCAGCGTCGAGATGCTGATCGCGGCGCGCGCCGTGCAGGGCCTCGGCGCCGCGCTGATGACGCCGCAGACGCTGGCGTTCATCACGCACCTGTTCGCGCCCGCCAAGCGCGGCCCGGCAATGGGCGCGTGGGGTGGCGTCGCCGGCCTGGCCACGATCGCGGGCCCGCTGCTCGGTGGCGTGCTGGTCGACCACCTCGGCTGGGAGTGGATCTTCTTCGTCAACGTGCCGATCGGCGTGATCGCCATCGTGCTGACGGTGCTGCTCGTGCCAGACTGGCAGCCGAAACACGCGCACGCGTTCGACTTCATCGGCATCTTCCTGTCGGCGGCCGGGCTGTTCTGCCTGGTGTTCGGCGTTCAGAACGGCCAGCAGTACGACTGGGGCACGGTCTTCGCCGGCATCACGGTGTTCGAGTTCATCGGCGCCGGCGTGGTGCTGCTCGTGGCGTTCGTGCTGTGGCAGAAGTACAACCGCCGCGAACCGCTCGTGCCGCTCGCCGTGTTCGGCAACCGCAACTTCTCCGCGGGCACGCTCACGGCAACGACCGTCGGTTTCACGATGACCGGGTTGTTCCTGCCACTGATCATCTACATCCAGACAGTGCTCGGCCTGAGCCCCACGCTCGCCGGTGTGCTGACCGCGCCGATGTCGCTGCTGTCGGGCGTCATCGCGCCGTTCGTGGGCCGCGCGTCGGACCGCATCAACGGCAAGTACCTCGTGATGGGCGGGCTTTCCGTGCTCGCGCTGGGCATCGGCATCATCGCTGTGCAGGCTCGTCCGGACACCAGCCCGTGGGCGCTGATTCCGGCGCTGCTCGTTTGCGGTCTCGGCATCGGCTGCATCTTCTCGCCGATGAGCAACCTGACCATGGCCTCGGTCCAGCCCCAGCTCGCCGGCACCGCGTCAGGCATCTTCAACACCGCCCGCCAGGTCGGCGGCGTCCTCGGCAGCGCGGCCATCGGTGTGCTCCTGCAGGCCCGCATCAGCGCCTCCATCGCCGACGAGGCCACCACCGCCGCGGCGCAGCTGCCCGAGCAGTACCGCCAGCCCTTCGCCGACGGCATCGCCCACGCCGCGGCGTCCTCGGGCGAGTTCGGCGCCGCCGCGGGCCCCGCGCCCATCCCGGGCCTCCCCGCCGACGTCGCCGCCCAGGCGGGCCGCCTCGCCTCCGAAGCCGTCCACAACGGCCTCACCGACGCCGCCCGCACCACCCTGATCCTGCCGATCGCCGTGCTGATCCTGGGCGTTTTCTCGGCCGCCTTCCTGCGCCGCGTCACCCCCCGCCCCGCCCCGACGCCCACCAGTCCCACCTCGTCGGAAACCCCGGTCACCGCCTGACTGGGTCGTCGACCCGCGTCGGCCGCCCGAGCCACCTGCCGCCACCGAGCCCCGGGCGTGGGCTCGCGTCGAGGCGGCGGCAGAAGCAGGAGTGTTGGAGCCGGTAGTCACCAGCGCCGACACTCACCGGGCTTGGGCAAACAGTCCAGCTGAAGCACGACGCAAACGCGCGCCCCCGTCGCGGGCCGCACGCCGTTCGCGGAGTCGTCGTCAACCAACCGAAGGCGGCCAGGTCGATGGGCTCAGCTCGACGCTGCCATGAGGACGTGCAGCGCACAGATCTTCGTCGCAGCAGGTACCAAAGCCGCGCACTTCCTCGTGATGATCTTCTTCGTTCGCTTGACCGCCTTCCTCAGCTTGTGGAGGTCGCGGATGGAAGCGAGATCCATGATCAGCAGAGCGATGAGCAGCACCGAGGCCCGACCGGGTGCCGGGCGCAACCCACCAACCCGCACTCTGGCGTCGTGAGGCTGCGCCACCCAGCTCCGCCGACCGGGCCGGTCGCATCAGCGCGGCCTCGAGCGCCGTCTCTGTCCGCGGTGGGCGACGGCGGCCGCAGGGACCGTAAGCAGGCGAGGCGGTGCTCAGTGACGCCGACCAGCACCCATGGGTCTCAGCGATCGCGGTGCACAAGACGTGCTGCCCCTCGGCGGCCGGTGCGGGAGCCGGGGCCGAGGGGCGGCACGTTTACCGCGGGAGAGAAAGTCGAGGGCTCAGCGTCGGCTGAGTCGAGGAACCACCGGCCCGGTGGCGCGCCGGCCACGGGCAGCCGGTCACCAACACAGCTCACCCGCGCAAAGGCGGGGAGCTCTTCAGCGCCTCACTACCACCAGCACGAACGGGGTCGCGGTGTTTCGGCGCGCGCAGGCGCGCCCACCACGCGGAGCGCAGCCTGGTCGGCGGCGTGGATTCCGTCACCCGGACCGTCATGCGGCACCGTGGTCCCTTCCCGGCATCCGTTTGATACCGCCGAAGCGAGCTGAGCCCGATATGTTGCGAGCAACAACAAACTAGCTCCACGATCGGGTGTTGCAGGTCACAATTCGGCAACTCTCACTGCGCGCGGTAGCTTTCACCCGTGCGTCTCGTACTTGCATCCCAGTCCCCCGCCCGGCTCGCGTTGTTGCGCGCCGCCGGCGTTGAGCCGAGTGTTGTGGTGTCCGGTGTCGACGAGGACGCCGTGGCGGCGGCGCTCACCGATCCGGCGCCCGATGAGCTGGTGATGGCGCTCGCCGCCGCGAAGGGCAACGCCGTGTTCGCCGAGGTGGCCGGTATCCACGCCGACGCGGTGATCGTGGCGTGCGACTCGATGCTGTCGATCGGCGGTGAGATGGTCGGCAAGCCCGGCACGCCGGAGGTCGCGCGGCGGCGCTGGGAGGCGATGGCCGGCAACTCCGGCGAGCTGCTGACCGGCCACGCCATCATCCGCGTCGAGAACGGCCACCGCACCAAGGAAGCCGCCGGCACACAGCGCACCACCGTCCACTTCGGACGGCCCAGCGCCGAGGAGCTCGACGCCTACCTCGCCACCGGCGAGCCACTGCAGGTGGCGGGCGCGTTCACGCTCGACGGGCTCGGCGGCTGGTTCGTCGAGGGCATCGAGGGCGACCCGTCGAGCGTCATCGGCCTCAGCCTGCCGCTCGTGCGCCGCCTGTTGACCGAGGTCGGCGTGAGTGTCGTGGATCTCTGGACGCCTCCCACATCCTGAGAAGACTTTCCCTCCACCGAGTGATCGAAGAAAGTTCATGTTCGGCCCGGTTCGGGCCTGAACGGGACTTTCGACCTCTGGGGTGGCTTCGTGTCCTTCCTCCGCGCGTACACCAAACCTCGAGTCTTCGCGGCCGCGGTGATCGGCTCGCTCGTCGTGGGCGCGGCGCTCGGCGTCCTCGCACGGACGACGGGCGCCACAACGCTGACCAACGTCCTCCGCGCAATCGGCGAAATCTTCACGACGCTGCTGCAGATCGCGGTGATCCCGCTGGTCTTCACGGCGATCGTGGTCGGCATCACCAGCCTGCGCGGCCTCGGCGGCGGGCGCACGGCCGCGCGGCTCGGCGGCCGCACGGTGCTGTGGTTCGCCATCACGTCGTTCATCGCCTCGCTCATCGGCATCGCGATCGGCAAGCTGTTCAACCCGGGTGCCGGCGGCCTCGGCGCGGGCATCGCGGCCACGGCGAAGAACGCCGACAAGGCCGCCAAGAGCGTGAGCAGCTGGGGCTCCTGGGACGCCTTCATCGAGGGCCTGCTCCCCCAGAACTTCTTCTCCGCCTTCGCCGAGGGCAACACCCTGCAGGTGCTCTTCCTCGCCGTGCTGATCGGCGCCGCCGCCTACAGCCTCGGCGACAAGGCGAAGCCGTTCGTCGACTTCACCACGAGCGTCTTCGAGATCATCCAGCGCTACCTCGGCTGGATCGTGCGCCTCGCCCCGCTCGGCATCGCCGGCCTGATCGGCGCCGCCGTGTCGAACTACGGCGACGCCCTCTTCCGCCCACTGCTCTCCACGACGGCCGCGGTCTACGTCGGCTGCCTGCTGGTGCTGTTTGTCGTCTACCCGATCCTGCTGAAGTTCGTCGCCAAGATCAGCCCCGCCACGTTCTTCGCCAAGGCCGGCACGGCGATCCAGTTCGCGTTCGCCTCGCAGTCCTCCGCCGCGACGCTGCCGCTCACCCGCCAGGCCGCGGTGAACCTGGGTGTCGAACCGTCCTACGCCGCGTTCGCCACGCCACTCGCCAGCGCGACCAAAATGGACGGTTGCGCGGCCGTTTTCCCGGCCATCGGCGCCATCTTCATCGCCAACCTGGCCGGCGTGCAGCTGAGCATCGGGCAGTACGTGGGCATCGTCGTGGTCGCCGTGCTCGGCGCGCTCGCCACCGCGGGCACCACGGGCTGGCTCACCGCGCTCACGCTCACCACCGCGTTCATCGGCCTCGACGCCAAGCAGGTGGCGCTGGGCATCGCGCTCATCTACTCCGTGAACCCGATCATGGACATGATGCGCACGGCCACCAACGTCGCCGGCCAGATCGTGGTCCCGACCATCGTCGCGCGCGCCGAAGGCCTGCTCGACGACACGGTGCGCGACACCCCTGCCCCCAGGGCGAAGGCCGAGCCGGTCAGTGCCTGACCAAACCGCCTGACGAAACCGCCTGACCAAACCGCCTGATCCGACGATACGGCGGCTGGGCAACAGCAACAGCCGAGCTCAGCCGCCGTCCGCACACGGCCGCAGCTCCGAGGCCCGCACCTCGACCTGCGGCCACCCCCTCAGATCCGAAGGGGACACCACCGTCCGGGTACAACCGAGCTCCGTACCGCTGAGCTGGTAGACCTCGGCGAGCACCGGAGCGGCCTGGCACTTGGGCGTGCCCGGTGTCGCATCCGGACACTCGTGCCGCACGACGATCACGTCGGGCCGGCCGTCGGTGTTGACGTCGAAGAGCGAA
This sequence comes from Amycolatopsis sp. NPDC023774, assembly GCF_040639695.1. Lineage (NCBI taxonomy): Bacteria > Bacillati > Actinomycetota > Actinomycetes > Pseudonocardiales > Pseudonocardiaceae > Amycolatopsis > Amycolatopsis sp. NPDC023774. The sequence continues at coordinate 79,097 of NZ_JBFAAJ010000004.1, forward strand.
AGCGTGCCGGCATCGGCGAAGTAGGGTTTCCCGAAGTCTCGCCACACACCGCCCGAGCCGATGAACAGCTCGCCGTACGCGCCGCCCGCGCCGTCACCGCCGCCGACGTCGCCGGTCACCAGGCACGCCGACGTCTCCCCCGCGATGCAGCGCAACGACTGCGCGGTGAGCTTCGCCCCCATCGTGGTGATCGCGAGCTCGAACTCGGTACCCGGCTGCGGCCCCACCCGCACCCGCCCCCAGCCGCCCGACGCGTCGGAGAGCAACACGACCGGGGTACCGCCGACGGTCATCGCGGCCAGCTGGCGGCACGCGCCGCTGCCGCAGGTCGCCGCGGTGGGCGCCGCCGGCTCCAGGCTCACGGGCGGAACACCGGGCGCACCGTCGGGTTTCGGGCGCAGCACGACGACAACCACCAGCGCCGCCACCGTCACCACGGCGGCGAGCACCGCCGTGAGCAGCGCGGACCGCGGGGTCCGGGTCGGCGAAGTCCGCATAACCGAGACTGTAGGCGACCTTGCAGACAGTGGCCGTCTATGTTGTTCCGGTGACGAACCCCAACCTCCCCCCGGCCCTGTACCTGCCGACCGGTCCGGTCTCCGGGACCACCGACGGCGCCACCGGTGCCAACATCGAGCTGCGCCGCACTCCCGACGGCCGCGTGGCCCTGGTCGCGTTCACCGCACTCGACCGGCTGATCGACTGCTGTGGCGAGCACCAGCCGTGGATCATGATCAACACCGAGCACCTGCCGAAGATCCACCAGGTCAACCCCTACGACGTGATCGTGCTCGACTCCGAACTCCCGATCGAGCTGCGCCACACCGCGCGGGTATAACGAAACCACCGGGTGGTCCAGCTCTCATCCCAGCGGGTAGTGCGGTCCGTAGACTCCGGGACACCAGGCAGTGGAGCTCACGGGAGGTACCGGGTGACCGAGCAGGACGTCGCGAGCACGGGTGGTCCGGTGACCAAGATCCTCGTCGCCAACCGCGGTGAGATCGCGGTCCGCGTGATCAGGGCGGCGAAGGACGCGGGTCTCGAAAGTGTGGCCGTGTACGCCGATCCCGACCGCGACGCACCCCACGTGCGCCTGGCCGACGAAGCGTTCGCGCTGGGCGGCACGACCGCCGCCGAGAGCTACCTCTCCATCGACAAACTCCTCGACGTGGCCAAGCGATCCGGCGCCGACTCCGTCCACCCGGGATACGGGTTCCTGTCGGAGAACGCCGATTTCGCCCAGGCCGTACTGGATGCCGGGCTCACGTGGATCGGCCCGAGCCCACAGTCCATTCGCGACCTCGGCGACAAGGTGACCGCGCGGCACATCGCGACGCGCGCCGGCGCGCCGCTCGTGCCCGGCACCAAGGAGCCGGTGAAGAACGCGGACGAGATCATCGCGTTCGCCGACGAGCACGGCCTGCCCGTGGCGATCAAGGCGGCGTTCGGCGGCGGCGGGCGCGGCCTCAAGGTCGCCCGTACGCGTGAGGAAATCCCCGAGCTGTTCGAATCCGCGACGCGCGAGGCGGTGGCCGCCTTCGGCCGCGGCGAGTGCTTCGTGGAGCGCTACCTCGACAAGCCGCGCCACGTCGAAGCGCAGGTGCTGGCCGATCAGCACGGCAACGCGATCGTCGTCGGCACCCGCGACTGCTCGTTGCAGCGCCGCCACCAGAAGCTCGTCGAAGAGGCGCCCGCGCCGTTCCTCACCGACGACCAGCGCGCCCGGATCCACGAGTCGGCCAAGGCGATCTGCAAGGAGGCCGGCTACTACGGCGCCGGCACCGTCGAGTACCTCGTGGCCACCGACGGCACCATCTCCTTCCTCGAGGTGAACACCCGCCTGCAGGTGGAGCACCCCGTCTCCGAGGAGACGACGGGCCTCGACCTCGTGCGCGAGATGTTCCGCATCGCGCGTGGCGAGAAGCTGCGCATCACCGAAGACCCGGAGCCGCGCGGGCACTCCATCGAGTTCCGCATCAACGGCGAGGACGCCGGGCGCGGCTTCCTGCCGGCGCCGGGCACCGTCACGAAGTTCATCTCGCCCAACGGCCCCGGCGTGCGCGTCGACTCCGGCGTAGAGTCCGGCAGCGTGATCGGCGGCCAGTTCGACTCGATGCTCGCGAAGCTGATCGTCACCGGTTCCGACCGCAACAACGCGCTCGAGCGCAGCCGGCGCGCGCTGGCCGAGTTCGTGGTGGAGGGCATGGCGACTGTGCTGCCCTTCGACCGCGTGATCGTGGACGACCCGGCGTTCATCGGCGACGAGAACGGCTTCTCGGTGCACACGCGCTGGATCGAGACCGAGTTCGACAACAAGATCGAGCCGTTCACCGCACCCGATGCCGAGGCCGAGGAAGAAGCGCCGCGGCAGAACGTGGTGGTCGAGGTCGGCGGCCGGCGGCTCGAGGTGTCGCTGCCGGGTGGCTTCGCGCTCGAAGGCTCCGGCGGCGGCGCGACGGCCACGAAGGCCAAGCCGCGCAAGCGCTCAGGCGGCGCGAAGGCGGCGGCGAGTGGCGACGCCGTCACGGCGCCGATGCAGGGCACGATCGTGAAGATCGCGGTAGAGGAAGGCCAGCACGTCGAGGCGGGCGAGCTGATCGTGGTCCTCGAGGCGATGAAGATGGAAAACCCGGTCACAGCGCACAAAGCGGGCACCGTCACGGGGCTTTCGGTCGAGGTCGGCGCCGCCGTGACTCAGGGCACGCAACTTCTCGAGCTCAAGGACTGAAGTTGTGCCGAATGTCGTGGGTCCGCGGACCCGCGGCGGCATACCATCATCGGTGTGACAGAGGTGCCGTCTCCGCAGCTGCGGATCAGCGACCAGGAACGGGAATCCGCGCTGAACGCGCTCGGTGAGCACATGAGCGCGGGGCGGATCGACATCGACGAGTACGGCGAGCGCTCGGCGCGCATTACCGCGGCCAAGACGCGGGGTGAGCTGGCGGGCCTGTTCGACGACCTGCCCGCTCCGCACCCGGTGTACGGCGGTGCGGCGCCTGTCGCGCCCGCGCCTGTTGCTGCCGCGCCTCCGCAGACGGCGGTGGCCCGGCCCCACGGGTGGAACGGTGGCCAGCGAGCGGCGGCCGCACTGGTCCCGCTGGTGTGGATCGCGACGATCGCGCTCATCGCGACGACGACGCTGCCGGCCTTCCCGCTGATCCTCGCCCCGATCGCGCTCACGGTGGTCGGGCGGGCGTTGTGGGGCCACGGCTGGGACCACCGCGGCGATCGCCCCCGGGTCCGGCGCGAACACCGCATCGACCACCGCGAGGCCCGTCGGGAGATGCGTGACGAGATGCGCGACGAGTTCCGTCGCCGACGAGACCGCTGGTGAGGCGCATCCCGTGCCCGACATGCGGCTGAGCGACGAGGAACGCCAGGACGCGCTCGACGTGCTTTCCGAGCACGTCCGCACCGGCCGCCTGGACGTCGACGAATACGGCACCCGTTCGGCCAAGGTCACGGCCGCCAAGCGGGTCAGCGACCTGGAACCCCTGTTCGACGACCTGCCCTCACCCCGGCCGAGCGCGCTGCTGGCGCCGCGGGCCGGGGCCACGGCCGTGCCCGATCCGAGCCCCGCCGGCGACAGCGCGCTGATGCGGTTCGCCCTGCGGTTCGCCGTGCCGATCGCGGTGGTGGTGGCGATCGCAGTGTTCGTGCTGTCGCGCGGGCGGCTCATCCTCGTCTTCGCGCTGCCCTTGGCCATCCTGCTGATCACGGGCTGGCGCCGGCGCTGATCCACCGATCGGTGACGGCCGGCGTCGAACGGTGGACCCCCGGTGTGCGCTTCGAGCTGCGAGAATCGCGCCCGTGATGGGTGTGGTGCCAGGTGCCGTGCCCCCGCGCGGGGAGCGGCCGGCCGGGCCGCTGTTCGCTGCGTCGGGATCGTGGCGCTCGCCGTGTGCACGATCTGGGCGGCGACGGGTGACCACGTCGGTTCGGTGACGCTCGTCGTCGCGGCCCTGTCGGCGGTGTGGCTGCTGCTGCTCGTGCCCCTGTTTCCCGCGGCGGGCGCAGCACCCGTGGCTCGCGGTCGGGTTCTTCTGCGGCCTGCTGGCCGGGGCGGCCGCCCTCACGACGCTCGACACCACATACACGGCCTTCGCGTCGATCGGCTACCCCATCGCGTTCGTGCTGTTCGCCGCCCGCTGGAGCATCTTCGCCGTGACCGCGACGGCCGTGGTTCCCTTGCTGGAAAAGGGAATCTGGGGCACGGACGCGCCGACGCCGGCCTGGGTGTTCGTCGCGTCGGTGGTCGGGCCGATGCTGTACGCCGCGTGGTTCGTCGGCGCGGAGAACGACAAGCGCCAACGCGGCCCTCGCCGAGGCCAACGCGCGCCTCGAAACCGCGCTAGAGGAGAACGCGGGCTCCACGCGCAGCTGCTCACGCAGGCGCGTGAGGCCGGCGTGCACGACGAACGCCAGCGCATGGCCCGCGAAATCCACGACACGCTCGCGCAGGGGCTCACCGGCATCGTCACGCAGCTGCAGGCGGCGGACCGTGCTGCGTCCGCGGAGTCCCGGCAGCGCCACCTCACCCAGGTCCACACGCACGCCAAGGACAGCCTCACGGAGGCCCGCCGCGCCGTGCAGGCGTTGCGGTCCGAGCTGCTCACGGACTCGCGCTTGCCCGACGCGTTGGCGGAGCTGGCGCGGCGCGTCAGGGACACTTCGGGCGTCGCCGTGACCGCGGAAACGAGTGGCGAACCCGTGCCGCTGCTGCCGGAGCTGGAGGTGACGCTGTACCGCGTGGCACAGGAAGCCTCGGCCAACGCGGAAAAACACGCGCGCGCTTCGCGGATCGCCGTCTCGCTCACCTACGCCGGCAACGTCGTCCTCCTCGACGTCCGCGACGACGGCGCCGGCTTCGACCCCGCGTCACCGGCGCGTGGCGAGGGCACCGGGTTCGGCCTGCAGGCGATGCGCCAGCGCGTGCGGCGCGTGGCGGGGACGTTCGCGCTCGAGTCGGCACCAGGCGAAGGCACCGCGGTCAACGTGCAGCTCCCCGCGATCCCGGCGGACCGATGATCCGCCTGCTGCTCACCGACGACCACCCGATCGTCCGCGACGGCCTGCGCGGCGCGTTCGAGGGCTGCCCCGACATCGAGGTGATCGGCGAAGCGGCCACGGGCGTCGAGGCGCTGGCTTTCGTCGCGCGCCACCACCCCGACGTCGTCCTCATGGACCTGCGCATGCCCGAGCTCGACGGCGTCGGCGCGATCCGCCGGCTCGCCACCGAGCACCCCGCCGTGCGCGTCCTGGTCCTCACCACGTACGACACCGAGGCCGTCGTCCTGCCCGCCATCGAGGCGGGCGCCACCGGTTACCCGCTCAAGGACGCGCCCGTCGCCGACCTGCAGCACGCCGTCCGCGCCGCCGCCCGGGGCGAGCCGGTGCTGGCCCCCGCGGTGGCTGCCCATCTGATGGCGTCCCTTCGGAGTCCTGCGCCGGGCGTGCTGACGGCCCGCGAGCTCGACGTGCTGCGCCTGGTCGCGGCGGGCGCGACCAACCGCGCGGCGGCGAGCCGGCTGTTCATCAGCGAGGCGAGCATCAAGACCCACCTGCTGCACGTGTACGCGAAACTCGGTGTGAACGACCGCGCGGCCGCCGTCGGCGAGGCTTATCACCGCGGGCTGCTCTGACTTCACCCGAATGCCGGACAACGCGGGCGCCGTCGTGCTGGCGGGCCTGGGGACGGCACAGGCACAGGCGGACACGTGGCACGCGACTCTGCTGCCGCTGCCACGAGGGCACGAGGACGTGACCGGTTTCCTCACGGGCACCGACGGCAAAGGTGGGTTCGCCGGGGAGTTCATCATCGACGGCACCTCCCAGGTAGTCACCTGGACTCACGGGCAGCCGACAGTCCGCGGCATTCCGGCCGGGTACGAGTTCGCGCGAGTCGACGACGAGAACAGTTCCGGCGTCGTCCTCGGCAACGCCCTCGCTACGACACCGGCATCAGCCGCGGTTTCCTCTTGGACGGCAACGGTTTCCACCTCCTGCCGGTGGTGTCGGGCTACGTCAGCCCGACGCCGTCGCCTTGAACGACCGAGGTGACGTCCTCACGCTGCTCGTCTCCGCGGACCCGGCCAAGAGCGTCGGCGCGTTGTCCCCGGCCTTCGGCTCGGGCCCGGCCACGATCCCACCGACCGGCGACTGGGCCGACGTGGCGGACGTCGACGAGGACGGCACCGTGCTGACGGCGGCGGTCTCTGGCAGAACGGAGTGCTCACGCCGCCGGCGGTTCCGGCCGGGTACTCCTCTGTCGGCGGCTCGGCCATCCGCGGCGGGGTTGTCGTCGGCTACGGCGTCTCCGCGACCGCCACCGAACGACCTTCCGCTGGGCCACCCCGGACCACCCCGAGATGCTGCCGGACGGCGACGAAGCCACCGACGTCAACAGCACCGGGCTGATCGGCGGCCAGCTACCCAACCGGACCACCCCCAACGCCGGCGCCCCCTTCGGCTGGCAGAGCACGGAACCGAACGGCAAGCTGCCGCTGCCCGCCGGCTACGACCGCAGCGACGTGAAAGCCATCGGCGACGACGGCACCGTCGCCGGCATCGTGTCCAACCGGCCACTCGACGAGGGTGGTGTGCCCGTCATCTGGGCGCGCTGAGGGCCTGACTCTGGTTACGCTCGTGGTGTGGAACCCGTGGAGATCAACGCGGGCGCGTACTACCTGCGCCAGCTGCGGGCGGACCGGCACCTCGATGACCGGGCCGCGTTGATGGAGGCGTTCGCCGATCCCGAGCACCGGCGGTACGTGCTGAACTACCGGCTGCGAACGCTCGACGAAGCGACCGAGTACATCGCGCTGCGCACGGCGCAGTGGTCGCGCGACGAGCGGTGCTCGTGGGCAGTCGCGGAGCCGACGACCGGGCGGCTGCTCGGGGAGGTCGGGTTGCGGGACCTGGACCTGACGTTCGACACGGCCGAAGCCTCCGTCTGGACGCATCCCACCGAGCGGGGCAAGGGCGTGGCCGGCACGGCGCTGAACGCGGCTCTCCGCTACGGCTTCGGCGGGCTCGGGCTGCAGGAGATCAGCTACCGGCACGAGGAGAGCAACGTCGTGTCGGCTTCGGTCGCCGCGAAGTGCGGGTTCACGTACGTGGGGCCGGAGCGGACACCGGCGCCGACGGGTGAGCCGCTGATCCGGTGGATCCGCAAGGCCTGAACCGGCGGTGAAAATTCAGCGAAGGCCGCCTCGGCCGAGCCGGGGCGGCCTTCGGGGCAAAGCCGTGAAGGGCACCCCGAGGAAACCCGAGTCCCTCGAGGTGCCCTCCACGGACCTCAGCTCACTGGCTCGATGATCCCCGACCGAGCCTCCGGCGCCGAAGCGCGCAAGGCGTCCGCCGACTCGTCCGTCGGCTGCGACTGCGATTCGCGTTCGGCCTCCACCCGGGCCGTGTAGACGTCGACCTCGCGCTTGATCGTCTCCGCGGACCAGCCCAGCACCTCGCCGACGAGGCGCGCGACCTGGTCGGCGCAGTCGGCGCCGCGGTGGGCGTACTCGATGGAGATGCGGGTGCGCCGCGCGAGCACGTCTTCCAGGTGCAGCGCGCCTTCGTGGCTGGCGGCGTACACGACCTCGACGCCCAGGTAATCGGGCGCGGAGTCGATCGGCTTGAGCAGCTCGGGGCGGCCGTCGGCCAGCGCGAGCACCTCGTGGACCATCGAGCCGTAGCGGTCGAGCAGGTGCCGCACGCGGTACGGGTGCAGGCCGTGCTGCGCGGCCAGGTGGTCGGCCTGGTTCACGAGCGCGTGGTAACCGTCGGCACCGAGCAGCGGCACCTTGTCCGTGATGGACGACGGCGGCCGGCCGGGCAGGTCCACCACGGCCGCGTCGACGGCGTCGGCCGCCATCACGCGGTACGTCGTGTACTTGCCGCCCGCGATGGCCACCAGCCCGGGCGCCACGCGCGCGACGGCGTGCTCGCGGGAAAGCTTCGACGTCTCCTCGCTTTCACCCGCCAGCAGCGGACGAAGGCCGGCATACACGCCCTCGATGTCATCGTGCGTGAGCGGCGTGGCCAGCACCGTGTTCACGTGGTCGAGGATGTAGTCGATGTCGTGCTTCGTGGCCGCGGGGTGCGCCAGGTCGAGGTGCCAGTCGGTGTCCGTCGTCCCGACGATCCAGTGGTTGCGCCACGGGATGACGAACAGGACGGATTTTTCAGTGCGCAGGATCAGCCCCGACTCCGAGACGATCCGGTCGCGCGGCACCACGATGTGCACGCCCTTGCTCGCGCGCACGCGGAACCGTCCGCGTCCGCCCGAAAGCCGCTGCAGCTCGTCGGTCCACACACCGGTGCAGTTGATGACCGCGCCGGCCTGGATCTCCGTCTCGCGCCCGTCCTCGACGTCACGCACCCGCACGCCCGAGATGCGGTCGGCCTCGCGCAGGAAACCCACCACCTGGGTCGACGTGCGCACCACGGCGCCGTAGTGCGCGGCGGTGCGGGCGACGGTCATGGTGTGGCGGGCGTCGTCGGACTGCGCGTCGTAGTAGCGGATGCCCCCGATCAGGGCCGACCTTTTCAACGCGGGAACCATCCGCAAAGCACCCGCACGGGTGAGGTGCTTCTGCCCCGGGACGGACCGCGCGCCGCCCATCGTGTCGTACATCAACAGGCCCGCGGCGGTGTATGGCCGCTCCCACCCGCGGTGGGTCAGCGGGTACAGGAAGCTCACCGGCTTCACCAGGTGCGGGGCCAGCTTGGTCAGCATCAGCTCGCGCTCGTGGAGCGCTTCGCGGACCAGCCCGAACTCCAGCTGTTCCAGGTAGCGCAGGCCACCGTGGAAGAGCTTGCTCGACCGGCTCGACGTGCCGGATGCCAGGTCACGGGCCTCTACGAGGGCCACGCGCAGGCCGCGCGTCGCCGCGTCTAGTGCTGTCCCGGCGCCCACGACGCCGCCACCGATCACGACCAGGTCGAAGGTCTCCTTGCCGAGGCGCTGCCAGGATTCCTCGCGCGCCGCCGGTCCCAGCTTCGCTTCCGTCACCGCGGCTGCCCTCCTCGCGACTGGCTGCTGTGCACCCCTCCAGCATTGCACGACTACCGAGCGCACCGCTCGGCCTGGAAACTTGTCCGTTCCAGCGAGGCAGAGCAGCATGGTAGGTCTCGGCGCAAGGAGGCGTCGACTTGAGAGGGGAAGCGATGAGCGAGCAAATCTCTCAGAGGTCAAACGCTTGGAGCCGACTACGCTCGAACATTGGCGGCGAAATGCTCGCCGAGTTTCTCGGGACAGCCGTCATCATCCTGCTCGGCTGCGGCTCGGTCGCGGTCGCGGTGGTGGGTCTCCCAGGATCCGGTCGGCAGTCGGTCGATTTCGGTGCGTCCAACTGGCTGATCATCGCGTTCGGCTGGGGCTTCGCGGTGATGTTCGCGGTCTACATGTCCGCCGGCGTCAGCGGCGCGCACCTCAACCCCGCGGTGACTCTGGCCTTCGCCGTCCGGCGGAAGTTCGCGTGGGCCAAGGTGGTGCCGTTCTGGGTGGCCCAGGTGCTCGGCGCCCTGGCCGGCGCCGCAGTGGTCTACGCCGTCTACCACGATGCCATCGACGCCTTCAACGCCGCGCAGAACCCACCACTGTCGCGACCGGACTCATTGGGCACGTTCTCCATCTTCGCGACCTTCCCGGCCGAGTACTTCGGCAACGGGGTGTGGGGACCGCTGCTCGACCAGATCGTCGGCACCGCGATCCTCGTCGGGATCATCGCGGCGTTGATCGACAACCGGAACAACGCCCCGGAGAGCAACTTGGGGCCGGCCCTGATCGGCTTCGTGGTCGTGGGGATCGGGCTGTCGTTCGGCACGAACGCCGGTTACGCGATCAACCCCGCGCGTGACTTCGGACCGAGGCTGCTGACCCTGTTCGAAGGGTGGGGGAACAAGGCGTTCCCCGGCAACGGTGCCTGGTTCAGCAACTACTGGTGGATCCCGATCGTCGGGCCACTCGTCGGTGGTTTGGTCGGCATTTTGATTTACGACCTCCTCATCGGCCAGGTCCTGACGGCCCGGGAGAAGGCTCCCGGCGAGTTCCTGCCTGAGCCGGGGCGCGTCCCTGCCGACCAATCGGCCGAGAGCCAGCGGACGAGTGCCGAATGATCCGCGAGATCACCGTTCCGATGGAGCTCGCCAGAGCGAGGGAGCAACGATGACTTCGTACGTAGCCGCGATCGACCAGGGCACCACGTCGACCCGCTGCATGATCTTCGACCACTCCGGCCGGGTGGTCGCCGTCGACCAGCGCGAGCACGAGCAGATCTTCCCGAAGGCCGGCTGGGTCGAGCACAACGCCGAGGAGATCTGGGAGAACACGCGCGCCGTCGCTGCGGGCGCGCTCGCCAAGGCGGACCTGACCGCCAAGGACATCGTCGCCGTCGGGATCACCAACCAGCGCGAGACGGCGCTGGTGTGGGACCGGAACACGGGCAAGCCGGTGTACAACGCGATCGTCTGGCAGGACACGCGCACGGACAAGATCGTCGGCGAGCTCGGCGCGCTGGGCGGTGGCCAGGAACGCTATCGCCAGAAGGTCGGCCTCCCGCTCGCGACGTATTTCTCCGGCCCGAAGGTCAAGTGGATCCTCGACAACGTCGAAGGCGCCCGCGCGAAAGCCGAGGCCGGGGACCTGGTCTTCGGCAACATGGACACCTGGGTCCTGTGGAACATGACGGGCGGCGTCGACGGCGGCATCCACGTCACCGACCCGACCAACGCGTCTCGCACGCTGTTGATGGACCTCGACACGCTGCAGTGGGACGCGGACATCGCCGGGGAGATGGGCATTCCGCTCTCGATGCTGCCGGAGATCCGCTCGTCGTCGGAGGAGTACGGCAAGGTTCGCGAAAAGGGTGCGCTCGCGGGTGTGCCGATCGCCGGGATCCTCGGCGACCAGCAGGCCGCGACGTTCGGGCAGGCCTGCCTCTCGCCCGGCGAGGCCAAGAACACCTACGGCACCGGCAACTTCGTGCTGCTCAACACCGGCACTGAAAAAGTCATGTCGGACAACGGCCTGCTCACCACGGTCTGCTACAAGATCGGCTCCAACGACACCGTCTACGCGCTCGAAGGTTCGATCGCCGTCACCGGTTCGCTGGTGCAGTGGCTGCGCGACAACCTGGGCATGATCGCGTCGGCCGCGGAGATCGAGGAGCACGCCCGCACGGTGGAGGACAACGGCGGCGCGTACTTCGTGCCGGCGTTCTCCGGTCTGTTCGCGCCGTACTGGCGCTCGGACGCGCGCGGCGCAATCGTCGGCCTCACGCGGTTCGTCAACAAGGGTCACCTCGCGCGGGCCGTGCTCGAGGCGACCGCGTTCCAGTCGCGTGAGGTCATCGACGCGATGGACGCCGACTCCGGCGTGCCGCTGAAGTCGCTGAAGGTCGACGGCGGCATGGTCGTGAACGAGCTGCTCATGCAGTTCCAGGCCGACATCCTCGGCGTGCCCGTGATCCGGCCGGTGGTGGCTGAGACCACCGCGCTGGGCGCGGCCTACGCAGCCGGGCTCGCCGTCGGGTTCTGGGAGTCGGAGGACGACATCCGCACGAACTGGGCGCAGGACAAGCAGTGGGACCCGTCGATGGACGAGTCGCGCCGTGAGTCGGAGTACCGCAACTGGAAGAAGGCCGTGACGAAGACGTTCGACTGGGTCGACTGACCCGCGCCTTCGTTTCGGCGAACGGCCCCCGTCCGGCTGCGGACGGGGGCCGTTCGCGTTCTCGGATACGGCACCACGGCGGTATTCGGGTCAGGCTCCCCAGCCCTCTTGGGTGCCGGACTGCTCGTTGGGCGCCATGAGCTGGAACGACGCGCCCTGGTTGTCCTTGGCCACGAGCATCCGCCCGAACGGCGTGTCCACCGGGTTCTCGGTCACCGTGCCGCCCAGCTCGGGGATCTTGGCCGCGGCGGCATCGACGTCGGCGGACCAGAAGTAGGTCATCCAGCCCGGTTCGTAGTCGCCGTTCGCCTGGCCGAGGCCACCGGTCGGGCGGCCGTCGACGTCAAGGGTGGCGTAGGTGAACTCGTCGTTGGAGATGTCGTTGAACGAGTAGCCGAAGACGGTGCCGTAGAAGGTCTTGGCGGCGGCGAAGTCGCGGGACATGCTCTCGTTCCACGCGAGCGTGCCCGGCGCGAGCGTGACCTGCGTGCCGTAGTGCAAGCCGGCCTGCCACAGGCCGAACACGGAGCCCGTCGGGTCTGCCGCGATCGCCATGCGGCCCTGGGTCATCACATCCATCGGCGGCGCGACGACGCGGCCGCCGGCCTCGGTGATGGCGGCCACGGCCTTGTCCACATCGGACACCGCAAGGTACGTGGTCCACGCGGCCGGCATCCCCGCCTGCTCGGCCGGGATCTCCCCCACCCCGGCCACCGGACGCCCCGCGAGCTGCGCCATGCCGTAGTAGCCGGTTTCGGCGCCACCGAACTGGACGTCCCAGCCCAGCAGGCTTTCGTAGAACTTCGCGGCGGCGGTTCTGTCGGGCACCATCAGGTCGACCCAGCACGGCGTGCCGTCGGGCCAGCGTTCGTCGCGGAACAACATCTGCACTCCCCATGATCAGTTGCGATGCGGATTGTGTCTGCGGCCACAGTCTTGCACCGGGCACCGACAAAACCGGAGAACCATCACGAACGAGCAGCGATCAGTGACCGTCGGCGACGAACCGCGCGTAGACGATCACGTTGTCCTCGTAGTTGTGCGCCGCGCGGTCGAACGCGCCGCCGCACGTGATGAGCCGCAGCTGCGCGTCGGGAGTGTCGCCGTACACCGCGTCGCTCGGGAACACGTCCTTCGGCACCTGGTCCACCTTGGTCACTTCGAACCGCGCCGTGCTGCCGTCTTCCCGCTTGATCGACACCTGGTCCCCGGGCGCCATTTCCTTGAGGTGGAAGAAGATCCCCTCGTGCTTGTTGCCGTCCACGTGCCCGAGCACCACCGCCGGCCCACGCTCCCCCGGCGTCGGCGAGTACTCGTACCAGCCGGCTTGCAACGGTGTGCTCACCGGCGGTACCTGCACGGTGTTGTCGGCGTTGAGCCCGAGCGGGACGAGCGTGGAGTGCGCGTCGATCTTCGGGATGTCCAGCGACACCGGTCTGGACTTCGGCAGCACCACGGCCGTCTCGGGCGCCGGCGCGGTCACGGAATGCCCCACCGGCGGTGGCGGCGCCGATGCGGACGGAGCGGCACAGCCACCGAGCGCGGCCAGTGCCGCCAGAGCCACCGCGGCAAGCGTCTTTCTGAGCATGTCTCCCCCTTCGGGTGCCGAGGGCGCACTGAGCACCCAACCAGGTGACCGAGCGCGGTCGCCGGAGGGGCCACGACTCCCTCCGGCGACCGGGTTCCGTCAGCCGCGCGAGCGCCGCCGCGCCAGCACCATCCCCGCGCCGCCGACGGCGAGCACGCCCATCGCACCCGCGGCCACCGCGCGCCCGGAGGACGAGTCGTCGACGGGACCGTCGGTGCCACCGGTCTGCGGCGCCCCACCGGCACCTTGGTGACCTGCTTCGGCGTCGTCGGCGTGGTCAGACTCCCCGAACGTGATCACCGGTGAAGACAGCTTCGTGCTCGTCTTCGGCGGGCACACCACCCGCGCCGTGACCGAGTCACCGGCTTTGGCCGCACGCGGTAGGACCGTCAGCGACAGCTTGGGCCGGCGGTGGTCGCCCGTCGGCGTGGCTTGTCCGGCGTGGGCTTGTCCGACGTGGGCGGGACCGGCGTCGAGGTGCTCGACGGCGGCTGCTCCGGCGTGGCCGGCGTGGCGGACTCGGCCGCGAAGGCGGGCGCCGCCGTGAACAGGCCGATCGTGAGAATCGGCGAAAAAACGGCAATGCGCTTCATCGAAGTTCCCCTCAGCTGATTTCCGCAACGGAGCACAGCGTATTCCGCAACCACGCGCGCACAGTTCTCCCTGCCGCGCGGCCGGTGCTCCTCCGACACCATGAAGACGTCTCTGACCTGCACCGAGTTGTCAGTCAGGGTAACAATGGGGCACGCCGGGAAGCCAGGCAAGCGCACACGAAAAAGCCGCCAGAAATGGTTCCCGGCGGCGTTTTGTGAAACTGGTGCACTATTTGGCGAGGCTTCCGTCGCCCGCCTTGGCGGCGCCTGCCGGAACCGTCGTCACCTGGGCGGCCGGCACGGTGAACGTGGCGGTGTAGTTCTTTCCGCCGCACGCCACCGTGAGCGGGTAATCGCCGGCGGCGGTGCCGGACACGAGGTCGGCGTCGGCGGAGACCGTGGCGTGTACGCCGAGGAAGGGGCCGAAGTCGTAGTTCGCGAACTTCAGCACGGGCGAGCTGAACGTGGTCGAGCCGGCCTTGGCGCCGGGGCAGTCGGCGAGAGCGACGTTGGACTCGCCGCGCTGGAAGTGGTTCACCAGCCCGTGCAAGGCCGCCGTGTCCTGGTTCAGCTGCACGGTCACGGCCGGCGCGGGCGCCGCCGCGGGCCCTCCGGTCGCCGCCACCGCTTGGCCGGCCACGGCGACCGTCCCGATCGCCACCGCCGCAACGAAAACCGCCCTCTTGCGCACCCTCGGCCCCTTGTCCCGCTCAGTCATCAGCCTGTCACCGCACAAGACGCGGCGAGCCACGTGGGGTTGCGCGGGAACGGAAATCCGTTCGAACCAGATCGGTCGGGTCAGTCGAGGTCGTCGTGGCGCATCAGCTGGCGCCCGGCCTCGGTGATCGAGCCCGACAGCGACGGGTACACCGAGAACGTCAGCGCCAGGTGGTCCACCGTGAGCTGGTTCTGCACGGCCAGCGCGATCGGCAGGATCAGCTCACTCGCCGACGGCGCCACGACCACACCGCCGACCACCACACCGGTGGCGGGGCGGCAGAAGAGCTTCACGAAACCGCGGCGCAGACCTTCCATCTTGGCGCGCGCGTTGGTGGCCAGCGGCAGCATGATCGTGCGCGCGGGCACCTCGCCGGAGTCGATGGCGTGCTGGCTGATGCCGACGGTCGCGATCTCCGGGTGCGTGAACACGTTGGCGGCCACGGTCTTCAGCTTGATCGGCGCCACGCCCTCGCCCAGCGCGTGCCACATCGCGATGCGGCCCTGCATGCTCGCCACGGACGCGAGCATCAGCACGCCGGTGCAGTCACCCGCCGCGTAGATGCCGGGGACGGTGGTGCGCGACACGCGATCGACCGTGATGAACCCGCCAGGGCCGGGCTCGATGCCCACGCGGTCGAGACCGATGTCGGAGGTGTTCGGGACGGACCCGACGGTCATCAGGGCGTGGCTGGCCTCGATCACGCGCCCGTCGGCGAGGTGCACCTCCACGCCCTTCTCGGTGCGCTCCACGCGCTCGGCGCGCGCGTGCTTCGCGACGGTGGTGCCGCGCTGGGAGAAGACCTCTTCGAGGACCGCGGCGGCGTCGGCGTCCTCGTGGGGCAGCACGCGGTCGCGGCTGGACACCACGGTGACCTTCACGCCCATCTCGGTGTACGCGGAGGCGAACTCGGCGCCCGTGACACCCGAGCCGATCACGGCGAGGTGCTCGGGCAACTCGGTGAGGTCGTAGAGCTGGCGCCAGTCGAGGATGCGCTCGCCGTCGGGCACCGCGCCAGGCAGCACGCGCGGGGTGGCGCCGGTGGAGATGAGGACGACGTCGGCCTGCAGGGCCTCCGTGGTGCCGTCGGCGTGGGTCACGGCGACCTTGTGTGTCGCCAGGCCCGGCTCGTCGTCGCAGAAGCGGGCGGTGCCGTTGACCACGCGCACACCCTCGCGCTGCACGCGGGCGCGGATGTCGGCCGACTGCGCGAGCGCGAGTCCCTTCACCCGACCGTGGACAGTCGGCAGGTCGACGCTCGTGTCGGCGAGGTCGGTGTTGATGCCCAGCTCACCGAGGTCGTGCATCTTCGCCAGCGCGCCGGACGAGGCGATGAACGTCTTCGACGGAACGCAGTCGTAGAGAACACAAGCGCCGCCCAGGCCGTCACGCTCGACGATCGTCACGTCGGCGCCGTGCTGCGCAGCGACCAAGGCGGCTTCGTAACCCGCCGGGCCCCCGCCCATGATCACGATCCTGGTCACCTGAGGTCCTCCTCGATACGCGTGCGGCCGGTGGTCACAACGTTACGCGGAGGGCTTCGCGACCAGCGAAGTGGCCGGACACGGCATGTGCATCCGCTTGGGCGTGGAGCGGGTCGCTAGGCTGTCGCCCGTGCCGTTGTATGCCGCTTACGGATCGAACATGGAGCCCGCCCAGATGCTGGAGCGCGCCCCGCACGCACCGATGGCCGGCACCGGCTGGCTGGAGGGCTGGCGGCTGACCTTCGGGGGCGAAGACCTCGGCTGGGAAGGCGCGCTGGCCACCATCGTCGAGGACCCGGACTCCCGGGTCTTCGTGGTGCTCTACGACGTGACCCCGCTCGACGAGGCCGGGCTCGACCGCTGGGAAGGCGGCGAGCTCGGCATGCACAACAAGATCCGCCTGCGGGTCCAGACCATGGACGGCTCGGTGCTCGCCTGGCTCTACGTGCTCGACGCGTACGAGGGCGGCCTGCCGTCCGCCCGCTACCTCGGCGTGCTCGCCGACGCGGCCGAAGCCGCCGGAGCGCCCGCCGACTATGTGGATGACCTGCGCACCCGGCCGTGCTCCGGGATCACCGGCTGACCACAGCCCTGTGGACAACTCGGCCGATTTACGCGCCGACCTGGGCATCATGAACGGTGTTCACCCTCAGCCGGTTAAGCTCTGACACCGCTGCACGTTTTCTGCTTGCGACGTTTTGTTTTGCGGCCGTCGGGCGATTTGTCAAACGTGCTTATAGGCGGCTTAGATCCGTTGGAACGTAAGTAAAAACGGTCGTTTCAAGCACTTCCCCGGACCTGACTCGGCGACTGTTGATCACCCGCTGTGAATAGGCAGCCCGGCGGCTCGATGAGGGTTCACGAGACCGGGTGAAATAGGTGTCCACAGGGCTTTGCTCAGACGCAAAAACCACCCGCTTGAGTTATCCACAGCTCGGCTTGGCTGTGGATAACTTAAGCGGGTGAGGTTGTGGACAACTCAGGCCAGAGCGGCCAGCGCGGTGTGCACCAGCGTGCGGACACCGACCATCAGCGCCCGCTCGTCGAGGGTGAAGGTGGGGCGGTGGATGTCGGCCTGAGGGGCCGGCGGGCCGGACCACACGCCGAGGCGGGCGAACGCGCCCTGGACGTGCTCGAGGTACCACCCGAAGTCCTCGCCACCGGAGGACTGCTCCGTGCCGGCGAGGCCTTGCTCGCCGAGAGCGGCTTCGACACCGGCGCGCAGCAGGGCAGTGGACTCCGCGTCTGAGACGACCGGGGGCACTCCACGGCGGTAGTCGAGCGAGAAGCCCACGCCGGTCGGCGCGAGCAGCGACTCCACGGACGACGCGACGAGCGGTTCGAGTGCCGTCCACACCTCGTGGTCGGCCGTGCGCAGGGTGCCGCGCAGCACGCCGTCCTGCGGGACCGCGTTGGCGGCCTGGCCGGCGTGCACCGCGCCCCACACGAGCACCGTGCCCGAGCGCGGGTCGACGCGACGGGAAAGCACCGACGGCAGCGACGTGATGACCGTGCCCAGCGCGTACACGAGGTCCGCGGTGAGGTGCGGCCGCGACGTGTGGCCGCCCGGCGAGGTGAGGCGCAGCTCGATCAGATCGGCGGCCGAGGTCAGCGCGCCCACGCGGGTACCGATCTTGCCGACCTCGAGCCGCGGGTCGCAGTGCAGGCCGAAGATCCGCTCGACGCCTTCGAGCGCGCCCGCCGCGATCATGTCCAGCGCGCCGCCGGGCATGACCTCCTCGGCGGCCTGGAAGACCAGGCGCACGCGGCCGGGCAGCTCGGGAGCGCCGGCCAGCGCGCGGGCCGCGCCCAGCAGGATGGCCGTGTGGGCGTCGTGCCCGCACATGTGGGCCGCGCCCTCCGTGGTGGAGGCGTACGGCAGACCCGTGTCCTCCGTGAGCGGCAGCGCGTCCATGTCGGCACGGAGAGCGACACAGCGCTCGCCCTGGCCGATGTCGCACACCACGCCGGTGCCGCCGGGCAGCACCCACGGCTTGAGGCCGACGGCGCGCAGCAGCGACACGACCAGCTCGGTCGTCGCGAACTCGTGCCGCGACAGCTCCGGGTGGGCGTGGATGTGCCGGCGCCACGCGAGCACGTCGGTGACGTTGGCCCGCAGCCAGCCGTCCAGCCAGAACGGGCCGCGGCCCGCACCGAGATCCTCCACAGGTGCCATGCTGACGCCGGCTTCGGTGATCAGCGCGGTGGGCGCCTCGATCGGGTTGGCCATTCGACCCTCGGAATCACCTGGAACGTCCGGACGTGAATCAAGCACAGTCACGCCGCACCTCCTCCCGCAACACGGGTGGTGCCTGGGGACCCGCACCGTGCCGTTCGATCTGTCGTACGCATTTGCAGATGATCGTGCACCATGCAGGTGGCAAGCCGCGCGCCGCGACGGGGGACCCGAGACGGCCGGTACCGGATCTGCGTTGAACGGCCCGACGGAATTCGGTCAGGGTGAACCGGGCCGCTTCAGCCGTTGCCCTTCTTACGCTTCCGGCGCCCGAAGAACACGATGGCGAGCAGCACGATGGCGATACCGCCCGCGATCAGCTTGTTCCGCGTCTTCTGCGCGTTGGCCTTGTCGGTCTGCGTCGGGTCCAGCACCGGACCCGGTGCCGCCTGCTGCGGGGCCGGGAGCAGTCCTTCCGCACGTGCCGCGCTCTGCGCCTGGACCTGAACCTGAGCCGGCGCATCGACGACGGCCGCCTGCGCCGGAGCCGCGCAGTAGCACAACGCGCCCAGCAGGCCGACCAGCAGCAGTCCCCGCACCTTCGCCATGACATCCCTTCTACGGCACTGCGTCGCATTCTGCCTGCCGAACGGCCGCGACGTCAGCCGCCACGCGGTGGAGCCTCTCCACTCAACCCGCACCACCGCCCGCCGACCGCATCTCCACACGGTGACCGGTCGTCACGGAGCGTGGAGCGGTCATGAGGTCAGACCAAAGTCACTTTGGGGGACCGTTCGTCAGCCGAACGGGACCGGTGGCCCACTGAGGGTGGGTCCGGTGGGCGTTTCGTCGCTTCACCGGCTCGAACGGGGTTGTTGGCGGTGGCTCGGCAGTCGTTCACGGGGTTGGCGGCGGTGGCTCCGCGTTCGTCCACGGGGTTGGCGGTCGCGGCTCCGCGTTCGTTCACGCGGTTAGCGGTGGTGGCTCCGCGTTCGTCCACGGGGTTGGCGGTCGCGGCTCCGCATTTGTCCACGCGTTAGCGACCGCGGCTCCGCGTTCATTCACGCGGCTAGCGGTCCTGGCTCCGCATTCGTTCATACGCCTGTGCGCCGCATGCCGCCCGCGGGATGGCGGTCGGGCGGCCGGCAACGCCACGCGGCGGTTGTCCGGAGAGGCACGCGGCTCAGCCGTCCAACGGCTCCGCGAACGCCGTCAAGATCCGCTCCGCCGCCAGTGTCGCCGTCAGCTCACCCTCGCGGACCGCCCGTTCGACGTCCGCAACCTGCGCGCGCACCGAAGGGTGCGAGGTCAGCCGGTCCAGCAGCTGCTCGCGGACCATGGACCACGTCCAGTCGACCTGCTGTTGGCGGCGGCGGTCGGAAAGCTCACCCGACTCCTGCATCAGCGAGCGGTGGCGGCCGATGGTCGCCCAGATCTCGTCCAGGCCGGAGCCCTCCAGTGCGCTGCAGGTCAGCACGGGCGGCGTCCACGGCGCGTCCTTGCCGTAGATCATCCGCAATGCGCCCGAGAGCTCGCGCGCGGCGCGGGCGGCGTCGCGGGCGTGCGGGCCGTCGGCCTTGTTCACGGCGATGACGTCGGCCAGTTCCAGCACGCCCTTCTTGATGCCCTGGAGCTGGTCGCCCGTGCGGGCCAACGTCAGGAACAGGAAGGAGTCGACCATGTTGGCCACGGCGACCTCGGACTGCCCGACGCCGACGGTCTCCACCAGCACCACGTCGAAGCCGGCCGCCTCCATCAGCACGATCGTCTCGCGGGTGGCCCGCGCGACGCCGCCCAGAGTCCCCGACGTCGGCGACGGCCGGATGAAGGCCCGGGGGTCCACGGCGAGCCGCGACATGCGTGTCTTGTCGCCGAGGATCGAGCCGCCCGTGCGGGTGGAGGACGGGTCCACGGCGAGCACGGCGACGCGGTGGCCGGCCGCGGTGAGGTCCGTGCCCAGCTGGTCGATGAACGTCGACTTGCCGACACCGGGCACGCCCGTGATGCCGACCCGCTGGGCGCCCCCGGCGTGCGGCAGCAGCTCCACGAGCAGCTCCTGCGCCTGCGCCCGGTGGTCCGCCCGGTGCGACTCGACCAGCGTGATCGCCTTGGACAGGGTGCCGCGGTCGCCCGCGAGCACGCCCTTCGCGTAGGCGGCGACGTCGATCCTGCGCGGCAAGGCTCAGGACTCCTGGTGCGCGAGCTGCTCCAGCAGGCCGATCGCCGCGTCGGCGATGACCGTGCCCGGCCCGAAGATGGCGGCGGCACCGGCGGCGCGCAGCTCGTCGTAGTCCTGCGGCGGGATGACGCCACCCACGACGACCATGATGTCCGACCGCCCCAGCTCGGCCAGCTCGTGGCGCAGCGCCGGCACGAGCGACAGGTGCCCGGCGGCGAGCGAAGACACGCCGATCACGTGCACGTCGGCCTCCGACGCCTGCCGCGCCACCTCACCGGGCGTGGAGAAGAGCGGGCCGACGTCGACGTCGAAGCCCAGGTCGGCGAAGCCGGTGGCGATCACCTTCTGGCCGCGGTCGTGGCCGTCCTGGCCCATCTTCGCGATCAGGATGCGCGGCCGGCGCCCCTCGTCCTCGGCGAACTTCTCGACCAGCGAGCGCGCCTTCTCCACGTTGTCCGACTTCCCCACCTCTTCCCGGTACACGCCGGAGATCGTGCGGATCTGCCCCGAGTGGCGGCCCCAGATCTTCTCCAGCGCGTCGGAGATCTCACCGACGGTGGCCTTGGCCCGCGCCGCGTCGATGGCCAGCGCGAGCAGGTTCCCGCCGTTGCCCGCTCCCTCGGTCAGCCGCCGCAACGCGTCCTCGGTGGCCTGCGAGTCACGCTCGGCGCGCAACCGCCGCAGCTTCTCCAGCTGCTGCGTGCGCACCCCGGCGTTGTCGACCTTGAGCACGTCGATCTGCTCGTCGTCGGTGACCTGGTACTTGTTCACGCCGATCACGGGCTGGCGGCCGGAGTCGATGCGCGCCTGCGTGCGCGCGGCAGCCTCCTCGATGCGCAGCTTCGGGATGCCCTCGTCGATCGCGCGCGCCATGCCGCCCGCGCTCTCGACCTCCGTGATGTGGCCCCACGCCTTGCGCGCGAGGTCGTAGGTCAGCTTCTCGACGAACGCACTGCCGCCCCACGGGTCGATCACGCGCGTGGTGCCCGACTCCTGCTGAAGCAGCAGCTGCGTGTTGCGCGCGATGCGCGCGGAGAAGTCGGTGGGCAGTGCGAGCGCCTCGTCGAGCGCGTTGGTGTGCAGCGACTGCGTGTGGCCCTGGGTCGCGGCCATCGCCTCGACGCAGGTGCGCGCGACGTTGTTGTACACGTCCTGCGCGGTCAGCGACCAACCCGACGTCTGCGAGTGCGTGCGCAGCGAAAGCGACTTCTCGCTCTTGGGATCGAACTGCTTCACCAGCTTCGCCCACAACAGCCGCGCCGCACGCAGCTTCGCGACCTCCATGAAGAAGTTCATGCCGATCGCCCAGAAGAACGACAGCCGCGGTGCGAACTTGTCCACGTCCAGCCCCGCGTCGACGCCGGCGCGGAGGTACTCGACGCCGTCGGCCAGCGTGTACGCCAGCTCCAGGTCGGCGGTCGCCCCCGCCTCCTGCATGTGGTAGCCGGAGATCGAGATCGAGTTGTACTTCGGCATGTTCTGCGAGGTGAACGCGAAGATGTCGGAGATGATCCGCATCGAGGGCTGCGGCGGGTAGATGTAGGTGTTGCGGACCATGAACTCCTTGAGGATGTCGTTCTGGATCGTCCCCGCGAGCTGCTCCGGCTTCACCCCCTGCTCCTCCGCCGCGACCACGTAGAGCGCGAGCACCGGCAGCACGGCGCCGTTCATCGTCATCGACACGCTCATCTTGTCGAGCGGGATGCCGTCGAAGAGCTGGCGCATGTCGTAGATCGAGTCGATCGCCACGCCCGCCATGCCGACATCGCCGGACACCCGCGGGTGGTCGGAGTCGTAGCCGCGGTGGGTGGCCAGGTCGAACGCGACTGACAGGCCCTTCTGCCCGGCCGCGAGGTTGCGGCGGTAGAAGGCGTTGGACTCCTGCGCGGTGGAGAACCCGGCGTACTGGCGGATCGTCCACGGCTGGTTCACGTACATCGTGGGGTAGGGCCCGCGCAGGAACGGCGCGATGCCCGGGTACGTACCCAGGAAGTCCACATCGGACAGATCGTCGGCCGTGTACACGGGCTTCACGCCGATGCCCTCGGGCGTCTCCCAGGCCAGCGCGTCGGGGCCCTTACCGGTGGCCTCCTGCACGGCCTGCGCCCACGCGGCGCGATCTACCGGCTCGGGGTTGCCGAGCGGAACGTCGGCGAAATTCGGAATGGTCATGCCGTCACTCCCAGTCGAGCGTGAATGCCGGTCAGGACTTCGAGCGCGTCGCAGCCGGCGAAGACGTTGCCGCTCACTCCGGGGTAGCTCGCCTTGCCGGCGAGCAGCACCGTCTCGGCGCCGAGCGACGCGGCGACGTTGGCCGCTTGCTCTTCGTACGCGGCGTCGGTGCCGCAGAGGCACGCGATGCGCGCGCCGCTCTCGTGAAAGGCAGCGGGCAGGTCGTCGGTCGCGCCCGGGTTCACGGCCTCGAGGCCGCCGGCCTGGAACAGGTTCGCGGCGAACCCGGCGCGGGTGGTGTGCGCGGCGACGGGACCGATGGTGGCGAGGAAGACCTTCGGCCGCTCGCCGTGCTCGGCCAAGTACTTGTCCGAAGCGTCGCGCAGCCGCTCGAACGCTTCGGCGTAGCGGTGTCTCGGCAGACCACCATCCACAGTGGAACTCACGGCCGCCCTGGTCACGGGTTTCTCGGCCAGGTTGGGGAATTCGCTCACGCCCGTGATCGGGTCTCGGCGCGTAGCCAGGCGCTTCGCGCGCTTGTCCCACGTCGCGGCCAGTCGCGCGGCCAACGCGCCCGACGCCAGCTCGGCCTCGACGCCGCCCGCGCCCTCGATCGCGGTGAACTCGGCCCACGCGGCGTTCGCCAGCTCGTCGGTGAGCTGCTCGACGTACCAGGAGCCGCCGGCCGGGTCGATCACGCTGCCCAGCTTCGACTCCTCCAGCAGCACCGCGTTGGTGTTGCGGGCGATGCGCGCGGAGAACGCGTCGGGCAGGCCGATCGCGGAGTCGAACGGGAGCACGGTCACGGCGTCCGCACCGCCGACGCCCGCGGCGAAGCACGCGACAGTGGTGCGCAGCATGTTCACCCACGGGTCGCGCTGAGTCATCATCGCGGGCGAGGTCACGGCGTGTTGGTGCATACCACGTGCGCCGGCGGGCGCTCCGGAAACTTCGAGCACGCGGTCCCACAGCCGGCGGGCGGCGCGGAACTTGGCGATGGTGAGGAACTGGTCGGCCGTGGCGGCCAGGCGGAACTCCAGCTGCGCGGCCGCGGCGGAGACGTCCAGACCGGCTTCGGTCAGCGCCCGCAGGTACGCGACGCCGACGGCGATCGTCGCAGCCAACTCCTGCGCGTCCGAACCGCCGGCCTCGTGGAACGGCAGGCCGTCGGCCACGAGCGTGCGCACCTTCGGGTACTTCGCGGCGACGCGCGCGGCCAGCTCGGCGGCCGGGGCGACGGGCAGCGCTTCACCGGAGCGCGCGCCTACGCCGATCGGGTCCGCACCGAGCACCGCGACGGCCTCACTGGGCGGAATCTCGCGCTCGGCCAATACGTCCAGCAGCGCTTCGGCCGCGGCGGCGTACTCCGCGCCCGCGTCGAGGACCACCGGCGCGAGGTCCAGGTAGACCTCGTTGAGCGCGTCGGCCAGCGCGTCGAGCGGGAGCGCTTCGCCACCGACGCGCAGCCACACGGACGTGGCGCCGCCTTCGAGGTCGGCGAGGATCGCGGCGTTGGTCGCCTTGGCGTCGGCCCGCAGGTGGCGCGCGCGCACGTCCCACCCGGTGCCGATCACGCCTTCCGGCCGCGCGCCGCGGATGAACGGCGGCAGACCCGGGTAGCCGGGCTCGCCGAGGGCGTCTTCGCGCGTGTACAGCGGCTGGATGTCGATACCGTCGTACGTGTGGGTGACGAGTTTGCTCTCCGGCGCCCCCGCGAAGTCCTCCGGCAGGCGGCCGCTCTTGCGCAGCACTCCCGCCACGAGTTCCTGCCACCGGGCCCGGTCAGCGGCCGGAAACTCGGCCGCCAGCGCGAGCTCGGGTTCGGAGATCGGCACCGACTCCGGCCCAGCCACGTTCGTCATACCCAGTGATGGTAGAGGCACGCCAGTGCCGACACCTGTGACTCTAGTCGCCCCGCCAGAGTGTGCAGGGGTATCCGCCGAACACGGGCGGGCAGGTCTTGCACACTGGGTCGAAGAGTGTCGGTGCCTTACGACACAATCAGGGGGTGTCCTCCTCGAAGGAAGAGCCGAACTCGAAAGAGTCGAGCGCTGCACAGTCGAGCGCTGCACAGTCGAACGCAGCCGAGCAGCAGTCCCGTGTGGTCGCCGGGCGCTACCGGCTGCGATCCGTGCTCGGCTCGGGGTCGATGGGCACGGTGTGGTCGGCCTACGACGAGTTCCTCCACCGGCCGGTGGCCGTCAAGGAGATGAAGCTGCCGCCGGGCGTGCCGGCGTCACAAGCGGACGAGTTGCGTGAGCGGACGCTGCGCGAGGCGCGCGCGATCGCGGTGCTGTCCCACCCGAACGTGATCATCCTTCACGACGTCGCGCGCGACAACAACGAACCGTTCGTGGTCATGGAGCTGCTGCCCTCGCGCAGCCTCGCGCACATCCTGCGCGACCACGGGCCGTTGAGCGTGGAGCAGGCGGCCGCCGTCGGCATCGCCGTCGCCGCCGCGCTCGAAGCGGCGCACGACGCCGGCATCACGCACCGCGACGTGAAGCCGGGCAACGTGCTCGTGGCCGGCGACGGGCGGATCAAGCTCACCGACTTCGGGATCGCGCGCAACGTTTCCGAAGCCACGATGACGCGCACCGGCATCATGCTCGGCTCACCTGCCTACATCGCGCCGGAGGTCGCGTCCGGCGGCGCGGTCACGCCGGCGGCCGACCTGTGGGGGCTGGGGGCGACGCTGTTCGCCGCGGTGGAGGGCGCCCCGCCGTACGACGCGGACGGCGATCCACTGGAGACAGTCGGCAAGGTCGTGAATGGCTCGGTGCCCAAGCCGAAGCCGGGTCCGCTGGCCGACGTGATCGCCGCATTGATGAAAAAGGAGCCGGAGAAGCGGATCTCGCTGCGCGAGGTGCGCCACCGGCTGTACCCGTTGCAGGGCAAGACGGCGCTGGACCTGTTCGGACCGGAGCTGTTCCGCACACCGGACGGCAAGAAGACTTCGGCGCAGCTCGACGCGACCGACACGCAGGTGCTCGAGACGGTGGCGCCGACCGACAAGAAGGCGGAGGCCAGTGGCGCGCTGGCAGCGGACCCGGGTCCGCTGCCGTTCCTGCGGCAGGGCGCGGCTCCGACTCCTGCTGTCGCGGCGCCGGTTGCGGCCGCCTCGCCGCGACGCAGTCCGCGGGCGTCGGCGTTGCTGGCCGTGGCGGCGGTGGTGCTGTTCCTCATCGCCGGTGCCGGCGGGTTCGCGCTGGCGCGGCTGATCAGCGGGCAGTCGCTGATCCCGCCGGCCGGCAGCGCGACCTCCGCCGGTGCACCGGGTACGACGGCGCCGCCGCAGGACGTGAAGCTGGTGGAGCAGCACGGCAACGCGAGCGAGACGGCGAACGTCTCGCGCGAGACCCAGTACGTCGTCTCGGTGCCGGATGGCTGGCAGCGCTTCATCGCCGCGCGGACCGCGAGCATCGTCGGCTCGTCCACGGTCGTGCAGTACGTCTCGCCGGACGGGCGCGAGTCGCTGCGCATCGAGCGCTTCCCGAACTTCTTCAAAAAGCACGACGTTTCGGACTACAAGGCGAGCCTGCGGGCCGGGACCGACGACGGCGCGTTCATCGTGAAGGAAGCCACGACGGCCGCCGGAACCGAGATGGTCTACCGCACCGCGGAGCGCGGCGGACCCGGGCAGAGCGGCGCCGACTCCTCGATCACCCGCACGACGTTCGCGTTGCTCAAGACTTCGGGTGAGGCGCTGTGGGCCGTCTCGCTCACCGTGCCGTCGGAAATCGAGCCCGACGGCGTCACCACGTGGGACAAGATCGAGCCGACGCTGTCGTTCCCGGGCCAGCAGTAGGGGTTCAGCCCAGCCCGTCCGGGTACCGCCGGCCCGACTCGGCCGCCTGCGCGAGGCGGCGCAGACCCGCGAACAGCCGGTCGCCCAGCACCGTGCCGACCACGGCCGCTTCCACGATCCGGTCCAGCGACGGATGCGCGGCGAGCGTGTCGAGGTCGACCTCGGCGATGCGGTCGGCGAGCGTGGCGTAGTCCTCGATGCGCTCGATCAGCGCGGGGTGACCGAGCGCGCGGATCGTGCACAGCGTGGTAATCAGCCCGGGCGCCGCGGGATGCTCGGGAGCGAACTTCCAGCCGTGGGCGGCGGTCAGCTTTTCCAGCAGGTCCAGCGCCCACGCGCGGGCCTCTTCGCCGACGTCGCTCGCGCCGCCGACGAGGGCGCGCTGGGTGACGCCGAGGACCTCGTTGGTGGGCTCGCCCGCGTCGATCGCCGCGAGCACGCCGCCGACGGTGGCCACCGACAGGCCGCCGACGTCGAGCAACGCGCGGATGAGCTTGAGTCGCTGCACGTGCTCGTCGCCGTAGCGCGCCTGGTTGGGGCTGGTGCGCTCGCCCGGGTGGAGCAGGCCTTCGCGCAGGTAGTACTTGATCGTCGCGACCGGCATGCCGGACTCGGCGCTCAGCTCGGCCATCCGCACGGCCGCATCAACTCCTTGGTGTTTCAGGACCCGGTGCTTTCAGGGCCGGGTCATTTCAGGGACATCCCTGAGGACTTCTCAGCTTGGATAGTCTAGCTTCCCATAATGGATACTGTGACTATCCATTCTGGGAGGGCATCATGACCTTGCTTACGAGCCGAACGAACGCCTGGCACCGGCCGTCGACACTCTTCGCGGCGGGACTCGTCGTCACCGCGCTGGCCTGCGTCGTCGCGATGGTGGTGGACCCGCGCACCGTGCTCGGCGCGCCCGTGTGGGCGAAGCTGCTGAAGTTCGCCATTTCGGGTGCGCTGTACTTCTTCACGTGGGGCTGGCTGGTGTCGCTGCTGCCCCGCTTCCGCCGGACCGCCCACGTCGCCACGAACGTGGTGATCGTGCTGTTCGCTGCCGAGTACGTGGTGATGGTCTTCCAGGCGGTGCGCGGCCGGCCCAGCCACTTCAACAACGCGACGCCCCTGGACAACACGCTGTTCCAGCTCATGGGCGGCATGGTCGCCGCCATCTGGATCGCGACGCTGGTGCTCACCGTGCTCCTGATGTTCACGCGCCTCGAAGACCGCGCCATCCACTGGGCCGTCCGCACTGGCGCGGTCATCTCACTCATCGGCATCGGCCTCGGTGCCCTCATGACGGGGCCGACGGCCGCCCAGCTGCAGGCGTTGAACACGACCGGCGTGTCGGCCCTCGTGGGCGCCCACAGCGTCGGTGTCCCCGACGGCGGCCCCGGCTTGCCCGTCCTCGGCTGGAGCACCACCGGCGGCGACCTGCGGATCCCGCACTTCACGGGCATGCACGCGCTGCAGCTGCTGCCGTTGGTGGCCCTGGGGTTGGGCCTGCTCGCGACGCGGCTGCCGCGCCTTCGCGACAGCGCGGTCCGCGTCCGCCTGGTGTGGGTCGCGACCTTCGGCTACGCGGGCCTCGTCGCCCTCGTGACCTGGCAGGCGCTGCGCGGTGAGTCGCTGATCCACCCCACCGCCCCGGTCCTTGCGGCCGCCGGGACCCTGCTCGCCGCGGTGGCACTGGGCGTCTTCGCCTCGGTGTACCGCCCGACCCGGGAGCTCGTGCGATGACCGCGCTCACCCACCCACCCCGCCGGGAGCCGGCGCGATGACTCAGCAGTTGTTCACCTGGACCTTCCCGCTCGCGACACCCTTCTGGGCCCTGATGATCTTCGCTCCCACCTGGCGGTGGACGCGGCGGATCATGGCGTCGCCGTGGGTACCCTTGCTGCCGTTGGCGTGCTACTTCGCCATCGCGATCCCGCACTTCGGAGAGCTGTGGCAGGCGGTGAGCCGGCCGGACCTGGCCCCGCTGCAAGCGTTTGCGGGGTCGTCGGCGGGGGCGGCGTTGCTGTGGGCGCAGCTGATCGCGTTCGACTTGTTCCTCGGGCGGTGGATGTTCTTCGAGGCGCATGCGCGGGGGATCCCGTGGTGGCAGGTCAGCCCGGTCCTGGTGCTGACGATCTTCCTGTCGCCGTTCGGGCTGGTGGTGTTCCTGGCGCTGCGCAGTGCCCGGATACGCTCGGCGCCATGACCAACCACGAGGAAGCGGCCGCGGCCGCCATCGCCGAGCGGACCGGCGTCGACAAGCACGACATCGCCGTGGTGCTCGGCTCGGGCTGGCGCCCGGCCGCGAACGTGATCGGGACGGCCGATGCGGAGATCCCGTTCGGCGAGCTGCCCGGTTTCACCACTCCCGGCGCCGTGGGGCACGGCGGGACCCTCCGGTCGCTGAAGATCGGCGACAAGCGCGCACTCGTGCTGCTGGGCCGCACGCACTTCTACGAGGGCAAGGGCATCGACCCGGTGGTGCACAACGTGCGCGCCGCCGCGGCGGCCGGCGCGCGCACCGTGCTGCTCACCAACGCGGCCGGCGGCCTGCGCGAGGGCTTCAGCGTCGGGCAGCCGGTGCTGATCTCCGACCACCTCAACCTCACGGCCCGCTCGCCGATCGTCGGCGCCAAGTTCGTCGACCTCACCGACCTCTACTCCCCCCGCCTGCGCGGCCTCGCGAAGGAGATCGACAGTTCACTGGAGGAAGGCGTCTACGCGGGCCTGACCGGCCCCCATTTCGAGACGCCCGCCGAGATCCGCATGCTGCGGACGATGGGCGCGGACCTCGTCGGCATGTCGACGGTCCTGGAGGCCATCGCGGCCCGCGCCGCCGGGGTCGAGGTGTTCGGGCTGTCGCTCGTCACCAACCTCGCCGCCGGCATGACGGGCGAGCCGCTCAACCACGAAGAGGTCCTCGAAGCCGGCCGCCAGGCGGCCACCCGCATGGGTTCGCTGCTCAAGGAACTCATCGCCCGCGCGTGACGGGTGCCGGGCACCTCGAACGCGAGGCGCCGGGCACTCATCGTCAGACGTAGTCGGGCAGCTGCGCGGCAACCTCGTCCGGCGACGGCATCGCCGCCACCTCCGCCGCCAGCGCCCGCACGGCATCGGCCACGGCCGAGTCCGTCAGCAGCCGCTGGGCCTTCTCGCGCACGGCTTCGGTCGTCACCGCGTCGCCCACCAGCTGGTCACCCACACCCGCCGCGGTCACGGCCTCGGCGTTGCTGAACTGGTCCGCCCCCTGTGGCAGCACGAGCTGCGGTACCCCCGCGGTGAACGCGCCCAGCGTCGTGCCACTGCCGCCGTGGTGCACCACGAGGTCCACGTGCGGCATGAGCTCCGATTGCGGCACCCACGCCTCCAGCCGGACGTTCGCGGGCACCGCACCGAGCGACGACACCTCGACCGACGGCCCGGTGGCCACGAGCACGTCGGCCTCCAGCTCCGCCAGCGCGGAGATCGCCGAGGCGAGGATGTGCGCCTGGCTCATCGGCGTGGTGCCCAGCGTTAGGTAAACCAGCGGACGGTCGCGGTCGCGGGCCGCGACCCCCGCAGGCAGGTCCCCCGGCTCGCTCCAGCCGACCGGCCGCAGCGGCAGCCGCCGCGCGCCCGCCAAGAACTCCGGCGACTGCACCGACGGCGGGCAGATGTCCACGAACGGGTTACCCCAGGAGAACCGCTCCTCCCCGGCGATGCCGAGTTCGATGGCGTGGTCCTCGACCGACTTGCGGATCCCGTCCGCGATCCCGCCCGTCGCGACCCGGCCGAAGCCGTGGCCCATCGCGGGAATTCCGGCCTTCATCGCGGCGAACGCGCCGCCGGGATTGCCGATTTCGTAGACCAGCAGGTCGGGCCGCTGCTTCGTGAACATCGCGTCGAGGTCCGCGATGAAACGGTCGGGCAGCACCCGGCTGAACACCCGGGCGATGGTCGCCTCGAGCTCGGCCGGCGGCACCTCGTTGCGCTTGCGCAAGTCGCCGTCGTACTGCGCCATGAAGGCGTCCTGGATCGTGAGCCCGACATCGACCGGCTCCAGCCCGGCCTTCTCCACCGTCGGGTGGAAGTCGGCTGCCGTCGCGAACACGACGTCGTGCCCGGCATTCCGGGCGGCGACGGCGAGCGGGAGCAGCGGGTAGAGGTGGCCGTAGGACGCGAGGGAGGTGAAGATCAGTCGCACTTTCCCGAGGGTAACGACTTCTCCCGCAACCGCGAGGCGGTTTCCGGCAGAACCTCGACAGTTCTTCGTTGCTCCGCGACGGATCCTTGGGCGAAAAGAAGAATTCAGTCACACCGGTGTCGCGCAGCCCTTCCGACTGCGTGTCCACGGCTTCCTCGTCGCCCGCCACCTCGACCGCATCCCCCGGCCACGTCTTCGCGCTCGACCGCCGCGACGAATTCCGGCGACCGCGCCGCCCTGGCGAACTCCGCCGAATCCGCGCCCGCACGCCGGTTTCGTCGATCGTGCCGCACACCGGCGGCCCGGCGCCCAGCCGCGGCGATCGCGCCGACGCCTTCGTGATCGACGGAACGACGTGCTCCCCGACGTCCTCGGCCCGGCCGGCCACGTCGTGGTGCCGCCCGGCAGCTCGCGGTCCAGCCACGGGCCCGAAAGCCGTGATCGCATCGCCGGAAAACGCGACGTTTCCCCATGCTGCAACGGAACCAGCATCTCAGCCGCCGCGCCGGGCGGTCGACCGGCCGGCCGACCATCCCCGCGACAAACCCGGCCGAGACCAAGCTCTCGCCTCCTGCTGCTCGGTGCCAAGAAGGGCCGCAATTACCACGCGAAGATCCTGGATGCCGGTCACCGCCCGTGGCCCGCGCGCAGCAGGCGGGCGCGGCGAACGAAGCCGCCGGGATCGACGACCTGCTCGTGCTCGTCAACACGACCTCCCCGGCCACCGAGGACGACGTGGACCGCGCCGACACCCGGCTCACCCTCGTCGTGGCCGGAGCGCCGCGTCCGAAACCCGTAGGCTGATCCGGTGCAGAACACGATTACCCCCGAGCTGCGCGACGCCGCCCACCGGTGGATCGCCGAAGACCCCGACCCGTCGACGCGCGAAGAACTGCAGCAAGCGCTCGACCGCGCCCTCGCCGGCGACGCCACCGCGGCCGACGACGTCGCCGACCGGATGGCGGGACCGCTCGAGTTCGGCACGGCCGGGTTGCGCGGGCCGGTGCGGGCGGGGCCGAACGGGATGAACGTCGCCGTCGTCACGCGGACCACCGCGGGCGTGGCGCAGTGGCTCACCGACAAGGGCCTCGCGGGTGGCGTGGTGGTGGTCGGGCGCGACGCGCGGCACGGGTCGGAAGCGTTCGCGCAGGCGGCCGCCGAGGTCCTCACCGCGGCGGGCTTCGCCGTGAAGACGATGCCGCAGCCGCTGCCGACGCCGCTGCTCGCGTACTCGGTGAAGCACTACGACGCGATCGCCGGAATCCAGATCACCGCGTCGCACAACCCGCCCGCGGACAACGGGTACAAGCTCTACGACAGCACCGGCGGCCAGATCGTGCCGCCGTCCGACGGCGAGATCGAGCACGCGATCCAGGCCGCACCCGCCGCGGTCGACGTGCCGCGCGCGCCCGGCGCCGAGGTCGTCGACCCGCGCGCCGCGTACCTCGCCGACGTCGCGAAGCTGCCCCAAAGCCCGGAGCGCGAACTGCGGATCGCCGCCACCGCGCTGCACGGCGTCGGCGCCGCGACGCTGGAAACGGCGCTCATGCAGGCCGGGTTCACCGACGTGCACTTCGTCGCCGAGCAGTCGCGGCCCGACGCCGACTTCCCCACCGTCTCGTTCCCCAACCCGGAGGAGCCCGGCGCCACCGACCTGCTGCTGGCGCTCGCGTCCGAAGTGGACGCCGACCTCGCCGTGGCGCTCGACCCGGACGCCGACCGCTGCGCCCTCGGCGTGCGCGGCCGCGACAGTGAGTGGCGCATGCTGCGCGGCGACGAAACGGGCGTACTGCTCGGCTCGCACCTGCTGTCCACAACGGACAACCCCGACCCGCTCGTGGCCACCACCATCGTATCGTCCTCCCTGCTCGGCGAGCTGGCGAAGGCCGCCGGCGCGCGCTACGCCGAGACGCTCACGGGCTTCAAGTGGCTGGTGCGCGCGGGTGAAGGCCTGATCTTCGCCTACGAGGAGGCGCTCGGCCTCTGCGTGAACCCGGGTTTCGTGCGGGACAAGGACGGCATCGCCGCGTCCGTGTTCGCCGCCGGGTTCGCCGCGACGCTCAAGGCCGCGGGCCGGACGCCGCTCGACGTGCTCGACGAAATCGCCACCCGCCACGGCGTGCACCTGACGGACCAGGTTTCCTTGCGTGTCACCGACCTTGCCGTGCGCGGCAGGCTGATGGCAGGCCTGCGCGCCGAGCCGCCGGTGACACTCGGCAGCACACCTGTCACGCAGGAAGACCTCCTGCCCGACGCCGACGTGCTGCGGCTGCGCGGCGACGGGCTGCGCGTGGTGATCCGACCGTCGGGCACCGAGCCGAAACTGAAGGCCTACCTGCAGGTGGTCACGCCGGTGACCGGAGACCTCGCGACGGCGCGCGAAACCGCGTCGGCGCGGCTCAGCGCGGTGCGGGAGGACGTGAACACGCTGCTGAGCTGATCGAAACGGGGATCCCGGGTTCGACGTCGCGGCTGAGCAGGCTCGGTCCGAGCAGGCCGACGACGTCGACCAGCAGCAGCACCACGAACGCCGCGATGTACTCCCGCCGCCGCAAGACGATGGCGATGAGCAGGCCGACCACCGCGGGCACCATCCACGGCCACAGCCGCTCCACCTCGGTGATCCAGTCGCGGGGCGCGAAAATCGCGTCGGCGAACGCGGCGAAGACCAGTGAGAGCGTGCTGACGAGCCCGGCCAAGCCGAGCAGTACGAGTGCGGCCACGGCAAGACGGGGCCGCAGTCTCTCCCCCATCACCGGACCCAGCCTGCCCGCGCGTGAGCACGGGCACAAGTGGCAGGCTGCGCTCATGGCCACGCTGTTATTCGTGCACCACACCCCGTCGCCGTCGATGCAGGCGATGTTCGAGGCCGTGCTCGCCGGCGCGAAGCACCCGGACATCGAAGGCGTCGACGTCGTCCGCCGCCCGGCGCTCAGCGCGACCGCCGCCGACGTGCTGGCCGCCGACGGTTACCTGCTCGGCACGCCCGCGAACCTCGGCAGCATGAGCGGTGCTCTCAAACACTTCTTCGACACCGTCTACTACCCGTGCCTCGACTCGACGCGGGGCCGTCCGTTCGGCGCGTATGTGCACGGGAACAACGACACCGCCGGTACCGCGCGCCAGCTCGCGTCGATCACGACCGGGCTGGGCTGGACGCAGGTCGCGGACCCCGTGCTGCTCACGGGAGAACCCGACAAGGCGGCACTGGAAGCGTTGCAGGAGCTGGGCGCGACGGTGGCCTCGACACTCATGGGCTGAGCGGCCACTCACCGGCAGACCGCGGAAAAGCAAGGGGCCTGTCACCGGAAGCCCTGGGGGTCGACCTCCGGCGACAGGCCAGATCAAGGGTTCGCTACGAGGCGATCAACCTTGACCGACCAAGCGTACTACAAATGGCTGATCACGGCGAGCCAGACGCAGGGCAAGACCCCGCTCCGGGTTACGAGCACCCCCATAGTGCGGACGTGTCCGAAGCGGGACGCGGCCGCTGTAAACCACTGCATACAGGTGGTGTCAACAAATGCGTACAGTGGACACGACGCTACTATCCGGACAACGGAGAAGGGGGCGGTGATGCCACGGCAACGCACCTTCGCGGAGAAGCTCAGCACGCTCATCGACTCGTCCCGCGCGGACGGCCGCGCACCGCACAGCTACCGGGAGATGTCGGCGGCGATCGAGCGCGCGGGCGGGCCCGCGATGTCGCCGGCCTACCTGCAGCAGCTGGCCACGGGCAAGCGGATCAACCCGAAGATCCACTACGTCGAGGCGCTGGCGAAGCTGTTCGGGGTGCCGGTGACGTACTTCTTCGACGACGAGGACGAGCGCGCCTCCGGTGACGCGCCGGCCGTCGAGGCCAAGCTGATGGCCATGCGCGCGCAGGAGCTCTCGCCGCAGGGCCGCCGTCAGGTCATGGACCTGCTCGACCTCGTCGAGCGCTACGAGCGTGCCGAACGGGAAGGCCACAGCGGACGGTGAAGGAACGCGAACTCCGCAAACGCTGCCGGCAGCTGCTGAAGGACCTCGACATCAGCCCGCCACTCGACGTCGGCAGCTCTGCGAACGCCTCGGCGAGCGTCGCGGCCGCCCGATCCGGCTCATGGCCTACCCGCTCGAGGTGCCCGGCCCGTTCGGCTGCCGGATCGCGACCGCCGCGGCCGACTACATCTTCTTCCAGCAGGAAACCACGAAAGCCCACCAGGACCACATCATCCTGCACGAGCTCGGCCACCTGCTCGCCGACCACGAACCCGGCTGCGACGCGGAACCGGCCGACTTCTTGCGCGGCCCGGCCGTGGAAAGCCTCGACGGCGACGCCGCACGTTGCGGCGCACCTCCGACGACGAGGCCCACGAGTGGGAGGCCGAGACGGTGGCCACGATCATCCTCGAGCGGGCCTCGGTGCTGAACTACACGATCCCGCACGCCGCGGCCGACCACGACCTGCGGCGCATCCACGGCACGTTGGGCGACCACCAGGGCTGGCTGTGACCGTCGCGTTCTTCGCCCTCTTCACCGCCGCGCTCGCCTGGCACGTCTACCAGTTGGTGCGCTCGCCGCGGCTGCCGAACTGGGCCGTCACGGTCACCATCGCCGCGTTCGCGCTGGCGTTCCTCGTGCAGCAACGAGAAGTCACCACGTGGTTCGACGGCCTGACCGCGCCGGGAGGCGCGCGGCTGGCGAACAACGTACTGCTCGCCTGCGGTGTCTGCGCACTGCTGATCTTCTTCCTCGGCTGCGCACTCGGCCCACACCAGGTGCGCCGCGTCGCGCTGGAGCTCGTGCCGCCGACCGTCGCGATCGCCGTGATGACGTTCGCGCCGGCGACCACGCCGGTGCCGCTGCGGGGCGCCGCGCTGGGGCCGGACACGGTGCACGAGCCCGGGATCGCGTGGTTCTACTTCGGCGGCGGGGCGTACCTGATCTACGCGATCACGGCGTACGCGGTGTGGATCGCGCGCTACCAGCGTGTGGCCGACCCGCACCTGCGCACGGGCTTGCGCATCGGTGCGGCGAGCCTCGTCGCGGCGGCCACCGGCAGCGTGGTCCGGGCGCTGTACCTGGTGGTGGCGTGGGTGTTCGACGTGACCTTGCCGGCGTTGCTGTGGCTCAGCGTGCCGCTGGTGGTCCTGGGCAGCGTGCTGTTCCTCGCGGGCATCACCTACCCCGGCGTGCGGGCGCGGGTCGCAGCCGTGGTCCGGCGGCGCCGGCACCGGGCCGACCACCACCGGCTTCCTCCACTGTGGACGCGGCTGGTGGCCGCGTACCCGAGCATCGTGCTGCGGACGCCGGGCAACGGCCGGCGCGACCGGTTCGCCGTGCACCGCCGCTACTACCGGCGCGTGATCGAGATCCGCGACGGCCTGGTGCAGCTGAGCCCGTACCTCGAGACGAATCTGGCCTCGCTCGCGGCCGACGATCCGTCCGCCGCGGCCGCAGCACTGCGGGGCGCGCTGGCTCGGCAGGCGTCGGGTGAGGCGAGCGACGGCGGGCCAAGCTCGTGCTGCCGGCCGGCGGGCGCGGACCTGGAATCGGACGTGCGGCCGCTGCTGTCGCTGTCGGCAACGCTCGCGGGAAAGGAAAGCTGAACGTGGACACCCTGATCACGGCCGCCCGGGTGCTGCCCCGGCCCTCGACCCGGATCGACGGCGGCGCCGTGCTGGTGCGCGACGGCGAGATCGTCGCGGTCGGCCGGCCGGACGACGTGGCCGCGGCGGCGGTCGACCCCGTGGTGCGCGACTTCCCGGACGCAACCGTGCTGGCGGGGCTGTTCAACTCCCACGTGCACCTGTGTTTCGACGCCACGCGCGACATGCTGCCGAACTTCCTGGCCGGCAACGACGCCGATGTCTCGGCCGGTGCGGAGGAACGGGTCGGGCAGCTGCTGCGCGGCGGCGTCACGACCGTGCGCGACCTCGGCGGCCGCACCGTGGTGAAGCCGGCCGGCGGACCGCGGGTGCTCGCGGCCGGGCCGCCGCTGACCGTCCCGGATGGACACTGCCACTTCTTCGGCGGCGTAGTCTCCTCCGACGCCGAGATCCGCGCGCGGATCGACGCCAATGCGGCGGCGGGCGCCGACGTGATCAAGGTGATGGCGGGCGGCGGCCAGATCACGCCGGGCGGCGCCCAGATGTGGGAGTCGCAGTTCGACGCGCGCCAGCTCGGCGTGGTCGTCTCGCAGGCAGCGCGCCGCGGCCTGCCGGTCGCCGCGCACGCGCATGGCGCCGACGCGATCGCCGACTGCGTCGAGGCCGGCGTCTCGACGATCGAGCACTGCACCTTCATGACCGGCCCGCAGCAGACCGATCTGCGTCCGGAGGTCGCGCGCCGCATGGCCAAGGGCGGCGTCGCGGCGTGCTCCACGAGTAGCCGCAACTGGCGGATGATGGTCGAGCGCATGGGCGAGGTGCTCGCGCGGCGCGTCTACGGGCGGCTGCCGTGGCTCGAGGAACACGGCGTGCGGCTGATCTCGGGCACCGACGCGGGCCTGCCGGGCTCCGCGTTCGACGACCCCGTGGGTGCGCTCGAGCTGTACGAATGGCTCGGCTTCTCGCGGCGGCGGATCCTCGAGATCGCCACCGAGGACAGCGCGGCGGGCCTCGGGCTGGGCTCGGTCACGGGGCGACTGGAGCCCGGACTGGCGGCCGACCTGCTGGTGGTCGACGGTGACCCGCTGGCCGAGCTGTCGGCGCTGGGCAAGCCGCTGCTGGTCATGGCGCGGGGCGTCGCGGCTTCCTGAACTACTGAACTACTCACTTACTGAAGTACTGAGTTGCTGAGCAGGGACGGTCTTGACCTTGATCACGCTCCCTTTCGATACACCGACGTATTGAGTACGCTGACGTATCGAAAGCGGGAGGCCTGATGATCGAACCGGCGGCGGACCGCGTGCCGCGCCGTCGCGCGGAGACCCGCCGTCGCCTGCTCGAGGCCGCGCTTCCGGTGTTCGCCGAAGCGGGCTTCGGACGGTCCACAGTGGAGCAGATCTGCGAGCGCGCGGGCTACACACGCGGCGCGTTCTACTCGAACTTCGCCTCGCTCGACGAGCTGTTCCTGGCCGTGTGGGAAGGGCGGTCGGCGGCGATGATCGCGGCCGTGCGCGCGGCGTTCGACGCGTTCACGCCGGTCGATCTGCCCGACGTGCGGGCGGTCGTCGAGCGCGTGCTGCCCGCGATCCCCGTGGACGACGCGTGGTTCCGCGTGAGCGCCGAGTTCACCGCCCACGCCCTGCGCAACCCCGGCCTGCGGCGCGTGATGACCGCGCGCGAGGAGGCGATCGCCGAAGCGCTGATGCCGCTGATGGTCGAGCTGCTCGCGCGGGCCGGCCGCTCGATCCCCGACCCCGTGGCGTTGGGCCAGGCGCTCGTGGCGATGCACGACGGCACCAGCGTGCAATGCCTGATGGACCCCGACAACCCGCTCGTGTGGCAGCGGCGCCGCGACCTGTGTGTACAGGTGATCACGGCTTACACCGAGGAGCTTTGAGTTGGACGCCTTCGAAGCGGACGCGATCGTCGTCGGCGCCGGCTTGGCCGGGCTGGTCGCGACCCACGAGCTGGTGAAGGCGGGGCGCCGCGTGCTCGTGCTGGACCAGGAGAACCGCGCGAACCTCGGCGGCCAGGCGTTCTGGTCGCTGGGCGGGCTGCTGTTCGTGAACAGCCCCGAGCAGCGCCGGCTGGGGATCAAGGACGCCTACGAGCTGGCGTTGCGCGACTGGCTCGACTCGGCCGGCTTCGACCGCGAGGACGAGGACCGGTGGGCGCGCCAGTGGGCCGAGGCGTACGTCCGCTTCGCCACTTATGAGAAGCGCGGCTACCTGCACGAGCTGGGCCTGCGCGTGACGCCGCTGGTCGGCTGGGCCGAGCGCGGCGGTGGCAAGGCCGGCGGGCACGGCAACTCCGTGCCGCGGTTCCACCTGACGTGGGGCACCGGGCCCGAGGTGGTGCGGGTGTTCGCCGAGCCGGTGCTGGCGGCGGAGCAGCGCGGCCAAGTGCGCTTCGCATTCCGGCACCAGGTCGACGAGCTGGTGGAGACCGACGGCGTGATCACGGGCGTGCGCGGGACCGTGCTGGAACCGAGTGATCTGCCGCGCGGCAAGAAGTCTTCGCGGGTCGCCGCCGGTGAGTTCGAGCTGTCCGCGCCGGCCGTGCTGGTGAGCTCCGGCGGCATCGGCCACAACCACGAGCTGGTGCGGCTGAACTGGCCCGTCGACCGGCTGGGCCCGGCGCCGAAGACGATGATCCCCGGCGTTCCGGCCCATGTGGATGGTCGCATGATCGGCATCAGCGAGGCGGCGGGCGCGCGCGTGGTGAACCGCGACCGGATGTGGCACTACGTGGAGGGCATCCACAACTGGGACCCGATCTGGCCGGACCACGCGATCCGGATCATCCCCGGTCCGTCGTCGATGTGGTTCGACGCCAACGGGGTGCGGCTGCCCGCGCCGAACTTCCCGGGGTTCGACACGCTGCAGACGCTGAAGGCCGTGCTGTCGACCGGTTACGACTACTCGTGGTTCGTGCTCACGCAGTCGATCCTCGAGAAGGAGTTCATGCTGTCGGGCTCCGAGCAGAACCCGGACATCACGGGGAAGGACCTGAAGCAGACGCTGCTCAGCCGCGCCGCGAAGGGCGCGCCGGGACCGGTGGACGCGTTCAAGCGACACGGCGTCGACTTCGTGGTGGCTGACGATCTGGCCACGCTCGTCGAGGGAATGAACAAGATCGCGCGCGGGCCGGCGCTGGCCGTTTCGACGCTGGAACGCCAGATCGTGGCGCGTGACCTGGAGGTCGGGAACCGGTACTCGAAAGACCTGCAGCTGATGGCAGTGGCCAACGCGCGCAAGTTCGTCGGCGACCGCGTAGCGCGCGTGGCGAAGCCGCACCGGATCCTCGACCCGGCGCACGGGCCATTGATCGCCGTGCGGCTGAACATCCTCACGCGCAAGACTTTGGGCGGCGTGCAGACCGACCTCGACTCGCGGGTGCTGCGGGCCGACGGTGCGCCGTTGCCCGGCCTGTACGCGGCGGGCGAGGTCGCGGGCTTCGGCGGCGGTGGCGTGCACGGCTACAATGCGCTGGAGGGCACGTTCCTCGGCGGCTGCATCTTCTCCGGCCGCGCGGCCGGACGCGCCATGGCCCGGGCGGTGGAGTGATGCGGCGACCGACCGGCACCGTCCTCGACGTCGACGGGGTCGCCCTGCACCTGCGCGAAGACGGCCCCGCCGACGCGCCGGCCATGCTGCTCGTGCACGGCTTCAGCGGCTCACTGCACTCCTTCGACCGCCTGGCGCCCCTGCTGGCCGACCGCTTCCGCGTGCTGCGCCCCGACCTTCGGGGCCACGGCTGCACGGGCGGCCACACCGGCCTCGACGCAGTCTCCCAGGCCACGACCCTGGCCGGCGCCCTGAAGCTCCTCGGCGCCGGCCACGTGGCGGCCGTCGGCCACTCCTTCGGCGCCGACGTGGTGCTGGCACTGGCTTCGCTTTCGGGGGCGGTGACCCGGACCGTCCTCATCGGGCAAGCGCCGGACTACAGCCACGCCACGTTCCCGCCGGGCAACGGTTTGCTCGCGGCACCGTTCGTCGGCCGCTTGCTGCACCGCTTGGTTTCGCCGGCCCCACTCGGTTTCGTCCTGCGCCGGACCCCGCTGCGCCAGGCTCACGCCGACTTCTCCGCCACCAGCCCGGCCATGGCCCACGCCGTCCTCACCGAACGGCGTCACCGCCTGGCCGCCAACCCGCTCGACGCGCAGATCTCCGCGCTCGGCCTGCCCACCCTCGCGATCCTCGGCCGCCGCGACCGACTCTACGACCACACTTCCGCCGCCACCCGCTACCGCACCGCCGGCGCCGAGGTCAGGTTCCTCGACGCCGGTCACGCCCCGTTCGTCGACCAGCCGGACGAAGTCGCCTCGCTGGTCGCCTCCTTCTCCCTCCAGCCCTGACCCGGCCCCGCCGAGGGGGCGGGACCGGGTCAGCGGGCGCGCGGGAGACACGGAACAGCCCCGCCCGGCTTTCGCCTGGCGGGGCTGTTCCGGTTTGGGTGGCTCGTGGGTAGGTGGGAAGGAGAGCACGCAACAACGAGCGTGCCCAACGGTCGTGCTCGCCCGACCCGTAACCGGCCCGCAACGGAACGGCCCGCCGCGACGCATTCGCGCCGCGGCGGGCGAAGCCGGCCGAACCGCAGCGTCGCGTTTCGCTGTCCCCGCACCGAAAACAGCCCCGCCGGTGTCGCGCCGGCAGGGCTGTTTCCGGTGATCTACAAGGAAGTTCAAGCCGGCGTGACCAGCCCACCCACCGTCGTGGCAACGTCCGCCAGCGCGACCTGCTGCTGTTCCCGCGTGGCCAGGCTCCGGACGGTCACGTTCCCCGCGTCCCAGTCCTCCTGGCCCACGATCACCACGGCCGCCGCGCCGGCCTTGTCGGCGCGGGTCAGCTCCTTGCCGAGCTTGCGGTGCTCGATCGGGGTCGACGTGCGGAGGCCGGCCCGGCGCAGGGACGTCGCGACCTGCCGGGCGGCGTCGGCGAGCTCCTCCGTGACCGGGATGACCATCACGTCCACCTCGTTGCGCGGGGCGGGCGTGAGGCCGTGGGTGTCGAGGAAGTCGATGAGCGTCACGTCGCCCATGCCGAAGCCGATGCCCGGGATGCGTTCCTTGGTGAACAGCGAGGCGAGGTCGGCGTAGCGGCCGCCGCCGAAGAGCGCGCGGCGGTTCTTCGGCGAGGTGTCGAAGACTTCGAAAACCGTCGACGTGTAGTACGCCAGCCCGCGCACGATCATCGGCTCGAACTTCACCAGGCTCGCGGCCGAGCTGGACAGCACGCGCACCAGGTTGGACTGCTCCTTGACCTCCGCGGGCAGCTCGTCGAGCAGCGCGGCGCCGGAGCCGAGGGCCTCGGTGAGCTTCTCGAACTGCTTGTCCGTGAGCCCGATCTCTTCGGCGGACGTGGCGTGCTCCTCCGCGGACGTCTTCTCCCAGCGGTCCACCAGGCCGAACACGGCCGGCAGGTGCTCCGCGGAGACGCCCACGACGTCGGTGAGCGCCGACGTCAGCAGGTTCCGGTCGTTCACGCGCACGGCGAACATGTCCGAGGACGCGCCCACCGACTCCATGAGGTCGTGGATGAGCTCGAACATCTCGATCTCGCAGTTCGCGCTCTCGGAACCGAAGATGTCCGCGTTGATCTGCCAGTGCTCCCGCACGCGGCCGCGCTGCGGGCGCTCGTAGCGGAAGCAGTTCGGGTGGCTGTACCAGCGCACGGGGAACGACAGTGACTTCGCGTTGCCGGCGATCATCCGGGCCACCGACGGCGTCATCTCCGGGCGCAGCGCGAGGCGCTCGCCGCCCTTCGTCGTCAGCGTGTAGAGCTGCTGGTCGGCGATCTCCTGGCCCGACTTCCGCTCGTAGATCTCGGCAGGCTCCAGTACGGGACCGTCGTAACGCAGGAAGCCGTAGCGCTCCAGGACGTCGTAGAGATGGCCGAACACCTGCGTGCGAACGGACATTTCGGCGGGGACGAAGTCTCGGGTCCCCTTGACAGGCGCGGTCGACAGGTATTCAGGCACGTCATCAAGCTTAACGACCGCGCCCAACCCTCAACGGAACGCCACCCCATACGCGGTGAGCAGCGTCGCGGCGCCCAGCAGTACGGCGCCGGTCGCGGTGGTCGCCATGCCGAGGCGCGTGCGCAGCATCGACAGGAAGAACCCACCCGACTGCGCCAGCACGCCGAACAGCAGGAGGAAAGCACGCGACCCACTGCCCGGTGTCCCCGAGCTCGCTGCGGTCGAGCACCTGCAACGCCACCAGCACGAGCACGAGCAGCACCCCAGCGTGCGCATGGCCGGCGCGGAAGAAGCTGTTCTGCCGGTCGTTGGGCACCCCGCGCTCGAGCAGCCCCATCAGGGCGTAGCCGCCGTACATCACGGTGGGCAGCGACACGAGGGCGATGACGGTGAACAGCCGGACCGGTCCGGGCATGGCTTTCTCCTCCCAGAGCGTTCCGGAAGCAACCATAACGACGTTTTAAAACGCTGTCACGGTTAATGCCGCGTGAGCCCGGTCGAAGTTGGCGGTGTCGTGAGCATGGTGAACGGAACGTCGGCACCGGATCAGCGAGATCCTTGATCGAGTACCCCCCGTGCAGCGGCCCGAGCTGGTCACCGTGGCACTGCGCGTCGGTCAACTCGGCCGCGTCGCGCAGCGCCTGCTCCACCCGGTTCTCAACCACTGCACAGCCGAGCTCGGTCTCCTGACGAGACGAGTGCTCAGGCCCGCGTGAACCTCAACGTGAACGTCGCCCCGACGCCCGGCACCCCAGCCGCCGCGATGGTTCCGCCGTGGCCCGTCACGACTTCGTGCACCAGCGCCAAGCCGAGCCCGAACCGGCGGCCCTCGCCCTGGTCGCCGTGGGCGAACCGCTCGAACAACCGCTCCGCATCCCGCTGCGCGAAGCCGACACCGGTGTCGGCAACGCGGATCTCGACGTGCCGATCGTCCGGGTTCTCCAGGGTCACCTCGATCGACCCGCCGGGCGGAGTGTGGCCGATCGCGTTGTCCAGCAACGCCGACAGCACCCGCCGCAACGCCGCCGGCACGCCCGGCACCACGTCGAGAAGTCCCGGCGAGCGGCGCACCTCGAT
The DNA here is from genome assembly GCF_040639695.1 of Amycolatopsis sp. NPDC023774. Classification (NCBI taxonomy): domain Bacteria; kingdom Bacillati; phylum Actinomycetota; class Actinomycetes; order Pseudonocardiales; family Pseudonocardiaceae; genus Amycolatopsis; species Amycolatopsis sp. NPDC023774. The sequence goes on from NZ_JBFAAJ010000004.1 coordinate 122,301, forward strand.
CCGCACGCGCTGGTCCCCCGCGCGCACGGCTTCGGCCTCCACCGCTTGCTCCGCCAGCAGACCCAGCTCCACCGGCTCCAGCAACGGTCGCTCGTTGCATGCCTGCGTCGACAGCAGCAGGTCCTCCACGACCTCACCCAGCTCGCGTGTGCCGGACACCAGCAGGTCCAGGTCGTTCGACGGCACCGGCGCCACCCGGGCCCGCCGCGCGAGCAGTTGCGCGCGTGTGTGCAGGCGGGTGAGCGGCGCGCGCAGCTCGTGCGACGCGTCGGCGACGAAGGTGCGCTGGCGCCGCAACGCCTCGCCCAGGGGCCGGATCGCGCGCGCGGCCAGGACGTAGCCGCTGAAGACGGAAACCAGCAGCACCACCAGTTCCGCAATCACCAGGCCCATCAGCAGCTGTTGCCGGTCGGCGGCCTGGTAGCGCTGGTCGACGAAGACCTGCCACACCTGGCCACCGCGGTCCACCGCGCGGACCGTGTAGGTCGAGCCGGCCAGTGCCTGTTCCGTGGTCACGGAACCGCCGGGCGGCACGGCGGGCGCGGGCGGCGGCGCGAACGGCAACGCGGCGGGCACGTGCCCGGCCGGCGTCACCAGGAACACGCAGCCCGGCGGCGTCGCCGACAGGCCCTGGGCCAGCGTGTAGTCGATCTGCCGGTCGACCTCCTCGCGCTGGCCGTGCACCAGCACGCCGTACGCGATGGCGCCGGCGGCGAGCACGACCAGCGTGATCACCACGGCGATCTGGCTCGCGATCGTCCGCCGCGCGCGCCGCAGCGCCCGTGCGTCGGGATCGACGATCACCGTCACATGGCCCCGATCTGGTAACCCAGGCCGTGGACGGTCTTCACCACCTCGCGCCCCAGCTTGCGCCTCAGGTAGTACACGTAGGTGTCCACAATGGATTCCCCCGTCGAGTCGGCGAACACGTGGGTGCGCAGCGCCTCCCGGGGGTGGATGGCCTTCGGCCGCTGCGCGAGCGTGCGCAGCAGCTCGAACTCGCGCCCCGACAACGTCACGCGCTCGCCGCGGGGCAACACGACCTCGTGGCGCAGCAGGTCGAGCGCCGCGGTGCCGAGCGGCAGGCACTCCGCACCGTCGAGATCCCGCCGGCACAAGGCGCGCAGCCGGGCCAGCAGCTCGTCGGTCTCGAACGGTTTCACCAGGTAGTCGTCGGCGCCCGCGTCGAGGCCGTGGACGCGGTCGGCCAGCTCGCCCAGCGCCGAAAGCACCAGCACGCGGGCGGTCACGGCCCGGCGCCGCAGCCCGGCGAGCACCTCGAGCCCGTCCATCACCGGCAGCCGCCGGTCGAGGATGATCACGTCGTGGTGCCCGGTGAGACCGCGGTGCAAACCGCGCTGACCGTCGTGGGCGAGCTCGACCTCGTAGCCCTCGTCGGTGAGCAGCTCGGACAACATTCCGGCCAGTTCACGATCGTCCTCCACGAGGAGCACTCGGGCTGCCGTTCCTGCCTCTTCGTGCACGCGTTCATACTCGCAGTCAGATCGCCGATTGAACCCTCAACTTTCGTAGGGAATCGATCACTTACCAGCGGGTTGGGCCGAAAGGAGGAACTCCGGCAGCTGATCGGCCGCGTACTTCCGCCGATCGCGGCGATCGAGCCAGCCGAGCACGGGCGAGGTCATGATCGTCGTCACCAGAGCCACCAGCACGAGCACGGTGAACAGAGCGGGCGACACGATCCCCGCCGCCAGCCCGACGTTCAGCGCGATCAGCTGCATCAGGCCCCGCGCGTTGACGAGGACCCCAACGCGCAGCGCGATCGGCTGCGACTCCCCCGCCAGCCGCGCCGCGCCCCACGAAGCGCCGAGCTTCCCGATCACCGCGACCACCACACAGACCACCGCGAACAGCAACAGGTTCGGGTCGGCCAGCAGCGCGAACCGGGTGTTGAGGCCGGAATAGGTGAAGAACAGCGGCAGGAACACGATCTGCCCGAGCGGCATCACCTTCGCGAGCACCTTGTCCGACGCCTCACCGCGCGGGAACGCGATGCCGATCACGAACGCGCCGAACACCGCGTAGAGCCCGATGGTGTCGGTGAACCACGCCGCCGCGAAAAGGATCATCGCCGTCACGAGCACGCGCTGGTCCACCGTCACGCGCGGACTGGTCATCATCTTCGCCAGCACGCGCCGGACGACGAGCCACACGAGCAGCGCGAACAGCAGCCCGCCGCCGACCGCCGTCGCGACCGGTCCCGCCGAGCCCGCGTGCATGCCGAGCACCACGGCCAGCAGGATCCACGCGAGCACGTCGTCGAGCGCGCCACACGCCAGCGCCAGCGAACCGAAACGGGTCGACGCGATGCCGCGCTCGGTGATGATCCGCGTCAGCATCGGGAACGCCGTGATCGCGATGGCCACTCCGACGAACGCGGCCGACACCACCGGCGACACGCCCGGCTTCAAGATGCCCACCCAGCCGGCGCCGAGCACACTGACCCCGACGCCGAGCACGAGCGGCACGACGGTGCCGGCGGAAGACACGGCCGCGACCGTGCGCACCGAGCTCTTGACCGACCCGACGCGGAACTCGTAGCCCGCGCCGAACATGTAGATCACAAGCCCGATCTGCCCACCGAGGTACAGCAGCTTCCGCACGTCGTCGGGGAAGAGCACCTCCTGCGCACCCGGCCAGAGCAGTCCGAGCAGCGACGGCCCGAGCAGCACGCCGGCCACCATTTCACCGACCACAGGCGGTTGGCCGATCTTCACCGCGAGTGCGCTCACCAGCCGCACCACGGCGAGGATCACCACCACCGCCAGGAAAAACGCCGGCGCCGCTTCGGTCGCGGACATCATTCGCCTCCGTGGTTCGCGAAGTAGTTCACGCACAAACGCTTCTGCCGTGCGTCGAGCACCATGTAGGTGCCGAACACGAGCTGGGCGACGCTGCGCCACACGTCTTCCCAGCGGTCGCGCACGGCGAGGTACGCCAGCGGGCCGCGGGTCGAGCGCGCCGAGCCGCGCGGGGTGAGGAACACCGGGCCGCGGTTGGGGATCGAGCGCGTGTGAGCCGCGCTCGACGCGACGGAGTAGCGGCGCAGGAACTCCCGAGTCACCACGCGCATCGTGATCGGCGCCAGCCCGCGAGCCGGACACGCGCGGTTCTGCGCGACGCCGAAGGGCAGGAAGTTCGCGTCCTTTTTGGACAACCCCGCCGGCGCGTTGCTGGGCGCGGCAGCGTGCGCCGGGCAACCGGCCGGTGGCTCCCAGCGCGCCAGGTCGAACTCGTCGGGCCGCTCGAAGCCCGCGTGGTGGAAGTCGGGGTAGCTGAACAGCAGCACGGTGCCGGCGTCGATCGTCGTGTCGTCGAGCTCGATGGCGCCGGTGGTGATGCGGTGGGCGATGCCGAAGAGCGGGTAGGTGCGCAGGCCCTCGTCGATCACGCGGTCGAGATACTGGTCGTCGTCCGGGTTCGCCACCAGCCGCTGCTGCACGTCCGGGTGCTGCGCGATGATCATCAGCAGGTGCGCCATCGCCTCCGACATCTGCACCACTGCGGTGTTGAAGAACGTGCCCTGCAGGTAGAACACCTGCTCGTCGCGCGTGAGCCGGGTCGGCAGCGCGTGCGGGATGTCGCCGAGGCGGCGCCGCAGGTACTTCGTGAGCTTCGCGCGGCGGCGCATGTTGCGGGGCCGCACGCACTTCAGCGCCGAGACGACGTCGTCGGCGTGGCCCACGATGAGGTCGCGCGCCTCGGGCGGGCACGGCTCGCCGAACACGAGCTCGTAGTACAGCTCGGCCCAGATCGGCATCATCTCGTCGCGCAGCCGGATGTGCTTGCCGTCGCCGATCTCCAGGCCGTCGAGCACGTGCTCGGTGACGCGGCGAGTGAGCTCTTCGGACTCCGCGCGCGTCTTCACGAGGATGTGGCGGGTCGTCTTGGCGACTTCGTCGTAGCGCGGACCGGCCTCCAGGTGCTCCTGGTGGACCTGCGGGCCGGGCGCGAGCCAGTACCAGAACAGGTCCGACAGCGCCGCGCCCTTGCTGCGGCCGTTGGCCGCCGGGTCGGCGTACACGCGGCGGAAGTCCTTGACCCCCACGCGGTCACCGGGGATCGGCAGGCCTTCTTCGCCGTTGACCAGCGCGAAGATCTTCACCCGCAGCGCGACCACACGGCCGGGCAGCCACTTCGGCAGCGAACCGACGAGCCCGGCGGCCAGCGCGGCCGTGAGCAGCCGCCTCATCGGACGAGGTCCGCGGTCAGGTCTGCCGATGCGGTGGCCCCGCACAGCGCGAACGTGTGGTCGGTCTCTTCTCGGAGGCGTTCCAGCACTTCCGTCACCCCTTCCTCACCCGCCGCGGCGAGGCCCCACACCACGGGCCGGCCCACGCCGACGGCGGTGGCACCCAGCGCGAGCGCCTTCACCACGTCGGTGCCCCGCCGCACGCCACCGTCGAGCACGAGCGGGACAGTGCCCGCCACGGCTTCGGCCAGCTCGGGCAGAGCGTCCACAGTAGACACCGCGGTGTCGAGCTGACGGCCGCCGTGGTTCGACACCACGAGCCCGTCGACGCCCGCCTCGACCGCGAGCCGCGCGTCGTCCGGGTGCAGTATTCCCTTGAGCAGCACGGGAAGCGCGGTCGTGCGCTTGAGCCAGGCCACGTGCTCCCACGTGAACCCGGCCGACATCTCGATGTCGCGCACGCGACCCGAGCCGTCGCGCAGGTTCTCCACGACCAGCCCGGGCGGCAGGTCGTGGAAACCGTTGCGGTGGTCGCGTTCGCGCCGCCCGAACACCGGCGAGTCGACCGTGACCACGACCGCCCGCACGCCTGCGCGTTCGGCCCGGCGCACCACGGACTCCGTGAACTCGAGGTCCGGCTGCAGGTAGAGCTGGAACCACAGTGCCGGGTCGGCCGCGGCTTGGCGCGCGGCGTCGGCGATGTCCTCCACCGCCGTGGTCGCGGCCATGCTCACCACCAGCACCGTGCCGGCTTTCGCGACCGCCTTCGCCGTCGCCAGCTCACCGTCGGGGTGCGCGAGCCGGTGGAACGCCGTCGGCGACACCAGCACCGGCATCGACAGCGGCGAGCCGACCAGCTCCGTCGCGAGGTCGCGCTTGGCCGCGCCCCGCAGCACCCGGGGCACGAGCACGCGCCGGGAGAACGCCTCTTCGTTGGCCCGAAGCGTCAGCTCGTCGCCGGCGGCACCCGCGTAGAAGTCGTAGTGCGCCGGGTCGAGCCGCTCACGCGCCGCGGCTTCGAGTTCCGCGATCGTGCGCACGGCTCAGGCCAGCTGGTCGGTGAAGAACTTGGTGAGCGCCTCCACGTGCACGGGGCGGTCCCACTCGTTCTCGAGGTTCTCCGTCACGTGGTGCGTGGCCACGAGCTCGCCCCGCCGGTAGTGGCGGATGATCGGGTGCAGGTAGTGGCCCTCGCCGCTGTCGTTCGCGACGTCCTGGCTCGCGCGCTTCACGGTGAAGTCGAACGGGTCGACCTTGTCGTGGTCCGGGCCGTAGTCAAGCGTGATGAGGAAGGCGTTTTCGGCATCGCCCAGCGGGGTGTCGGCGAAGCGGGCCACCGGCATCTCCTCGAGGTAGCACGCCTGGCCGCCCTCGACGACGAGGATGTCGGCGAGGAAACCGAACTGCTGGAACAGCCCGGACGTGCGGTTGATCCGCTTGAGCACGGCGTCCACGAGCTCGCCGGTCTCGGCCTTGAGCACGGTCTGCGGCCACTCGTTGTCGTGGTAGCGCTCTTCGAGCACCTTCGACAGCGCGCGCACGCCGTAGCGGAAGCCGTGGATGAACCCGCTGGTGGCCTTCTTGAAGTCGCGGGCCTGCGTGATCGTGCCGGCGAAGTACAGGCCGGGCACGTTCACCGATTCCCACGACGACGTCTGCGCCGGGAAGCGGTCGTTGATCATGAGCTCGGGGCGGCAGTCCTCGTCGAACATGGAGGCGTCGAAGCGGAAGCCGGTGGCGGCGATCACGCGGTCGTAGCGGATCTCCTTGACCACCTCGTCGGCTCGGACGAAGGCGAACTTCACGTGGTAGCCGTCTTCGTCCTTGCGGATCTCGCGCACGTCGCCGTCGAGAATCGCGTGCTGCAGCTTGAGCTGGTACATGTCGAGGACGCCGGCGTTGAAGGCGCGCAGGTGGCCGACGAAGTGCGTGCGCCAGGCGAGCTTCACCGGCCGCGGACCGGCGACGTGCAGCACGGCCGCGTAGGCGTTGATGCTGTCGGCGGTCTCGAAGGCCGAGTTGGCCTTGCCGAGGATGAGCACGCGCTTGTTGGTGAACTGCGCCGGGTCGGTGTCGAAGTCGGCATACTGGTCCACGAGCTCCATGCCCGGAACGTCGGGGATGTACGGTTTCGTCACGCCAGTCGCCATGATCAGGCGCTTAGTGGTGTAAGTGTTCCCATCGCCGTCGGTGAGTGTGAAGAGAGCGCTTTCCGCGTCACGGCTGATCCGCGTCACCCGGGTGTCGTAACGGATGGCGATCTTGTGCTTCGCTGCGTAGTCGGCGGTGTAACGCACGAACGTCTCGGCCGGCGGGAAGAGCTCGGCGCTGTAGTCGGTGAACAGCAGGGGGTCGGGACCGTCGTCGAGGAGTGAATTCCAGTCGACGCGCAGGTTGAGCTCCGGGTCGGTCCAGCCCGTGTGCTTCTTGTTGACCGAGATCAGCGTGCGGTGACGCGGGAATCTGGTGAAGAACGTGGCCGGCGTGGGGCCCGCTTCCAGCAAGAGGTAGCGGTGACCCGCCTGTTCGAGCTGCCGGCCGAGCTGCAGGCCCGCGGGCCCCGCGCCGACCACCAGATAGTCCAGAACGTCGTCCACCACACCGGCCTCCAGCCTCGATCTTCGCCTGACGGCCGACAGCCTGAACCCGAGATCTCAGAAAAGGCTCAGAGATCCCGAGCAGCGGGTGGGTAGGTGAGAAACCGTGAAGGGCACCTTGAAGGAGTGTCCCTCAAGGTGCCCTTCACCGTTCGGTGGCTCAGCGTGACAGGAGCTTCAACGCCGTCTCGGAGTAGCGCTTGCCGGCCACTTCGGCGGCGGGCACGGCGGCCTCGATCGCTCCAGTGTCCTCTTCGGACAGTTCGAGCACGACGGCGCCGACGTTCTCTTCGAGGTACTTGCGCCGCTTCGTCCCCGGGATCGGTACCACGTCCTCACCCTGCGCCTGCACCCACGCGAGCGCGAGCTGACCCGCGGTCACGCCCTTCTTCTCGGCCAGCGCGCGCAGCGCCTCGACCATCGCGAGGTTCTTCTCGAGGTTCCCGTCGGCGAAGCGCGGTTGCGTCTGCCGGCGGAAGTCGTCCTCGTCGAAGTCCGCGGCCGAGCTGAACTTGCCGGTCAGGAAGCCGCGGCCGAGCGGGGAGTACGGCACCAGGCCGATGCCGAGCTCGCGGCACGTCGGCACCACGGCGTCCTCGATGTCGCGCGACCACAGCGACCACTCCGTCTGCACGGCCGAGATCGGGTGCACGGCGTGGGCGCGCCGGATCGTCTCGGCGCCGGCCTCGGACAGGCCGAGGTGGCGCACCTTGCCCTGCTGCACCAGCTCTGCCATGGCCCCGACCGTCTCCTCGATGGGCACGTCCGGGTCCACGCGGTGCTGGTAGTAGAGGTCGATGTGGTCGATCCCCAAGCGCCGCAAGGAGTTCTCGACCGACTCACGGACGTACGCCGCGTCGCCACGCACCCCACGCTTGCTCGGGTCTTCGCGATCGCGCACGAACCCGAACTTCGTGGCGAGCACAACCTGGTCGCGCCGGTCGGCGATCGCGCGGCCGACGAGCTCTTCGTTGTCCCCCATGCCGTACATGTCAGCGGTGTCGAGCAGGGTCACGCCCAGCTCCAGTGCGCGGTGGATGGTGGCGATCGATTCGGTGTCGTCACCCTCGCCGTAGAACTCGCTCATCCCCATGCAGCCGAGGCCCTGCGCGCTCACTTCGAGCGTGCCGAGACGGCGCGCAGGCAGCGTCGATCCAGCCATGTTCTCTCCTGGAGTTCGGTCGGTGAAGGGCCCCGAGTTCCCCGGGGCCCTTCACAGAACGGGGTTTACTTGCCGGCCGCGCGCGCGAGCCGCTCGGGGTAGCGCGCTCCGGCCACGGCGTCGGCCGGAGCCGCCTGCTCGATCGCGGCGATGTCCTCTTCGGACAGTTCGAGTTGCGCCGCGGCGACGTTCTCTTCGAGGTACTTGCGGCGCTTCGTGCCCGGGATCGGCACCACGTCCTCGCCTTGGGCCTGCACCCACGCGAGCGCGAGCTGCCCGGCGGTCACGCCCTTCTTCTCGGCCAACGTGCGCAAAGCGTCCACAATGGCCATGTTCTTCTCGAAGTTCCCGGCGGCGAAGCGCGGCATCCCGCGGCGCATGTCGTCCTCGGGCAGGTCCTGCACCGACGTCACGGCGCCGGTCAGGAAACCGCGACCCAGCGGCGAGAACGGCACCACGCCGATGCCCAGCTCACGGCACGTCGCCAGGATCTCGTCCTCGATGCCGCGCGTCCACAGCGACCACTCGCTCTGCAGCGCCGTGACCGGGTGCACCGCGTGGGCGCGGCGGATCGTGTCGGCATTCGCTTCGGAAATCCCGGCGTAGCGGATCTTCCCGGCGGCCACCAGCTCGGCCAGCGCGCCCCACGTCTCCTCGACGGGCGTGTCCGGGTCCACGCGGTGCTGGTAGTAGAGGTCGATGTGGTCGACACCCAGGCGCTGCAGCGACTCGTCGCAGCACTGCTTCACGTACGCGGCGTCGCCGCGCGCGCTCATGCCACCGTCCTTCCACACGATGCCGAACTTCGTGGCCAGCACCACCTGGTCGCGTCGGTCCGCGATCGCGCGGCCGACCAGCTTCTCGTTCTCCCCCGCCCCGTACACGTTGGCCGTGTCCAGCAGCGTCACGCCCAGCTCCAGCGCGCGGTGCACGGTGGCGATCGACTCGCTGTCGTCGTCTCGCACCCCGTACGCCTGGCTCATCCCCATACAGCCCAGGCCCTGGGCGCTTACTTCCAGCTCACCGAGTTTCCTCGTAGCGATCACGCGGAGATCTCCTCCATGGCGGACACGTGGCCGAGGACCTTGCGTTCCACCTGGTCGTAGTTGCTGATCTTGTAATCCAGAATGTCCAGGCACCCCTGGAGCTCGGCGATCCGGTCGGCCACCGACTGGCGTTGCTCGACGAGGATCGCCTTGCGGCGCCCGGCGCTCGCGACGCCGTGGCGCCGCAGTGACGCGTACTCGCGCATGCTCTTGATGGGCATGCCGGTGAGCCGCAGCTTGGTGAGGAACCCGAGCCAGTTGAGATCGTCGTCCGAATACGCGCGTCGCCCCGCCGCGTCGCGGGCCGGCGGGTCCAGGAGCTTGATCCGCTCGTAGTACCGAAGGGTGTCGATCGACAGGCCGCTACGTCGTGCGGCTTCCGCTATCGAGTAGCTCATACGCTCGACAGTACGACCTGGAGTGCACTCCAGGTCAAATCCCGACCGGGTGGGGTGCTGCCCGCACCTGCGCAGGTCAGCAGGCGACGAGCGCCACAATGCCGGCTCCGTGAAGCGGATCAGCCGAGGCACGACCGTCCCGGGCCCGCTCTCCGCGCACCCGATCACCCTTCGAAGGGTCGCGTACCGTAACACCGTTGCGTTACGCTGAGCGCATGCCCCGTCCCCGTACGCACGACAAAGCCCTCCGGCTGAAGCTGCTGGACCGGGCCGGCGAGCTGATCTCCGCCGACGGCCCGAAGGCCCTGTCCCTGCGCAAGCTGGCCGCCGACGCCGGCACGTCGACCACGGCCGTGTACTCGCTGTTCGGCAGCAAGCCCGACCTGGTCAACGCGCTGTACGTCGAGGGCTTCCGCCGCTTCGGCGAGCGACTGAACGCCGTGGCGCGGACCGGCGACGCCGTCGCGGACCTGGTGCGCCTCGGCGTCGCCTACCGCGCCAGCGCGCAGGCCGATCCACACCTGTACGCGATCATGTTCACCCGTTCCGTGCCCGGCTTCGAGCCCAACGCCGAGGCCGACCGCCTCGCCCGCGCGACCCTCGAGCCGCTCGAGGACACCGTCCGGCGCGGGATCGCGTCGGGGCAGTTCACGGACGTCGCGCCCGAGGTGATCGTCGTGAGCTCGTGGGGACTGGTGCACGGGCTGGTGTCGCTGGAGCTGTCGGGGAACCTGCCGCCGAAGTTCAGCGTGAGCGGCGCGTACGAGCAAGCCCTGCGCGCCAACGCTTCCGGCTGGCTGAAGTAACCGAGCCCGGCGTGAGCGCCACGGCGCTGACGATCGCCGCCGCCCGCGCCATCGAGACCCACCGCCCGGACGGCCTCATCCGCGACGAGTGGGCCGAACGCTTCGTCAGTGCGGCCGCAGACGTCCGGCTGCCCACCCGCATCGAGGACGTCGCAGGAGGCGACGCCGACCCGCTCTGGGTCGCGGCGGCAGCTACTCCGGCCTGCGCACCCGCGCCTTCGACGACTTCCTCCTCGCCGCGAGCAAGACCTTCACCCAGATCGTGCTCCTCGGCTCCGGCCTCGACACCCGCGCCTGACGCCTCGACCTGCCCGCCGGCCTGCGGTTCTTCGAGCTGGACCGCGCCGACGTCCTCAGCTTCAAGCGGCGCGTCCTCGCCGGAACCGCGTCGCGCACCGCTTCCTCATCGCCGACCTGGCCGCAGCGTGGCGTTCGAACAGCTCGCCGAACGCCCTCTCGTCCCCGCCCGCCGCGCGCCCGAACAGCTCGGCGTCCACGGCTGCCCCTTGGATGGTCACACCGGGAAGTGGCCGGGAACCTCGGAAGTGTTGTGGGTGATTTTCTCGTGGCTCTGGTGGTTCAGGCCGCTTGGTGAGACCGTTTGGTCAGGCCGCTGGCTCAGACCGCGCCGTACTGGCGGTCTCCCGCGTCGCCGAGCCCGGGGACGATGAAGCCGGAGTCGTTGAGCCGCTCGTCGATGCTCGCGGTGACCACGCGCACCGGCAGCCCGGTCTTCTCCAGGTGCTCCAGACCTTCGGGCGCGGCCAGCGCGCAGATGGCCGTGACGTCCGTGGCGCCCCGGTCGGTGAGCAGCCGGATGGTGTACTCCATCGACCCGCCCGTCGCGAGCATCGGATCGAGCACCATCACGGGCCGGTCGGCCAGCGACTCCGGCAACGATTCCAGGTAGGGGGTCGGCTTGAGGGTTTCCTCGTCGCGCGCCAGCCCGACGAACCCCATCTGCGCGTCGGGGATCATCTTGTGCGCCTCGTCGGCCATGCCCAGGCCGGCGCGCAGCACGGGGACCAGCAGCGGCGGGCTGGCCAGCCGGTAGGCCTCCGTGCGCGCGACGGGCGTGTGGATCCGCTCGGTGCGCACCGGCACGTCCCGGGTGGCTTCGTACACGAGCATCACGGTCAGCTCGTGCAGCGCGGCCCGGAACGCCGCGCTGTCCGTCCGCGCGTCACGCATCGTGGACAGGCGGGCCTTGGCCAGCGGGTGATCGACGACGTGCACATCCATGCCGCCTAACTTAGCTGCCGGGTGTCATCCGCGTCTCGGCTCATCTCGTAGTAGTTCACCGCCTCGAAGAAATGCCCCACCACGGGAGCCAGCTTGTCGTACGGCCACTCGGGCACATCCGCCGCGTTCGCATCATCCGGCGGCTCGATGCTGACAATGATCCTCCAGTTGGCGTACGATCCACTGATCTTCCAAGACTGGCGCATGGGTTTCCTCCTCCGCGAGAACACGAGCCAAACGTTCTCCCGATGCCAGAACCGCACGCAACCTTCCTTCAGGTGAGCGATCTATCGTGCCACCATGGCAAGAGGACAAAGTGTGCCCATGACGAAGAACAAAGGGGTCTCCGTGCGGCAGCGGAGGGTTTCCGGGGAACTGCGCCGTCTGCGGTTACTGCGGAAGATGACCTGCAAACAGGTGGCCGAAGGCGTGGACTTCTCGGAGAGCAAGATCTCCCGCATGGAAACCGGCGACCGCGGCTTGTACCCCGACGACGTCGCCGCGATCCTGGGTTTCCTGCAGGCTCCGTCGGATCTGCGGCAAGAGCTCATGGCGCTCGTGAGGGGCGGCGAGGAGCGCAACTGGCATGAAGTGAACGGGAAATTGCCACCGACGTGGAAGGACTTGATCCGGTTCGAGGAGCAGGCTTCGGTCATCAAGAACTACGAAACCCTGCTGATCCCCGGCATTGCCCAGATCCCCGAGTACAGCCGCGAACTCATCCGCGGCAACGATACTTTGCTCACCGAGTCTGAGGTCGAGAGTCTGGTCGCGGCCCGCGCCACCCGGCAACTGATTTTGAGCCGCAGAGATGCCCCCCTGGTTCACCTCATCATCGATGAAATGGCCTTGCACCGTCAAATTGGCGACTCGGCAACAATGCATAATCAGCTCCAGCATCTCCTACAGCTAAGCCGCCGCTCCAACGTAACCGTGGAAATCGCTCCCTTCGCGGCCGGCGCGCACCCAGGTTTGCGCGGCCCGTTTGTCCTCCTCGAATTTCACAACGAGCCGACCCTCGCGCACGTCGAGAGCCGGGGCACCAGCAGCTTTCTCGAAGAAGATGACTACATCGACAGTGTCAAGACCGCTTGGCGCAACATCCGCTCCATCGCCCTGTCATCAGACGCCTCGGCCCGGATGATTGCCGATATGATCGGCGAGTCGACTCAAGCCGAGGAGTACGAACCATGATCGCCCCCGACTTCGCCCAGGCCACGTGGCGGAAGAGCTCCTACACCACCAGCGACTCCAACTGCGTCGAGTTCGCAGCCTGGCGCAAGAGCTCCTACAGCACCAACGACTCCAACTGCGTCGAGGTCGACACCTCACCGGTCGAGATCGGGATCCGCGACACGAAGGACCGCGCGGGCGGCCACCTCACCCTGTCGCCGGCCGCGTGGACCGCCTTCCTCACTTCCGCGCGCTAGCGAACCAGTGAACCCACCGCCGCTGCCAGGCCGTTTCGACGGCCCGGTGGTGGTGGTTCTCGCGTACCCACTCGATGGCGTCGTCCGGGGACAAGCCGGCGGTGGTGGCGAGGCAGGCGAGGACCGTGCCGGTGCGGCCGACGCCTCCGTAGCAGGCCACCTCCACCGATTCCCCGGCCAGCGCGCGGGCGTGCAGCGCGAGGATCTTGCGCCGTGCCTCGGCCCAGTTCAGCGGCAGGAGGAAGTCCGGCCAGTGGATCCAGTCGTGGTCCCAGGTGAGCCCGTCGTCGTGCTTGCGGCGCAGGCGATTCGACCCCAGGTAGAGACCATACGTCGGTGCCGGGCCTGCCGGCGCGGGCCGGCCGAGGCCGCGTCCGCGCACGACGGCGCCGTCGGGCAGTGCGAGGGTCCCCACCAGAGCAGATGCCATCGCCCCATCTTGGCCCTTGTCCGTCGTCGATGAACCCCGGACCACCCCCGATCGGGCTAGGCTGCCCCGGGTGAGTGACGACGCAGCCCTTCCGAGCCCCGACCAGATGCGGGCCTCCGACGCCGACCGCGAGCAGGTCGCGCAGGTTCTGCACCAAGCGCTGTCCGAGGGCCGCATCACGATGACCGAGCTCGAGGAGCGGCTCTCCACCGTCTACGCGTCGAAGACCATCGGCGAGCTGAAGCCCGTCACCCGCGACCTGCCGATGGGCGCCACGCCGTCGCCGCCCACGGCGCCCTCTTCGGCTCTGCAGCCGGCCACCAGCCGCGCCCTCGGCCTCCCCGACAGCCGCATCGGCGGCCACCCGGGCTCGAACGTGTCGATCGGCGTCCTCTCCGGCGCCGTCCGCAAGGGCAGCTGGGTCCTCCCGCCGCAGCACACCAGCGTCGCCTTCTGGGGCGGCACGGAAATCGACCTCCGCAGCGCCCGCTTCGCCGACAAACAGTCGACCATCACCGCCGTCGCCATCATGGGCGGCATCGAGATCACGGTCCCCGACGACATCAACGTCGACGTCACCGGCCTCGGCCTCATGGGCGGCTTCGTCCTCGAAGACAAATCCGGCGCCCCACCAGCACCCCCCACGGCCCCCACCCTGACCATCAACGGCCTCGCTTTCTGGGGCGGCGTGGTCGTGTACCGCAAGAAGGCGAAGAAGGACAACCCGCAGATCGAGTCGTGAGCGCGTTGCCAAGAAGTGAGCATGTGAATCCAGGCGTCGCCGCCGTCCGCCGTCTGGCCGAGCTGGGCTGCTGCACGATCGCGCCCGGCCTGACCGACGCCGAATTCGCCCGCATCGAGGCCGAACACGACTTCGAATTCGCCGACGACCACCGAGCATTCCTCGCGGCCGGGTTGCCGATGAACAGCCCGTTCGTGCCGGAACCAGGGACCTGGACCACCTGGCAGGAATCGTGGCCCGAGTGGCGCGACGGCGACGCCGTCGAACTCCGCAAGCAGCTCGATTGGCCGGTCGACTACCTGCTGTGGGACGTCGAGAAGATCGGATACTGACGCCCGGACTGGGGCACCCGTCCGGAGATGCTCGAGGCAGCCCTGAGCGTGGCCCGCCTGGCCCTGGTCGACATGCCGAAGCTGGTGCCTGTCTACGCACACCGGTTCCTCCCCGCCGGCCGCGGCACGTGCGGGCACCCCGTCCGAACTTCCGGCCGACTGGTCGCCCCAAGCCACGGTGCCGTTCTGGCGCGGCTACGTCGCTCCGCCGTTCAGCGGCTCCACGACCACATGATCCGAATTCCTGTCAATGACTCGGCACAGCGAGGGGTCCTGGCGGTCGAATCCTGACCGCGCAGGCCGCCGCAGCGCTACGCGCCCCTGCTGTTCGGCTTGGTCTCGGCCTCCGGTGCTGCGCGCGTTGTGCTGGAGGAGGCCGGAATCACGCGAACCGAGTTCCCGCCGACTGCTCCTTCGTTCCCCGGGCGTAATCCACAGATTTCCGTGAGTGACCCGGCACAGGACGTGGCCCACCTACACTCACAGGCATGACCACAACCACCAGCCCGAACGCGGCGCCGGACACCCCGGCGCCGCTGGCGGACGTGACTCGCGACGAGGCGAGCCTGCGGCGGTTCCTGCACGGGCTGCCCGGCGTCGACCAGGTCGGGGTCGAACAGCGAGCGGCGGCCTTGGGCACACGCAGCATCAAGAAAGACGCCAAGCGCTGGGCGATCGACACCGCCATCTCCATGGTCGACCTGACCACGCTCGAAGGCGCGGACACGCGGGGCAAGGTCCGCGGGCTCGCGGCGAAAGCCCTGCGCCCGGACCCGGAGCGGCAGGACTGCCCACGGGTGGCCGCCGTGTGCGTGTACCCGGACATGGTCGAGGCCGCGGTCGACGCGCTCAAGGGCAGTGCCGTGCACGTGGCGAGCGTCGCGACCGGGTTCCCGTCCGGACGCACCAGCCGTGAGGTCAAGCTGGCCGACACGCGCCTCGCTGTGGAGTACGGCGCCGACGAGGTCGACATGGTGATCGACCGCGGCGCGTTCCTCGAGGGCCGCTACATGGACGTCTTCGACGAGATCCGCGCGATCAAGGCGGCGTGCGGCGAAGCGCACCTGAAGGTGATCCTGGAAACCGGCGAGCTGGCGACCTACGACAACGTCCGCCGCGCGTCGTGGCTCGCGCTGCTGGCGGGTGGTGACTTCATCAAGACGTCCACCGGCAAGGTCTCTCCCGCCGCGACGCTGCCGGTGACCCACGTGATGCTGCAGGCGGTGCACGACTGGCACGAGCAGACCGGCGAGCTGCGCGGTGTGAAGCCCGCGGGCGGCATCCGCACGGCGAAGGACGCGATCAAGTACCTGGTCGCCGTGCACGAGGTGGCCGGCGAGCAGTGGCTGACCCCGGACCTGTTCCGCTTCGGCGCGTCCAGCCTGCTCAATGACCTGCTGCTGCAGCGGCGCACCCAGGTGGACGGCCACTACAGCGGCCCCGACTACGTGACGGTGGACTGACATGGGCATCTTCGAATACGCCCCCGCGCCCGAGTCGCGCGAGATCGCGAACCTCAAGGACCACTACCGGCCGTTCATCGGCGGCGAGTTCGTCGACGGTTCGGGCGAGCCGCTCAAGACGGTGAATCCGGCCACCGAGGAGATCCTCGCCGAGGTCGGCACCGCGTCGGTGTCCGATGTGGACGCTGCCGTGCGCGCGGCCCGCGCCGCCTACGAGACGGTCTGGTCGCGGATGCCCGGCAGCGAACGGGCGAAGTACCTGTTCCGCATCGCGCGGCTCATCCAGGAGCGCTCGCGCGAGCTGGCCGTGCTGGAGTCGCTCGACAACGGCAAGCCCATCAAGGAATCGCGCGACTCCGACGTCCCCACGGCCGCGGCGCACTTCTTCTACCACGCCGGCTGGGCCGACAAGCTGGAGTACGCGGGCTATGGCCCGAACCCGAAGCCGCTGGGTGTCGCGGGTCAGGTGATCCCCTGGAACTTCCCGCTGCTGATGCTGGCGTGGAAGATCGCGCCCGCGCTGGCCACCGGCAACACCGTCGTGCTCAAGCCTGCGGAGACCACGCCGCTCACGGCGCTGGTGTTCGCCGAGATCTGCCAGCAGGCGGAACTGCCGCCGGGGGTCGTGAACATCCTGCCGGGCGCCGGGGACATCGGCGCGGCGGTGGTGGAACACGGCGACGTCGACAAGATCGCGTTTACGGGTTCCACCGAGGTCGGCAAGCTGATCCAGCGCACGGTGGCGGGCACCCGCAAGAAGCTCACGCTGGAGCTGGGCGGCAAGGCGGCCAACGTCGTGTTCGACGACGCGCCGCTGGACCAGGCCGTGGAGGGGATCGTCAACGGGATCTTCTTCAACCAGGGCCACGTCTGCTGCGCGGGTTCTCGGCTGCTGGTGCAGGAATCCGTGGCCGAAGAAGTCCTGGAAAAGCTGCGCTACCGCGTCTCGACGCTGCGGATGGGCGACCCGCTCGACAAGAACACCGACATCGGCGCCATCAACTCCGCCGAGCAGCTGGCGAAGATCCGCGGGCTCGTGGAATCGGGCGACGCGGAGGGCGCGCAGCGCTGGACCAGCCCGTGCCCGGTGCCCGATCGCGGGTTCTTCTTCGCTCCCACGGTGTTCTCGGACGTGCACCAGTCGATGCGGATCGCGCGCGAGGAGATCTTCGGGCCGGTGCTGTCAGTGCTCACCTTCCGCACGCCGGACGAGGCCGTCGCAAAGGCCAACAACACGCCGTACGGGCTGTCGGCCGGCATTTGGACCGAGAAGGGCTCGCGCATCCTCTGGATGGCGAACAAGCTGCGGGCCGGCGTCGTCTGGGCCAACACGTTCAACCGCTTCGACCCCGCCGCGCCGTTCGGCGGCTACCAGGAGTCCGGGTTCGGCCGCGAGGGCGGGCGCACCGGCTTGGAGGCCTACCTCAGTGTCTGATTCAAATCTGTCTGAGACTCGTATTTCCGTCGCGAAGACGTACAAGCTCTACATCGGCGGGGCCTTCCCCCGCTCGGAGTCGGGCCGGGTGTACCCCGTCACCGACCCGCAGGGGAAGTTCCTGGCCAACGCGGCGCACGCGTCGCGCAAGGACGTGCGGGACGCCGTGGTGGCGGCGCGCAAAGCGTTTCCCGGCTGGTCGGGCGCCACAGCCTACAACCGCGGCCAGGTGCTCTACCGCGTCGCCGAGATGCTGGAGGGCCGGCGCGAGCAGTTCGTGAGCGAGGTCGCCGCGTCGGAAGGTCTCGCGCCGAGCCAGGCGGAGTCCCTTGTGGACGTCGCCATCGACCGCTGGGTCTGGTACGCCGGGTGGACGGACAAGATCGCGTCGGTGCTCGGCGCGGCGAATCCCGTTGCGGGGCCGTACTTCTCGTTCACCGTGCCCGAGCCGACGGGTGTGGTCGGCGTGCTCGCGCCGCAGGAGTCGTCGCTGCTCGGCCTGGTGAGCGTGCTGGCGCCGGTACTGGCCGGTGGCTCCACGGCCGTCGTCGTCTCGAGCGCCGAGCGGCCGTTGCCGGCGATCACGCTGTCGGAGGTCCTGGCGACGTCCGATCTGCCGGGCGGCGTCGCCAACGTGCTGACCGGCCGTGCGGCCGAACTCGGCCCGTGGCTGGCCTCCCACGGTGACGTCAACGCTCTCGACCCCACAGGCGCCACGCCGGAGGACCGCATCACTCTGGCGCGCGAGGCGGCGGGCACGGTCAAGCGCGTGCTCACGGTTCCCGACGCCGAACCTGACTGGACACCGACGCCGGACCTCTCGCGGCTGCGCCGGTACCTGGAGGCGAAGACCGTCTGGCACCCGCTGGGCGTCTGAGCCGGAACAATCCGAAACAAAAGGGGCGGGCGGCACCCCCCGGTGTGCCGCCCGCCCCGAAACAAGACCCGTCACGCGGTCGGCGCGAGCCCCTGTGTCACCGCGCCGACGTCGATGGTGTGGCTGACCGAGTCGGCGTCGACCTCGCCGAGGGTCCAGTCCACGGTGACGTTCGGGTTGATGTAGTCACCGTGCTGGTTGGAGTCGGACGGCGCCACGACGGTGAGCCCGTTGGGCGTCTGCTGCTGGGCGTAGGGCTCGATGCCGGTCCAGTGCAGCGGCACGTAGGCCGAGGAACCGTCGACGAGCGCCACGGCGGGCGCGTCGGCCGGGGCCGTGTTGTCGATCAGCACGTTGTGCGCGCCGACGAGGTCCACCTCGAGGTTGCCGGGCAGGTAGCAGCGCTCGCCCGGGTTGGCGGTGAACTGCAGGGCGCCGTAGCGGTTGCCCGCGCCCGCGCCGCCGTAGACGAGCTTCGAGGTGAACTGGTTCGACGTGCACGGCTGAACAGACGAGGCAGACGAAGCAGGCGCGGCGCTCGCGGTCCCCGCGGCCAGAGCCGTTGCCCCGGCGGCGATCCCGGCGACGGCGACGGCGGCGACAACGCGGCTGATGGTCTTGCGTGTGGTCATGTCGGACTCTCCCCTTGTTCGAATCCCGGGCAGCCTCTCCGCCCGGCAGAGCGACCGTTTTGGTGATTCATTCCCCTCGGTCGCTCTCACCAGGAAAGACGTCCACCTCCCTGGCGGGATGTCCGACTGTGGGATCAGCCGCAGAAACGCAACCCCAGCCACCCCGAAGCGTCACAAAGAGTGAACCCGCGCGCGGGCGCGGTTCAGTTGATGTCGTGCCGGCCCAGCGGCCGGCCCGGCAACGGCGTCCCCGGCCGGGCCTGCAGCCCGTCGATCATGATCGCGATGCTGCGCGCGGTGGACATCCGAGCGATTTCCGGCGAACGGGACTCCAGCTGACGCAGCAGCAGCGCGAACAGCATGGCCACGTCACCCTCGGCGACGTCCGGGCGCAACGTCCCCTCGTTCTGCGCGCCCTGCACCATCGCTTCCAGCTCGATCAGCAGCTCTTCGCGCAACGTCGCGATCGCCGGGTCTTCCTTCAGGATCTCGTGCGCCTTCTTCGACAACATCGCCAGTTGCACGGAAAGGTGCAGCTCAACGGACTGGTGCAGCAACCGCACCAGCGCGCGCCAAGCCGTGGGTTCCTGCTCGGCCGCCTCGCGCGCGTCGTCCAGCACCCGCGAGAAGTTGTCGACGGCCACCGCCCGGATCAGCGCTTCACGGTCGGGAAAGCGCCGGTACAGCGTGCCGACGCCGACGCCGGCCGCGCGCGCGATCTCCTCCATCGGCACCTCGGGCCCGAAGTCCGCGAAGATCGTGCGCGCCGCGGCGATGATCTGGTCGCGGTTGCGCCGCGCGTCCGCGCGCAAGGGGACCTGGGGATCCACACTCATGGCCCACCTTCCGCTCGCCGGGAACTCGTTACGCGCGCAAATTCTCGCATGGACCGCGCTCCATGCACTGCGACCACAGCCCGTCACCCCTTTGCTAGTGGACGAAGATCCTCCGCTTGGGTAACGTGGGTGATGAACCGGAATGTAATCCTCCACATACATTGCGTAAAGGTTCAAAACTACCAAAAGGGGATCCCACCATGCCAGAAGTTGCCGAACCCGAGCTCGCCAGCTTCCCGATGGCGCGCACGTGCCCGTTCGCGCCGCCGCCGGAGTACAAGCGTTTCGAGGACGAGCGGGCGAAGCTCGTCGAGCTCGATTCCGGGCAGCGCGCCTGGGTGCTGTCGAAGCACGAGGACGTGCGCGCGATGCTGAACGACCCCAGGTTCAGCTCCAACCGCTTCAACCCTGGCTTCCCGGTCCTGTTCCGCGATGGAGCCCCGCGGCGCGAACGCAAGCTCAACCCGTCGCTGATCAACATGGACGCGCCGGAGCACGGCCCCGCACGCCGCGAGGTCGTCGGCGAGTTCACCGTGAAGCGCATGAAGGCGCTTCAGCCGCGCATCCAGGAGATCGTCGACGAGCACATCGACGCCATCCTCGCCGGCGACAAGCCCGCCGACCTGGTTTCGGCGCTGTCGCTGCCGGTTCCGTCGCTCGTGATCTGCGAGCAGCTCGGCGTCCCGTACGCCGATCACGACTTCTTCCAGAAGCACAGCTCGCAGATCCTCAGCCGCGAGATCTCCTCCGACGAGCGGCTCGAATCCGTCCTCGCGCTCGAGAACTACCTCGACAAGCTGGTGACGACCAAAGAAGAAACTCCGGCTGACGATCTGCTTGGCCGCCAGATCGCCAAGAGGCGCGAAGAAGGCACGTACGACCACAACGACCTCGTGTCGCTCGCTTTCCTGCTGCTCATCGCCGGCCACGAGACCACGGCCAACATGATCTCGCTCGGCACCGTCGCGCTGCTGGAGAACCCCGATCAGCTCGAGGCGATCAAGGCCGACCCGGGCAAGACACTCGACGCCGTGGAGGAGCTGCTGCGCTACTTCACCATCGCCGAGTTCGCGACCACCCGCGTCGCCACGGAGGACGTGGAGATCGCGGGCGTCACGGTCAAGGCCGGCGAGGGCGTGCTGGGCCTGAGCTACGCCGCCAACTTCGACGGCGACGCCTTCCCCGAGCCCGAGAAGCTCGACATCACCCGCGGCGGGCGTAAGCACGTGGCGTTCGGCTTCGGCGCGCACCAGTGCCTCGGCCAGAACCTCGCGCGCATGGAGCTGCAGATCGTGTTCGACACGCTGTTCCGCCGCATCCCGACCCTGAAGCTCGCCGCCCCGGTCGACCAGCTGCCGTTCAAGCACGACTCCGCGATCTTCGGTCTCCACTGTCTGCCCGTCACCTGGTGAGGGAGGAAGCATGAGCACGATGGAGGAACTCCCGGTCGCCCGGAAGTGCCCGTTCGCGCCGCCGGAGGAGTACACGGCCACGCGCGAAGAGGCGCCGGTGCACCGGGTGAAGATCCCGGACGGCAAACAAGCCTGGACGGTCTCGCGGCACGAGGACGTGCGGGCTGTGCTCAACGACCCGCGGTTCTCCGCCGACCGCCTCCACCCCGACTTCCCGACGCTCGTCCCGGGCGGCAACGTCATCCGCCGCACCGAGGCCGAGCGCACGATGCTGGCCATGGACGCGCCGCAGCACGGCCCGGAACGCAAAGCGGTGCTCGGGGAGTTCACCGTCAAGCGCGTCGCGGAGCTGAAGCCGCGGATCCAGGAGATCGTCGACAGCCTGATCGACGACATCCTGCAGGCCGAGGGACCCGTCGACCTGGTGGAAAAGCTCGCACTGCCGGTCCCCTCGCTTGTGATCTGCGAAATGCTCGGTGTCCCCTACGAAGACCACGACTTCTTCCAGGAGAACACCAAACAGCTGATCAACCGCGCGACCACCGCGGACGACCGGCGCGCCGCGTTCGAGCGCGTGCAGGCGTACATGGGCGAGCTCATCGCGAAGAAGGAAGCCGACCCTGGTGACGACCTGATCAGCCGGCAGATCGCAAAGCGTCGCGAAGACGGCACGTACGACCGGGCGAAGCTCGTCAGCCTCGCGTTCCTGCTGCTCGCGGCCGGACACGAGACCACGGCGAACATGATCTCGCTCGGCACCGTCGCGTTCCTGCGGCACCCGGAGCAGCTGGCGCTGATCAAGGCCGACCCGACCAAGACGCTGACCGCCGTCGAGGAGCTGCTGCGCTACTTCTCCATCGTGGACAACACCACACGCATGGCGAAGGAGGACGTCGAGATCGGCGGCGTCACCATTCCCGCCGGCGACGGCGTGGTGGTGATGACCTACGCGGCGAACTGGGACCCCGAGGTGTTCGAGGACTCGTCGGCGTTCGACATCGAACGCGGGGCGCGCCACCACGTGGCGTTCGGGTTCGGGCCGCACCAGTGCCTCGGCCAGAACCTCGCGCGCACGGAGCTGCAGATCGTCTTCGACACGCTGTTCCGGCGCATCCCGACGTTGAAGCTCGCCCAGGACGTCGACGACCTGCCGTTCAAGGACGACGCGCTCATCTACGGCCTCTACGAACTGCCCGTGACCCGGTGAAGGAGGAGCGATGAGCACGGCCGAGTACCTCGAACTGCCGGTGGCGCGAATGTGCCCGTTCGCACCGCCCGAGGAGTACACGCAGATCCGCGAGGAACAGCCGATCACGCGCGTGAAGATCCCCGACGGCAAAGAAGCCTGGGTGGTCTCGCGACACGAGGACGTGCGGACGGTGCTGAACGACCGCCGATTCTCCTCCGACCGCTTCAACCCGAACTTCCCCATCCTGGTCAAGGGCGGCAACGTCTTCCGCCAGACCAACGCCGAGCGCACGATGATCACGATGGACGCGCCGGAGCACGGCCCCGCGCGCAAGTCGGTGCTGGGCGAGTTCACGGTGAAGCGGGTGAACGCGATGCGGCCGCGGATCCAGGAGATCGTCGACGGGCTCATCGACGAGATCCTCGTGTCCGAGAAGCCCGTGGACCTGGTCGAGAAACTGTCACTGCCGGTCCCGTCGCTCGTGATCTGCGAGCTGCTGGGCGTGCCGTACTCCGAGCACGACTTCTTCCAGGAGAACACGGCGAAGCTCCTCAAGCGCACGGTGAGCTTCGAGGAGCGACGCGCGGCGTTCGAGCGCGTGCGCGGTTACCTCGACCAGCTCATCACGACGAAGGAAGCCGACCCGGGCGACGACCTGCTCGGCCGGCAGATCGTGAAGCTGCGCGAGGAAGGCAACTACGAGCACGGCGGGGTGCTGGGCTTGGCGTTCCTGCTGCTCGTCGCCGGCCACGAGACCACGGCCAACATGATCTCGCTCGGCACCGTCGGCCTGCTGCAGAACCCCTCGCAGCTGGAGACGATCAAGGCCGACCCGGGCAAGACGCTCGACGCGGTGGAAGAGCTGCTGCGCTATTTCACGATCGTCGACACGGCCACCGCGCGCGTGGCGGTGGAGGACGTGGAGCTCGACGGCGTCACCATTCGGTCGGGTGAAGGTGTGCTCGCGCTCGGGTACACCGCCAACTGGGACCCGGCCGTGTTCGACGAGCCCGACAAGCTCGACATCACGCGCGGCGCGCGCCACCACGTCGCGTTCGGGTTCGGGCCGCACCAGTGCCTCGGCCAGAACCTCGCGCGCGCCGAGCTGCAGATCGTGTTCGACACCCTGTTCCGGCGCATCCCCTCACTGCGGCTGGCCGTCGACGTGGCTGACCTGCCGGTCAAGGAAGACGCGTCGATCTACGGGCTCTACCGGCTGCCGGTGACCTGGTAAACATCACCACACTCCCACCACGGGCAAGGAAGAGGAAACCATGAAGATCATCGCGGACACCGGCAAGTGCGTCGGCGCCGGCCAGTGCGTGCTCACCGAGCCCGCCCTGTTCGACCAGAGCGAGGACGACGGCACGGTGATCGTGCTCAACGAGACGCCCCAGGGCGAGCTCGTGGACAAGGCCCGCGAGGCCGTGAACGTCTGCCCGAGCCAGGCGCTTTCGCTGCAGGAGTGAGTCAGTTGGCCGCGGTGAAGAGCACCGTGGTGTAGTCGCAGGTGAACTGGCCGCCGCGGGCGTCGATGGCAGTACCCACGGCGGTCAGCACTTCGTCCTGCTGGTGTTTCGGCACGCGGGTGAGGCCGCCCTGGGTGGGGAGCAGGTCGAGGTACTCGGCGCGGGTGTAGTTCTGCTGCCAGGTGTAGAAGCGCCGTTGTGAGTTGTGGAAGCCTGCTTCGAGCAGGGCTTCTTCGGTTTTGTCGATGATGGGTTTGTAGGCGTCGCTTTTCGGTGTTCTGTCGACCTTGATGGGGAAGGTCGGGGCTACCTTGCGGAACGCTTCGCCGAAGGCTTCGGCGATGTCGTCGGGTGGCAGGAAGAGATGCCAGAAGACGGCGAAGGTCCCGTTCTTCCTGAGAACTCGGGCTGCTTTCTCGGCCCCCCGTCGGGGATCGACCCAGTGCCAGGCTTGGCCGGCGGTGAGGATGTCGAAGGTGCGGTTCTTCGGGTCCCACTCTTCGAAGGTCGCGACTTCGACGTCGATCCCGGTGGTTCGGGCGAAGTCGGCCATGCGGTCGTCGGGTTCTATGCCGAGCACGTGGCAGCCCTTGTCTTCGAGTTGTCGCGCGACGATGCCCGTGCCGGTGCCGACGTCGAGGACCTCTTTGCCGCCGTTGGTCACTTCGGTGATCAACTCGTCGGGATACCTCGGACGCGCACGGTCGTAGCGCCCGGCGTCGATCCCGAACGACTCGGCTGTCTTCCTCAGCTCGTGCGGCTCGGGCCGTTTCTCGCCTTGCTGCTCCGGCAAGGTGGGCATGCGCCCACTCTAGTGGGCACTCGCCCACTTAGCTATCGGAGTTTGCTTTGCCGACCGGCGTCCACCTCCGTGACGTACGCACCCAGCTCTTCGACGCCGCCGAACGCGTCCTGCTCCGCGGCGGGCCGAGCGCCTTGACGAGCCGCGCCGTCACCGACGAAGCCGGCTGCGCGAAAGGCGTGCTGCACAAACACTTCACCGACTTCGACGGCTTCCTGACCGAGCTGGTCCTCGACCGCATCGCCCAGGTCCACGCCCTCGCCGACACCCTCACGGACGCGGCGGGCACCGGCTCGGTGGTGGACAACGTGTGCGCCGCTCTGCAGCAGATCTTCACCTCGGTCGCCGTCTCCATCGTCGCCCTCATCACCTTCCGCGACGAACTCCGCACCCGCCTCCGCACCGCCCGCCCGGGCACCGGCATCCCCCTCGCCTCCGACGCCGCCCGCATGCTCGCGCGCTACCTCACCGCCGAACGCACCCTCGGCCGCCTCGCCCTCGATGCCGACGTCGACACCCTTGCCCCGACGCTGGTGGGCGCCGGGCACCTCCACTTCGCCGACCGCTCCCCGGACGCGTCTTCCTTGCGCCCCATGGTCGCGGCGGTCCTGTCGGGTGTGCTGACATAGGACCACAGCACCCTCACCCGATCCGGCTGGGGGGAAGTACGGCATCCAGGCAAAATCTACTTCACCGCTCCCATCGACAACCCTCGCACCAGGTGGTTCTGCGCGAACCACCCGACGATCATCACCGGCAACGAAGCCAGCAACGCCGCTGCGGACAGCTGCGCCCAGTACAACCCTTCACTCGTGATGAACCCGACCAAAAACACCGGCACCGTGCCGGCGCGGGCAGCCGTCAGGTTCACTGCGTAGAAGAACTCGGTCCACGAAAAGATCACGCAGATCAGCGCCGTCGCCGCGACGCCCGGGGCGACGACCGGCATGATGATCCTGCGCAGCAGCGTGGGGAGGTTGGCGCCGTCGATGTGGGCCGCCTCGATCATCTCGCCGGGAACCTCGAGGAAGAACGAGCGCATCATCCAGATCGCGAGCGGCAGGTTCATCGACGTGTACAGGATGATCAGCGCCCACACCGTGTCGAGCAGGTTGGTGTTCTGGGAGATCACGTACAGCGGGATGATGGCCGCGACGATCGGCAGCATCTTGGTGGACAGGAAGAAGCTCAGCGCGTTCTTCGTCTTCTTCACCGGCGCCAGCGAAAGCGCGTACGCAGCCGGGATGCCGAGTAGCAGCACCAACAGCGTGGACACCACAGTCACGAACGCCGAGTTCGCCAGGTACGGCAGGAAGCCGCCCTTGAGAACCCCGGAGATCTGGTCGAACGTCGGGCTGAAGAAGAGCTTCGGCGGGTCGGTGTAGGCGGCGGACTCCCGCTTGAACGCCGTGAGGATCATCCACGGCAGCGGGAACACGAAGAGGATCGCGACGACCCACGTGACGACGGTGAGCGAGCCCGCCCCGTAGCGGCGCTTGCGCCCGGGAACTGCGGAAACAGCCGTGGTCATTTCGCCCCTCCGTCCACGGAGAACGCGCGGAACATCAGGCGCAGGGCGAACGTCGCGACGATCATCGTGATGATCACGACCACCACACCCATCGCCGACGACTGGCCGATGTCGAAGCCCTCGAACGCGCGCTGGTAGATGTAGAACGGCAGGTTGGTGCTGGCCGTGCCCGGACCGCCCTGCGTCATGAGGAAAATCGCGTCGAAGCTGTTCACGATGTAGATCGCGCCCAGCAGCGTCGCGAGCTGCAGGAACCGTGACAGGTGCGGCAGCGTGATCGACACGAACGTCCGCCGGCGGCCCGCGCCGTCGACCGACGCGGCCTCGAGCACGTCCTTCGGCTGGCTCTGCAGGCCGGCGAGCGTCAGCAGCATCATGAACGGCGTCCACTGCCAGATGACCTGCGCCATCACCGCGGCGAGCGGGAACTGCGAAAGCCAGTCGACGTCGGTGCCGAACACGAAGTGCAGCAGGCCGTACGTCGGGTCGAACATCGTGGTCTTCCACAGCAGCGCGCCGGCCGCCGGCAGAATCAGGAACGGCGTGATCAGCAACGTCCGCACGAAACCGCGGCCGACGAACTTGCGGTCCAGCAGGATCGCCAGGCCGAGCCCGAGCAGCAGCGACACGAACACGCACACCACCGTGAGTACGACGGTGTTGAGCAGCGCACCGAGGAACGTGGAGTCGGTGACGACGTCGGCGTAGTTCTGCAAGCCGACGAAGTGCAACGATCCCGGCCGCACCAGGTTCCAGGACTGGAACGAGTAGTAGATGGTGAGCAGGAAGGGAATCTGCGTCACCGCGATCACAAAGATCAAGGCGGGCAACAGCGGCAGGCGCCGCTTGCCGGCCGTGCCGGTGGCCTTCTTCTTCGTGGTCGCCGGGCGAGTGGTGGCCGGCGCCGTGCCGGCGGGGACCGAGATGGTACTCATCCCTGCACCTCCTGGTACGACTTGCCGACCGTGGCGGCGTACTTCTGTGACTGCGCCAATGCATCAGCCACGGACGTCTGTCCCGCGATCGCCGCGGACAACTGCTGGCTGACGCGTGTACCGAGGTCCTGGAACTCCGGGATCCCCACGAACTGGATTCCCGGGTACGGCACCGGGCTCACCATGGCCTTCTGCTGGTTGGCGTCGGCGATCCCGTCGAGCGTCGGCTGGGCATACGCCTTGGCCGCGTCGCGGTACTGCGGAATCTCGTACGTCGACTGGCGGGTGCCCGGCGGCACGCGGTTCCACCCGTAGGTCTCGCCGACCTTCTTCGCGTACGCCTTGTCGGTCATCCACGCCATGAACTTCCAGGCGTCATCCTTGTCTTTGGCGACCTTCGGGATACCGAGCGCCCACGTGTAGAGCCAGCCGCTGGCCTGAGTCTTCTCGACCGGGGCCGGCGCGTAGCCGTTCTTGCCGACGACCTTGCTGCTGGTGGGGTCTTCGGTGGTGCCGGTCATCGACGTGGCGTCGTACCACATCGCGACCTGACCCTGGGCGTAGCGCGTGCCGCACTCGGAGAACCCGGCGCTGGAGGCGCCGACCTCACCGTGGTCGCGCACGAGGTTCACGTAGAAGTCGGCCGCCTGCGTGAACTCCGGGCTGGTGAGCCTGGCGTTCCAGTCCTTGTCGAACCACTGCGCGCCGAAGGTGTTGGCGACAGTGGTGAACGGCGCGAGGCTCTCGCCCCAGCCCGGCTTGCCGCGCAGGCAGATGCCCGCGATGCCGGCGTTCTTGTCGTCGAGCTTCGCCGCGTAGTCCGCGATCTGCTGCCACGTGGGGTGCGCCGGCATGGTGATCCCGGCCTGCTGGAACAGGTCCTTGCGGTAGACCACAAAGGACGATTCCCCGTAGAACGGCACCGCGTACATCTGGTTCTCGTACGACAGCGACTGCCGGATGCTGGGGATGAAGTCGTTCTCGTCGTAGCCCGGGGTGGCCTTCAGGTGCGGTTCGAGGTTCTCGAGCCAGCCGTTGGCCGCCCACTGCGGGGCCTCGTAGTTGCTGATCATCACCACGTCGAACTCCCCGCCCTGGGTGGCGGTGGACGCGGTGATCTTCGCGCGCGCCTCGTTCTCCGGCAGGGAGACGAACTTGAGGCGCACGCCCGGGTTCGCCTTCTCGAACTCACTCGAGAGTGAGATGGCGTCCTTCATCTGGGGATTCGAGACGATCGCGATGACGAGCGTCCGCCCACCGTTGCCGAACGACCCGGCTCCGGCGCATCCCGTGACGAACAACGCTGTCGCGGCAAGGAGGCACAGGAGTTTACGCACGGCCGCCTCCGGGGAGCACCTGGATCTTGAGGCCGGAGCCGCTGCGCATCTTGGCCAGCGCGTCGGGGTACTGCGCCAGCCCGAAGGTATCAGTGATCAGCGCTTCGGTGTCGATGAAGCCCTTGGCGACGAGGTCCAGTGCGCTCGCGTAGCTGTTGAGCACGGCCATGGAGCCGACGATGGTGATCTCGTCGTTGTAGATGCGGAAGGGCGAGAGCGCGACGCGGGCCTCGGCGGGAGCGACGCCGAACACGAGCAGACGGCCGCCGCGGCGCACCGCGTCGAAGGCCGACTCGATGGCGGGCGCGGCGCCCGTGCAGTCGACCGCCGCGTCGTAGAGCTCACCGTCCAAAGCGGACACGTCCTCGGCCACGGCGGTGGCGCCGAGGTCGGTGGCGCGCGGCAGGCGGCTCGCGTTGCGGTCGACGACCGTGACTTGGGCGCCCGCGCGCTGCAGGAGCTGCTGCATGATCAGGCCCATCGTGCCGGCGCCGACGACGAGGAAGCGTTCGCCCGCCTCGACGCCGATGCGGCGCACGCCGTGCACCGCGCACGAGACGGGTTCGACGAGCGCGCCCTGCTCCCACGTCATCGAGTCGGGCATCTTGTGGCAGGTGTCGGCCGGCACGGCGACGTACTCGGCGAACGCGCCGTTGACGGTGTCGCCGGTCGCGTTCCAGTTGGCGCAGAGGTTGCCGTGGCCGGAGCGGCACGGCGTGCAGTAGCCGCAGTACAGCGACGGGTCGACGGCCACACGGTCGCCGATCTTCCACTCGCCCGGCACGTCGGCACCGAGCTCGACGATCTCGCCGGCGAACTCGTGGCCGGGAACGATGGGGTACGGCGTCGGCGGGAAATGCCCGTCGGCGATGTGCAGGTCCGTCCCGCAGATCCCGCAGGCGCCGACCTGCACGACGACCTGGCGCTCTCCGGGCTTCGGATCGGGAACGTCGCCGGCCCGGATTTCCCCGGGCCGGTCCACGATCGCGGCACGCATGCCTCATCCCCTTCCTGGGCGCTCGTCTGAGCGGTATTAACGTGTGGCGGTGCTAATTGGTGGAAGCATTACAGGCGTTTTCTAGGCGCTTCGTCAACCTTTTGAGTGAGATCCTGCGCTATGGTGCTCATATGAGCAGGAAGAAAGCCCGGCCACTCCTGACCGAGAGCTTGGAGCTGGCCACCATGGCCCGCCGCTTCTACGTGCAGGGCCGCTCGAAGCTGGAGATCGCCGAGGAGTTCGGCGTGAGCCGGTTCAAGGTCGCGCGCCTGCTCGAGACGGCCCGCGAGACGGGCCTGGTCAGGGTGGAGTTCGACCTGCCCGCACCACTCGACGTGGAGCTGTCCGACGAGGTCAGGCGCGCGTACGGGCTTCGCCGCGCTTTGGTGCTCGAACGAGCGGCGGCGAAGGAGCCGCGCGAGGTCGTGCGCCAGAAGGTCGGCACCCTCGCCGCCCACCTCCTCGAGGAGATCGCCCGCCCGACGGACGTCATCGGGCTGTCGTGGGCCCGGTCGGTCAACGCGATGACCGAGGCCATCAGAACACTTCCGCGCTGCCCGATCGTGCAGTTGTGCGGCGTGCAGGCCGGCATGGACATGCGCGGGCGCTCCGTCGAAACCGTGAGCCGCGTGACCTCGGTCTCCGGCGGCGACGCTTATCCGATCTTCGGCCCACTCGTCCTCCCCGACCGCCGGACGACCGAGATCCTGCGCCACCAGCCCGGCATCGCCGAGACTTTCGGGCAGTTCGGCAAGCTGACGAAGGCCGTGGTGAGCATCGGCGCCTGGCAGCCCGGCGAGTCCACCGTGTACGACGCCCTGGACGAAGCCGAGCGCGCCGCCATCGCCGCCCGCGGCGCGACGGCCGAGGTCGCGGCCCGGCTGTTCGACGCGTCGGGAAACGTTCTGTCGACCGGCTTGGCGCACCACGTGCTCGCGATCAGCACGGAGGAGCTGCTCGCGGTGCCGGAAGTGATCGCGATCGGCTACAGCGAGCCGAAGGCAGCCGCAGTGGACGCCGTGCTGCGGTCCGGCATGGTGTCGACCCTGATCACGGATGCTGCCGCTGCGGTGCCGTTGCTGGAGCTGGCGGAGAAGCGGCCGCTGTCAGAGTGAACTGCCGACGGCGAGTCCGCCGGCTCCGGCGCGGCGAGGTCCTCGGGCGCTGCCAGGCTAGGCGGTCAACCGCGAGCACGCCGCTCGACGCGTAGGTCGGCGCTGCCCAGCGAGCGCGAGTCGCGCCCGCTTTCGCGAAGTGAGGCAGCACCGCTGGGGACCGCGCTGATCCCGCGGCGGCTGCGGTGCCGCTGCCCGGGCTGGCGGCCACTGTCAGAGTGAACTGTCGAGGGCAAGCACGCCGGCGAGGATGACGAAGCAGATGCCGGAGCCGACGTCGACCTTGCGCTGGGTCCTGGCCTTGACGCCGGCGACGCCGATGGCCCGGCCGACCAGCACGTAGGCGAGGCCGACGACGAGTTCCACCCCGAGGTAGGCGGAGCCCAGCTCGGCGAGCGCCGCCGGGCTGCCGGTCGTGGTGAACTGCGGCAGGAGGGCGGCGAACAGCAGCAGCGCCTTGGGGTTGCTGATGGCGACGGCGAACTCGTTGACCACTACGGCTCGCAGGTTCTTGCTCTTCGGCGGTTCCTGCGCCTGGCTCATCTCGCGGCGGGCGCGCAGGATGCTGCTGAGGCCGAGCCACAGCAGGTAGGCGACGCCGACCCACTTGAGGATCGTGAGCAGTTCGGCGGACGCGGCCAGCAGCGTCCCCAGCCCGGCCGCGACGAGGGCGATCAGGACCACGAACGCGGCGAACCGGCCGCTGATGCCGGCCATGGCGTGGCCGACGCCGTAGCGGGCGGCGTTGCGCAGGCCGAGCAACTGGTTGGCGCCCGGAATGAGCGACACCACGATCGCGGCGGGGACAAAACCGGCCCAGTCGATCATGGCTCGCCTCCTCGGATTTCGTCCGGGACGGTAACCCGGGTGTCCGGCTGGGGCAGGGTTTGTGACGAACTCTTCAGGCATCACCGGCCTCGAACGGGCGATGTCGCCGTTGGGGCAGTTATCGGCCGAATGCCTGACCCTGACGTACCGCGCGCGACGAGGTCATCGACCTTCGCCGCAACTCACCAGCACATACCGCCTCGCGCCGGCGGGCGGGCTGTCTCGGACAGGACCTTCCCAGTGCTCCCGCCAAGGCGCTCCGCAGCTCACCGCGGCACCGACCCGGGGGTGTTGCGGCAAACGCGAGAGTCAAAGAGCCTGGGCTCTTGCCCGCGCTCAAGCCGCGCCGATCCTGCCGCGCGTCCGACGCCGGCTAGCGAACACGATCTCCTGTCCCCGGCTGAAGTCGCCGGCGTCTCGGGAGATGACGCAGCCGGTGCAAGTCCACGCGCCGCAACAGTGCCTTCGGCTTGCACCGCCGTGAAGGCGTTCGACCTCGCTCCGGGGAAACCTGGCGGACGACGCCGCCACCAGTCGTAGGTGACCGCTCGCGGTGCCGTTGTGCGGCGCTCCGGAGACGCGGTGCCGGAGCTCATCCGGGACGTCGGCCACACTCCGCCGGCCGCGGGCGGCCTGGAGCGCACCGCCTTGCTGGAGGCGACCGTCGCATTCGCGATCGGCCCCGTGGCGCGCCGGATTCGACACGCGGGCGGCGTTCGTCTCGGGGTGATCTCAGGGTGTTCACCGGATGTGCCCGCGGTGGTGTCCAGGCGATTGTTACTGCCGTGACCAGGGTCTCGCCGCGGTGGCGGCAGGCGGTGGTGTGGCTGCACGCGGTGTCGTCGATCGCGTGGATGAGCCAGGCGTTCGGGCTCATGACGCTGACGCTCGTGGCGCTCCAGGGCGACCGGGCCACGCGCGCCGCCGCGATGAACATGGCGCGGCACCTGGACACGGCGTTGCTGGCGCCCATGGCGAACGCCGCCGCGTTCACCGGGTTGGTGCTGGCCGGCGCGACGGCCTGGGGATTCTTCCGGCACTGGTGGGTGCTGGTGAAGTTCGGGCTCACACTGGTGCAGCTGCACGCCGGGATCTTCCTGCTCTCGCCAGCCCTGGAGCACGCCGCCGCGACGGCCACCCCGACGTGGCAACAGGCCGCCGGCGCGAGACTCATGGCGGGCGGGCTGGCCGTGCAGGCGTGGATTTCCGTGGCGAAGCCGTGGCCCCGCACGCCGTGGTCCCCCGCCACCAAACCCGCGACGGCGCCCACGTGGGTGTTCGTGGCGGCGGTCGTCGCGCCGGTTCTCGACACCACTGTGGGTCTGGTGGTGGGCTACCCGTCGCCCGCGCTGTCGCTGGTGATGCTCATCGTCCTGCTCAGCGGGCGGCGGCAGCGCCTGGCCGTGGCCTGACGCTACCGCCGGTCGTCACTCGACGTCCCCACCGCTGGCGGGCTTGGCCTCGACGTCGCCGCCGCTCGCCGGCTTCGCCTCCACGTCCCCGCCGCTCGCCGGCTTCGCCTCCACGTCCCCGCCGCTCGCCGGCTTCGCCTCCACGTCACCACCGCTGTCGTTCTTGTCCTCCACCATGGTTCCCTCCTCCTTCTCGGCCCGGTCAACGCTAGGGCGCGCCGGAGGACACCATGGCCACTCAGGCAAACCTCACTCAAACGGACGCGCGTCGTCAGAGTTGATTGACGTCCACGATGCGCACGACGGCCGAGCCGACCTCGTCCGAGGCGCGCAGATCGACCTCCGCGCTGATGCCCCAGTCGTGGTCGCCCGCGGGGTCGTCGAAGATCTGGCGGACGCGCCACACATCGGGTTCCTGCTCGATGAGCAGCAACGCGGGCCCGCGGGCGTCCGGTCCGATGCCCAGGGTGTCGTGCTCGTCGAAGTAGTCCTCGATCGCGTCTTCCCAGGCGTCGGCGTCCCAGCCGGCGGCGGCGTCGAGCTCGCCCAGAGCGTCGTAGTTGCGACGGGCGGCGAGCTCGACGCGGCGGAAGAGCTCGTTGCGCACCAGGACGCGGAAGGCACGTTCGTTGCGCGTGACGGCGGGGGGTTCGGCGGGCGGACGCTGGGAGACCGGGCCGTCGGCGGAAGAAGGGTGCCGCAGGGCCTCCCACTCGTCCAGCAGACTGGAGTCGACCTGGCGAACGAGCTCGCCCAGCCACTCGATGAGGTCCTGCAGCGCCTCGGTCTTCGCCTCGTCCGGGACGGTGTGGCGCAGCGCGTCGTACGTGTCCGCCAGGTAGCGCAGCACCAGACCCTCGGAGCGCGCCAGCTGGTAGTAGCCGATGTACTCCACGAAGTTCATCGCGCGCTCGTACATGTCGCGCACCACGGACTTCGGGGACAGCTCGTAGTCCGCGACCCACGGGTGGCCCTGGCGGTAGCTGGCGTACGCCGCGGACAGCAGCTCCTCCAGCGGCTTGGGGTACGTCACTGCCTCGAGCAGCTCCATGCGCTCGTCGTACTCGATGCCCTCGGCCTTCATCGCCTGCACGGCCTCGCCGCGGGCCTTGAACTGCTGCTGCGACAGCACGGGCCGTGGGTCGTCCACGGTGGATTCCACAATGGTCACGACATCAAGCGCGTACGAAGGCGATTCCACATCCAGCAGCTCCACCGCCGCCAAGGCGAACGGCGACAACGGCTGGTTCAGCGCGAAGTCGAACTGCAGATCCACCGTCAGCCGCACGATCCGGCCATCGGCGTCCGGAGTGGACAGTCGCTCCACGACACCCGCGGCGAGCAACGCCCGGTAAATGGCGATCGCGCGCAGGATCAGCTTGCGCTGCGTCGGGCGGTCCGAATGGTTGTCCTCCAGCAGGTGGCGCATGTGGTCGAACGCGTTGCCCGGCCGGGAGATCACGTTCAGCAGCATCGAGTGGCTGACCTGGAAGCTCGAGGTCAACGGCTCGGGGTCGGCCGCGATCAGGCGGTCGAAGGTGCTCTCCGTCCAGTTGACGAACCCCTCCGGCGCCTTCTTCCGGACGATCTTCTTCCTCTTCTTGGGGTCGTCGCCCGCCTTCTCGAGAGCCTTGGCGTTCTCCACGACGTGGTCGGGCGCCTGGACGACCACATACCCGTCGGTGTCGTACCCGGCGCGGCCCGCGCGGCCGGCGATCTGGTGGAACTCGCGTGCCTTCAGGTGGCGCTGGCGCACGCCGTCGTACTTGGTCAGCGCGGAGAACACGACCGTGCGAATCGGCACGTTGATGCCGACGCCGAGCGTGTCCGTCCCGCAGATCACCTTGAGCAGCCCGGACTGCGCGAGCGTCTCGACCAGGCGCCGGTACTTCGGCAGCATGCCGGCGTGGTGCACGCCGATGCCGTGGCGCACGAGCCGCGAGAGCGTCTTGCCGAAGCCCGCGGAGAAGCGGAAGTCGCCGATCAGGTCGGCGATCGCTTCCTTTTCGGCCTTCGTCGTCACATTGATGCTCATCAACGTCTGCGCCCGCTCGATGGCCGCGGCCTGGGAGAAGTGCACCACGTACACGGGCGCCTGGCCGCCGTGGAGCAGCTCGGACATGGTCTCGTGAATGGGCGTGAGCGCGTAGCGGAAGGTCAGCGGCACCGGCCGCTGCGCCGACGTGACGACCGCCGTCGAGCGGCCCGTGCGCCGCGTGAGGTCCTTCTGGAAGAACGAGACGTCGCCCAAAGTCGCCGACATCAGCACGAACTGTGCACCGGTCAGCTCGATGATCGGGACCTGCCACGCCCAGCCGCGGTCGGGCTCGGAGTAGAAGTGGAACTCGTCGGCGATCACCTGGCCCACAGGCGCGTCGGCACCGAAGCGCAACGCGATGTTCGCCAAGATTTCCGCGGTGCAGCAGATGATCGGCGCGTCCGCGTTCACGCTGGAGTCGCCGGTCATCATGCCGACCTTGTCGGCGCCGAAGATCTCGATGAGCTGGAAGAACTTCTCCGAGACCAGGGCCTTGATCGGGGCGGTGTAGTAGCTGCGGCGGCCGTGGGCGAGCGCGGTGAAGTGGGCGCCGACGGCCACGAGGCTCTTCCCGGAGCCGGTGGGCGTCGAGAGGATCACGTTGGCGCCCGAGACGACCTCGATCAGCGCCTCCTCCTGGGCCGGGTACAGCTGGATGCCCCGCTCGGCCGTCCACGTGGAGAAGGCTTCGAACAGGGAGTCGGCGTCGGGATCCGCTGGCAGGAGGTCTGTGAGTGTCATCGCGCTGCCCATCGTGCCATCCCCGGGCCGCCGGTTCCCCAGGGGCGATCGCGGCTGCTTGCCCCAACCCGTAGGCTTCGCGGTACCGCGCACCGACCGGGGGATACTTCCGGGCGGGCGCGCGTACACGGGCGGTACTCCGGAGGGTTCGCAGAATGGCACAGGACATCATCCCGATCGAGCTCGGGCTGCCGCAGGGCGACGTCGTCACCCTGTGGGCTCCGCGGTGGCGGGAGGACGGCGAGGAGTGGGAAGCGTTCCTCGGCGACGAGGACGACCTGTACGCCTTCCCCGACGCCGCTCACCTGGCCGCTTTCGTGCGTACGTCCGACCAGCACGACCTGCTCGACCACCCGGCGTGGGACGCGGTGCCGGCGCTGAACGTGCCCGAGCTGATCCCCGACGACGACCACTCCTACGACCTCGTCGGCGTGCCCGAACTGGTCGCCGAGGAGCCCGACTCGTGGACGATCGCGGAGCTCGCGGAGATCGTCGGCATCGTCCGTTCGCTCGCCGACGTCTGCGAGCTCGAGGAGGTGCACGAGGTCCTCGACGCCTACGAGGGCTTCTCGCTCCTGGAGCAGGGCCGGCTGCCGTTCACCGGCCGCGAGGGCGAGGCCCTGTGGAACGACCTGTCCAAGGCCGTGTCCGAGAAGTGGGACATCGTGCTCGACGCGATCGACAACCTCGTGACCGTGCCCGAGGTCGACGCCGCCGTGCTGGAGCAGACGGCCGAGGAGCTGGCGGCGTTCCACGAGGAGTCGGCCGAGGCCGAGGCTGCCCAGCCGGAGGACCTCGAAGCCGTCGACGCGCCCGACTCCGACGAGGAGGAGGACGACGAGCCGGTCGGTTTCTGGGGTGAGGTCGGCATCGACCCGATCAAGATCGTCACGGCCGGCGCCGAGTACTACACGCTGCGCTGCTACCTCGACGACAAGCCGATCTTCCTCGGCAGCGAAGGCGAGATCGACGTCTTCTCCTCCGAGAAGGCCCTGCTCGCCGCCCTCAAGGACGGCAAGGACGTGGCCGACACCGACCTCGCCGACGTGTCCACTTGGGACGACGTGCTCGAGAAGGCCAAGGCCGGCGAGCTCGAGGTCGAGGTCGACGCCGAGAACACCTACGTACTCACCGGCCTCGACGACGACATCGCCGCGGGCGTCGAGTCCATCGACCCCAACCAGCTGGAGCTGGCGGTCGAGCTCATCACCGACGCCGCCGACTGGGCCGAGGACGACTCCGTCGAGACGGCCCTGTCGCAGAACGAAAGCCTCGGCTGGCTGGTCTCCTTCGTGCTGCGCCCGGACCCGACCCGCCTCGAGCCGAGCGCGCCGTTCGACACCGAGCAGAGCGCATGGCGCAAGCTGGTGGAGTCGTTCGAGAACCGCCTGACGGTGGTCTGAACCTCTTGGAGTGAACTGCCGGCGGCCGCACTCGGATCCAGGGTGCGGCCATCGGCGTCTTTCCGGGCCGGGTGAGCCGGGCAACGATTCGGACCGCGTCCCGCTCAGCGGTGCGCTTCGGATTCCGCGCGAACCGGCACCACCGCAATCGCCAGCGCCGGAAAGACAGCCACCACGCAGAATGCCAGCGCGAACCGGCTGTCCCCGATCAGCAGGCCGAGCAGCGGTGGAGTGAGGGCCCCGGCGATGTTCTGCGCGGTGTTCTGGGTGGCCATCGCGCGGCCCGACCAGGCGACGCCGGCGAGCTCGGCGGACGCGGTGAAGCCGAGGCCGTTGTCGGCGACCGTGATGATCGCGGCGAGGACCAGCGCGACCAGCACGAGCCATAGCCACGTCGCGTCGCCGAGGGCCACGAGCAGCATCACGACCACGCCGGCCACCGCGAGCTGCCGCATCGGGCGCAGCCGGCTGCCGACGCGGTCGGACCAGTAGCCCGACCCCAGCCGGCCCGCCGCGCCGAGCACCTGGGCCACCGCGAGGAACACACCGGCCCCCGACGGGCTCCAGTGTTGCTGCGACACGAGGTACACCGGCGCGAACGTCGAGACCGTGAACTGCGGCACGACCAGCAGCGCGCTCGCGCCGTGCACGCGCCACAGCCACGGCTTGCGGTACGGCGAAGGCGGCTTCTCGGCACCGCGCGCGGGGCGCGGCGGCCGCGGCGGGTCGGCCACGAACACCACGACCAGCAGTGCGATCAGGATCGCCAGCACGGCCGGCAGCAGCATCGCGGCCTGGAAACCCCAGCGCGCGGCCAGCGGCGGCAGGCCCAGCGCGGCCACGCCGACACCCAGCGGTTGCGCCGTCTGCCGGATGCCCATCGCCATGCCGCGCTCGGACTTCGAGAACCAGCCCATCACGACCCGGCCGCTCGCCGCGTTGACCGAAGCCGTGCACGCTCCGGCTACAAGAAACACGCCGAAGAGCAGCCCGACCGAGTGATGCCACAGCGCGGCATACACCAGGAGTAACCCTGAAGCACCCAGTCCGAGGGCCATGATCAAGCGCTCTCCGTAACGGTCCGCAGCCGCGCCCCACACGATCAGGGTGAGCAGCAGGCCGATGCTCGGCGCGGCGACGACGGTGCCGGCCTCGGCGAGCGTCAGATCGTCGGCGGCGCGCATCGCAGGGACCAGGAAGGGCAGCCCGTAGAGGAAGGAACAGCTCGCGGTCTGCGCGGCGAGGCCGTGCGCGAGGATGAGCCACCGTCGAGAACTGGACTCCTCGCGTATCGATTCCCCGGCCGCGACCTGCGACATCTTTTCCCACCGTCTCACATATTGAGAATTAGTTCCTACATTCTGAACTTTAGTTGGGCATGCTAACGGACGCAACCGCCTTGCCGGCGGCCGCGTCCGGGAGCGTCGACGGTCAGGCCAGAGCGGCGTACCCGGGCTTGATCACGTCGTTGATCAGCGACAACCGGGCGTCGAAATCGAGGAACGCGGATTTCATGGCATTGATCGTGAACCAGCGAAGATCATCAAGGCCGAACCCGAACGTGGTCGCCAGAGCGGTGAATTCACTGGTCATCGTGCATCCGCTCATCAGCCGGTTGTCGGTGTTCACCGTGACCCGGAAGTGCAGCCGGGCGAGCTGGGCGATCGGGTGCTCGGCGAACGACGAGACGGTGCCCGTCTGCACGTTCGACGTCGGGCAGATCTCCAGGGGTATGCGGCGGTCCCGAACGTAGCTCGCCAACCGTCCAAGGTGGACCGTTCCGTCCGAATCGGTCTTGATGTCCTCGACGATCCGCACGCCGTGGCCGAGCCGTTCGGCGCCGCAATACTGGATGGCCTCCCAAATGGACGGCAAACCGAATGCCTCACCCGCGTGAATCGTGAAATGCGCGTTGTTCGAACGCAGATATTCGAATGCGTCGAGATTTCGGGTGGGCGGAAAGCCGTCCTCGGGGCCGGCGATGTCGAAGCCCGCCACGCCGGCGTCGCGGTGGCGCACGGCCAGTTCGGCGATCTCGAGGGCGCGCGCGTGCTGGCGCATCGCGCATAGCAACGTGCGCACCTTGATCGCGCCGCCCGCCGCGGCCACGCGCTGTGTTCCCTCGTCGAGACCGGTCTGGACCGCTTCGACCACCGCATCGAGTGACAGCCCGCGTTCGACGAACAATTCGGGCGCGTAGCGCAGCTCGGCGTAGACGACGCCGTCGGCCGCGAGGTCTTCCACCGCCTCGGCCGCGACCCTGACCAGCGCTTCCTCGGTTTGCATCACGCCGCAGGTGTGGGCGAACATCTCGAGATAGGACACGAGCGAGCCGGAGTCGGCGGCTTCGCGGAACCAGCGGCCGAGGGCCTCGACGTCGGTGGTCGGCAGGGCGTCGTAGCCCGTCGCTTCCGCGAGCTCGACGACGGTGGCCGGACGAAGGCCGCCGTCCAGGTGGTCGTGCAGCAGGACCTTGGGGGCTCGGAGCAGGGTCGCTGCGTCGAGCGGGGTTACGTCTGACATGCACCAACGGTAGTCTCGTTGTCATTCCCCTACATGGCGGTAACTCCGCGCGTCGAGGCAACCCTCAGCTTTGACGATCAAGGAAGGAATCGGCCATCCGGGTAACGCCGCCGTTATCCCGTCTTGGCGGGGCCCACACGCACAGCAATTTTTCACTGGATAAGCTTCGGGCCACGTCCCTTCCATTCCCCGCCGACGAAGGACACAGCAGTGACCACTGACAACCACATTGCCGCTCCGTCCTTCGACCGGATGCGCAACATGCTGGTGCGCGCGGCCGAAGTGCGCGAGAGCGAACAGCAGCAGATCTTCGACGCGCTGGACGACATCTACGCCCGCCTCGCCCCGGTCGACTCGCTGGGCGCCGTGCGCAAGCGGCTGTCCGAGATGCCCGACCGCACCGAGGTCGGTGTGATCGCGGAGCGCCTCGACGAGGCCATGACGCGCCTGGAGGCCCAGGACAACGCGATCGCCGCGCTCACCCACGCGGTCGAGAGCATCGTCGACAAGCTGGCCAAGCCGTTCGCGCAGCTCGACGGCCGGCTCGACGGCGTCGCCGCGCGCTTCGAGGGCGTCGCCGGCCGGATGGACGGGCTCGAGGACAAGCTGCAGAACATCCACCGCCGGCTCGACGAGCTGGGCGGTCACCTGGACAAGCAGGACGCGAAGCTCGACTCGATCCCGCAGACCACGCAGGGCCCGGTGCGCGAGCGCATCGAGCTCGCGGAGGCCACTTTGCGCGAACGCATCGAGAGCGCGGACGCGAGCCTGCGCGAACGCATCGAGACGGCCGACCACGAGCTGCGCACCCGCGTCGACGAACTCGACCGCGCCACTCGCGAACGCTTCGACAGCACCGCCGACGCTCTCCGCACCGCCATCACCGAGACCGGCGAGATGGTCGACGCCTCCGAGCGCCTCGAAGGTCTGGTCAACCGCCTCGACACGGTCACCCAGCGCCTCGACGACCTGGGCAACCGCCTGGACAAGGTCGAAGACGGCTTCGTCTCTCAGCTGGGCGACCTGGACGGCTCCATCAAGTCCGGCCTCTCCAAGGTCGAGGGCACGCTGGCCAAGCAGCCTGACACCGACTCCGTCGACTCCCTGGTGCGCCGCTCGAACGACGAGTCCGTGCGCCGGATCGGTGGCCAGCTGGACGAGGCCATGGCCACCTTTGCCGAGCTGATGCTGGGTGGCGGTCCGGCCGTGCAGCAGATCGCGCCGCCGGCTCCGGCGCCGCGGCAGCCGCGGCGTAGCTCGCGCAACGGCCGGTCCCCGAAGGCGGTGGACCCGAAGGCGAAGAACGGGTCCGAGCCGGAAGATGCTGCTGGTGAGTGAGGTCTAGTGCTCTTGACGAAAGCCCCCGCCTCGGCGGGGGCTTTCGTCGTCTGAACCACCTGACGAACGCGTCCCGCAGGCTTCCTGCGGGACACTCTTGTGTTCAGGGCTGGGACAAAACCCCGCTCTCCGCAGGCGGCGTCGAGAACCAGTCAAGACGCGTGGACGAGTTGCTGTGCGGTCTTCGGCTTGGGCGGCTACTGCGGGTCTTCGGTGTGCCGGGGATAGCGGAACTGGTCGGGGTACAGGTGCCAGGCTTCGAGGGTGGAGGCCAGGTCCGGTTCACCGACCACGGTCGCGGTCTTGATCAGGATCGCTCCGACTTCGTGGTCGAAGCTGTCGAGGCGGCCAGCGGCGTAGTCCCAGCTGGAGTGTGAAGGTGCGGCGTGGTCGGCTCGTTTCCAGCATTGGCTGCGGGCTTCGGTATCCGCTGCGGTGCTGAGCGGGCTGATGTCGATGAATGCTCGTCGGCCGGGTCGGGAGGCCGGCAGTTCGGCGACCAGTCGCCGGCCGCGTCGCAGCGCGGTCAAGGTGTCGGCGAGCCACTGACCCGCGCGGTCGGTCGGGTGGGATGGCGTGCTCACGAGACCGCCGCCGCTCCCCGCCGCTCGACGAGCCGGCCGTGGTCGAAGAGCGCACCCGCACGGACAAGGGCGACGAGGTGAAGTGCCGTCACCGCGGGCCGCCGGGCCGAGCGGGGGCCCTCGGTGAGTTCGGTGCGGCGGCGCACAGTCGCCGACACCTCGCCCGCGGCCGGGCGGACGTTGGCACCGCACGCGGAGTCCGGGACCGCGGCGAGCATGGCGTGCCTTCCCGCCCGACGCGCCAATGTCGGCCTGCCTGAGACCTCTTACTCGATCACCGCAAAGGTGGACAAAATCGGTGGCCAAGGCGATCGGGGCCGAGTCGTCCACCACTCAAGGATGGTGTCAACAACTCGGCGCGAGTCAGGAGCGGATGGTCTCCAGGACGATCGGCCCCACAGCCGGAGCCGTGTCCGACACCGAGAACGCACCCTCCAAAGCCGCCAGCGCGCCGGCCACCGCGGCGGGCGTGTCGGTGTGCAGTTCCAGCAGCGGGTCGCCCGCAGAAACCGCGTCACCGGGTTTGGCCAGGCACAACACGCCCGCGGCCGCCTGCACCGGGTCTTCTTTGCGGGCCCGGCCCGCGCCGAGGCGCCAGGCGGCGACGCCGACCGCGTAGGCGTCCAGAGAAGACAGGACGCCGGAAGCGGGGGCGGGAACCACGTGGACATGCGCAGGCGTAGGAAGCGGAGCCGACGGATCACCACCCTGAGCGGTGATCATGCGCGACCACGTTTCGTACGCCTCGCCCGAAGCCAGCACCGCCGCGGGGTCCACTGAGGACAAACCGGCCAAAGCGAGCATCTCGCGGGCCAGCGCGACCGTCAGGGAAACCACGTCGGCAGGACCGCCGCCCTGCAAGACCGAGACCGCCTCGGCGACCTCCACGGCGTTGCCGACCGCGCGGCCCAACGGCACGTTCATGTCCGTGATCAGAGCCGTCGTCGCGACGCCATGGGCCGCACCGATGGAGACGAGGGTGGAGGCCAGCGAACGAGCGTCCGCCACTGTCTTCATGAAGGCGCCCGAGCCCGCCTTCACGTCCAGGACGAGGCCCGACGCGCCCTCGGCGATCTTCTTCGACATGATCGACGAGGCGATCAGCGGGATCGACTCCACGGTCGAAGTGACATCCCGCAGGGCATACAGTTTCTTGTCCGCCGGAGCCAAGCCCTCGGTGGCCGCGCACACGACCGCGCCCACCGAAGACAACTGCGCCGTGATCTCGTCCAACGACAGCGCCGCGCGCCAGCCCGGGATGGACTCCAGTTTGTCCAGAGTCCCGCCCGTGTGGCCGAGGCCGCGGCCGGACAGCTGCGGCACGGCGGCACCACAAGCTGCGACGAGCGGGGCCAGCGGCAAGGTGATCTTGTCGCCGACACCGCCCGTCGAGTGCTTGTCCACCGTCGGGCGCCCGACGGAGAGCGACAAGCGTGAGCCCGACGCGATCATCGCGCCCGTCCAGCGGGAGATCTCCGAAGGGGCCATCCCGCGCAGGAAGATGGCCATCGCCAGGGCGGCCATTTGTTCTTCGGCGACAACACCGCGCGTGTAGGCGTCCACCACCCAGTCGATCTGCGCGTCGGACAGCTCGCGGCCGTCGCGTTTGGCCCGGATGATGTCGACCGCCGCGAAAGTCACGGGAGGTCCTCGGGGCCGAAGGCGTCGGGCAGGACGTCGGACATCGGCAGGATCCCTCGCGGAGTGTCGACCAGACAGGCGGATCCGCCCAGCTCGAACAGGATCTGCCGGCACCGCCCGCACGGCATGAGCAGCTCACCCGCGCCGCTGCGGCAGGCGACGGCCACCAGCCGGCCGCCGCCCGACAACCGCAGCTGGCCCGCCATCGTGCACTCAGCGCACAAACCCAAGCCGTACGAAGCGTTCTCGACGTTGCAGCCCGTCACCATCCGGCCG
Source organism: Amycolatopsis sp. NPDC023774 (assembly GCF_040639695.1). NCBI lineage: Bacteria > Bacillati > Actinomycetota > Actinomycetes > Pseudonocardiales > Pseudonocardiaceae > Amycolatopsis > Amycolatopsis sp. NPDC023774. The sequence continues at coordinate 165,513 of NZ_JBFAAJ010000004.1, forward strand.
TCGTCCACAATACCGGCGACGCCGACGTGCAGGCCGGAGTAAGGGGCATAGGCCGAAGCAGCAGCGGTGACCGCCGCCGCGCGCAGGGCGTCCCAGTCGAACGAGGTCATCAGTCGCCCTCCCCACGCCGGTAAGGCGCACCGTCGGCCTTCGGTGGACGAAGCCGTTGCGACGCCACCGCGAGCACGATCAGCGTCACGAAGTGCGCCGTGTACGGGATCAGGTCGCTCGGCAGCGTGTCGTTGGTCCAGTAGATCGCGTACAGCGCCCCGGCGGCGATCACGCCGAGCGCGGCCGACAGCCAGCGCTTCCGGAACAGCTGCACGATCACGATGATCGCCACGAGGATCACCGCGCCGTACAGCAGCGCGAGCACCGCCTCGCCACCGCCGGCGAGCTGCAGGCCGTCCGCGTACCCGAACAACGCCGCACCGCCGAGCAGGCCGCCCGGTCGCCAGTTGCCGAAGATCATGGCGGCCAGACCGATGTAGCCGCGGCCGTTGGTCTGGTTCTCGAGGTAGTCCGCGCCGCCCTTGAGCAGCACCAGCGAAGCGCCACCCATGCCGGCGAAGCCACCGGAGATCAGCACGCCGAGGTACTTGTAGCGGTACACGTTGACGCCCAGCGACTCCGCGGCCACCGGGTTCTCACCGCACGAGCGCAGCCGCAGGCCGAACCGCGTGTGCCACAGGAGCCAGTAGCTGACCGGCACGAGGATGATCGCGATCATCGTCAGCGGCGCGACGCCGGTGATCAGGCCACGCAGGATGCCGGCGACGTCGGAGATCCCCACGCGCTGCTCGTTCTCCAGCGTGCCGAGCCAGTCGGACAGGCCCGACGCGGAGTACGTGTCGAACTTCGGCACCGGCGGCGACTGCCGCGGGTTTCCCGAGATCGGCTCGAAGATCAGGTTCGCCAGATATTTCGCGACGCCCAACCCCAGCAAGTTGATCGCCACACCGGAGACGATGTGGTTGACGTTGAAGGTCACCGTCGCGACCGCGTGCAGCAGGCCGCCGATGGCGCCGAACGCGATGGCCGAGATCAGGCCGACCCACACGCCGCCGTAGTACGCCCCCCAGGCCGCACCGAACGTCCCGAGGATCATCATGCCTTCGAGACCGATGTTGACCACGCCCGCGCGCTCGGACCACAGGCCGCCGAGCGCACACAGCAGGATCGGCAGCGCGAGCCGCAGCGCCGTCGACGCCGTGTTGCTCGACGTCAGCGCCGAAACACCCGTCGCGTACGAAGCCGTGGACATCACCGCGATCGCCACCACGGCCCAGATCACGCCGCGCACCCAGCCGGGGACCCGTCGTCGCCGCTCCACCACCGGCTCGGGCATGCCGGAGGCGGGCCCCGGCATGGAGAACTCCGTCACCTGGCTCACACCGCACCGCCTTCTGCCACAGACGAACCCTTGCGTCCGTTGCCGGCGAGCGCCCGGCCCACCCTGCGTTGTTCGGCCGCGAGGTCGGCGCGGCGCACGATCTCGTACGCGACGACGACCGACAGCACGATGATGCCCTGCATGATCGTCGCGATCTCCTTGGACACGTTGATCTGCTCCAGCGACACCGCCGAGGTGTCGAGGAACGCCCACAGCAGCGCGCCGAACGCGATGCCGCCGGGGTGGTTGCGGCCCAGCAGCGCCACGGCGATGCCGGTGAAGCCGTACATCTGCGTGGCCGTGATGCCGTAGCTGTAGTCGCGGCCGAGCAGCTCCGGCATGGCGACGAGACCCGCCACCGCACCGGAGAGCAGCATCGCGATCAGCGTCATCCGCTTCGCGCTCACGCCACCGGCGGCCGCGGCCGTCGAGGACTCGCCGCTCGCCTTGAGCTCGAAGCCGAACCGCGTGCGGTTGAGCATGAACCAGTAGGCGATGCCGATCACGATGGCGATGAAGAAGAACCCGAACAGCACACCCGAGCCGAGCGGGATGCCCGGGATCCGACCCGACGGCGCGATCGTGCGCGTGCCGATGTTGTTGCCCGACTGCACACCGAACTGGTCGGCGTTGACGAGGAACGCGATGATGCCGGCGACGATCGAGTTCAGCATGATCGTGGAGATGACCTCACTGACGCCCCGGGTCACCTTCAGCACCGCGGGAATCGTCGCGTACAGCGCGCCCGAGGCGACCGCCACCAGCAGGATCACGATGGTGTGGAGGACCGGCGGCAGCTGCAGCGCGCCCCCGATGATCGCGGCGACCACGGCCGCGAACCGGTACTGGCCCTCGACGCCGATGTTGAACAGGTTCATCTGGAAGCCGATGGCCACCGCCAGCCCGGACAGGTAGTACACCGTCGCGAGGTTCACCGTGTCCACGGCGGTGGAGCCCTTGAAGAGCTGCCCCACCATGGTCCCGTACGCCTCCAGCGGGTTGGCGCCGGAGATGACGAGCGCGATCGCCGAGAGCAGCACGGCGAACACGATCGCGAGCAGGGGCGGCAGCAGCCGCGTGCGCCACGAAGTCATCACGCTTCTTCACCTTCTTCGGCACCGGTCATGGCGGAACCGAGTTCCTGCGGGGTCACCGTTGCGGGGTTCGCCTCGCTCACCAGGCGCCCGCGCAGCATCACGCGGATCGTGTCGGAGAGCCCGATCAGCTCGTCGAGGTCGGCGGAGATCAGCAGCACCGCCAGGCCGTCGGCGCGCGCCTGCCGGATCTGTTCCCAGATCATGGCCTGCGCACCGACGTCGACACCGCGCGTCGGGTGCGAAGCGATGAGCAGCACGGGGTTGCCCGACAGCTCGCGCCCGACGATCAGCTTCTGCTGGTTGCCGCCCGAGAGCGCGGCGGCCGGCACGTCGATGCCCGGCGTGCGCACGTCGTACTCCCGCACGATGCGCTCGGTGTCGCGGCGCGCGCCGGCGATGTCGAGCAACTGTCCACTCGAGACGGGTTTGCGCGTCTGGTAGCCGAGGATCCGGTTGGCCCACAACGGTTGCGTCAACAGGAGGCTGTGGCGCGTGCGGTCTTCGGCGATGTAGCCGATGCCGGCCTCGCGCCGCGCGAGCGTGCCCAGCTTGACCAGGTCGTGGGTTTTGCCGTCGGCCTCGAGGAGCTCGATGTGGCCGCCGCTGGCCTTGCGCATGCCCATGAGCGTCTCGACGAGCTCGGTCTGGCCGTTGCCCTCGACGCCCGCGATGCCGAGCACCTCACCCGCGTGCACGGTGAACTCGATGTCGTCGAGCAGCTTCAGCGACGAGTTCTCTGCCGTGAGGCTCAGGCCGGTCAAGCGCAGCACGTCGCGGTCGGTCACCGTCGACTCGCGCGTCTCCGGGCTCGGCAGCTCGGAGCCCACCATCATCTCCGCCAGCTGACGGCTGGTGATGGACTTCGGGTCGACCGTGCCGACGGTGGTGCCGCGCCGGATCACCGTGACGGTGTCGGCGATCGCGCGCACCTCGTCGAGCTTGTGGGAGATGAAGAGGAAGGTGTAGCCGTCGGCCTGCATCTCGCGGACCGTGGTGAACAGCGCGTCGACCTCCTGCGGCACGAGCACGGCGGTGGGCTCGTCGAGGATGATGATCTTCGCGCCGCGGTAGAGGACCTTCACGATCTCCACGCGCTGGCGGTCGGCCACGCCGAGCTCCTCCAGCAACGCGTCCGGCTCGGCGCGCAGGCCCGTCTGCTCCGAGAGCTTCTTGAGCCGGGCACGCGCTGCACCGCCGATGCCGTGCAGGGCCTCGGCGCCGAGGAACACGTTCTCGGACACGGTGAAGTTGTCGGCGAGCATGAAGTGCTGGTGCACCATGCCGATCCCGGCCTGGATGGCGTCCTGCGGGTTGCGCAGCTTCACCTCGGTGCCGTTGATCGCGATGGTTCCCTCGTCGGGCTGCTGCATCCCGTAGAGGATCTTCATCAGGGTCGACTTGCCGGCGCCGTTCTCGCCGCAGAGGGCGTGCACCTCGCCCGCTGCCACGGTGAGGTTGACGTCGGAGTTGGCGACCACACCCGGGAACCGCTTGGTGATCCCGGTCAGCTGGACGGCCGTCGTGCCCCGGTCTGGGACGGCATCGGCCTCGGCAGTGCTCATGGAGGGGGATCCAGTTCTGTCGAAACGCGTGAGGGCTCGGAAGGAAGATCCTTCCGAGCCCTGGCACGTGGCGGGTACTACTTGGTCGGCTTGTCCGAAACCTGGATGGCGCCCGAGATGATCTGGGCCTTGTACCCGTCCAGCACGTCCTTGATGTCGTCGACCTTGCCGCCGGAGGTGGCATAGCCGACGCCGTCGACCTTCAGATCGAAGCGCTGCGGCAGCACGCTCAGGTCACCCTTCGCGTCGGCCTGCAGGAAGTCGAACACCGCGACGTCCACGCGCTTCATCATCGAGGTGAGGATGATGTCCTTGTCGGCGGCGACCGTGGCCTGGTTGTACTGGTCGGAGTCGACCCCGATGGCCAACGCCTTGCCCGACGTCTTGGCGGCGTCGAACACACCCTTACCGGAGGCACCGGCGGCGTGGTAGATCACGTCCGCGCCGTTGTTGATCTCGGCAGCGGCCTTGACGTTGCCCTTGGCCGGGTCCTGGAAACCGGAGAAGTCACCGGCCGGCGTCAGGTACTCGTCCTCGATCTTGACCTTGTTCGACGCGGCCCTCGCACCCTGCAGGTAGCCGGCCTCGAACTTCTGGATCAGCGGCGTGTTCACCCCACCGACGAAGCCGATGTGGCAGTTCTTGCTCTTGTAGACGGCGGCGACGCCGGCCAGGAACGAGCCCTGCTCCTCGGCGAACACCAGCGGCGTCACGTTGGGGAGCTTGATGGTGTCGTCGTCGACGATCGCGAACCGGGTGTTCGGGTGCTTCGGCGCGACGGCGGCGACCGACGGCGCGTAGGCGAAGCCGACCGCGATGATCGGGTTCAGGCCCTGCGACGCCATCTGCTCGAGCCGCTGCTGCTTGGCCGACTCACTCTCGCTCGGGCTGGCCGTGCTCTCGCTGACGGTCGTGATGCCGAGCTCGGACTTCGCCTTGTCGACGCCGGCCGCGGCCGCGTCGTTGAACGAGGCGTCACCCCGGCCGCCGATGTCGAACGCCAGGCCGACCTTGAGCTTGCTGCCGTCCACCTTCTCGCCGGACGAGCTGCTGGTCGTGGCTGCTGCCGGAGCCGCGGGCGGCTTCGGCGCGGTGACGCAGCTCGAGCCCGAGCTACCGGCCGCGGCGGTGTTGTTGCTGCTGCCCCCGCCGGTGTCCTTCGCGCACCCTGCCAAGGTGAGGACCCCGGCCATGGTCGCGGCGGCCAGCGCGGTTCCACGCATGCGACGCAACGTGTGTCTCCCTCCCCGCTGATCCAGCGGACTAAGTGGAAGCGACCCGGCCCCCGTGTCTTCCGTGAGTGCCGAGTTCAACCGCCAGACCGTACCCAACCGCCAGACAACCGCCATAGGAAAGGCACGCTACGTAACACAAACGTTTACTCAGCGGTCTGATTCGCGACCGATCGTGTACTTACGGTGATCCACTGAATCAGGCAAGTGCTCACCAGCTGTCACGGCCCGGGGTGCCGCGGCCCGGCGGCACCACGCGCTGGAACCCGTCCGGACGATCTTCGTCCACCGCCCGGCGAAGGGCCTTAACGAACGGGCGTTGCGGACATCACGAAACCCATTCGGGCCCAGCTGGTTTTTCACCCGCCACCGCAAGCGGTACCGGCTGCTGAATCGAATCGACCGGGCCGGGAGCCGCAGGTCGGATTCGCCCTGGACCGCCCGTCTCGCGTGGCCGGGGCCACACGTCCGAGTGGTGCGGGACGCTCCGGGTGTCTGGTCCATCACAGAGACGAACCCGGAGGTGAGCCGGGTCCAGATGGCGGGTCTAGCATCCTTTCATCCACGCTCGATGGCCCTAGATCTCGGCACCGCTGCCGGCGTTGTCCCCAGTGGAAGGACGCGGAAGCGGGTGCGGACCTCACCGGTCAGCCGGGCACAACAGATGACGCTGGAGGCCGTTCACCGATGTCCACCACGGCGAGCACTGCCACCGAGGCAGGAGCGAGCGATCGGGCGGGTGCCTCACGCCGGCAGGGGACCTTCTACCGGGGCGACCCCGGCATGTGGTCCTGGGTGCTGCACCGCATCACCGGCGTGCTGACATTCTTCTTCCTGTTCGTGCACGTGCTCGACACCGCGCTCGTCCGCGTGTCGCCGAACACCTACGACCAGGTGATCGACACGTACAAGACGCCGCTCGTGAACCTGCTCGAAGTCGGTCTCGTCGGCGCGGTCCTCTTCCACGCCCTCAACGGCATCCGGGTCATGCTGGTCGACTTCTGGTCCAAGGGGCCGAAGTTCCAGAAGACGATGCTGTGGGTGATCGGCGTCGTGTGGGTCGTCGTGATGATTCCCGGTGCGTTCTTCATGCTGAAGCGCACGGCCGAGATGCTCTTCGGGGGTAACTGACCATGGCCGACTCACTCGTCATCGAATCGCCGCGCACTCCGAAGCGCCCGGCGGCCCGCCGCAGCAACTTCGAGCTCTACAGCTGGCTGTTCATGCGCATCTCGGGCCTCGCGCTGATCATCCTGGTGCTGGGCCACCTGCTCATCATGAACATCCTCGACGGCGGTGTGCACCGCATCAACTGGGGCTTCGTCGCCGGTCGCTGGGCTTCGCCGTTCTGGCAGTTCTGGGACCTCGCGATGCTGTGGCTCGCCGAGATCCACGGTGGCAACGGCCTGCGCACGATCATCGACGACTACGCCCGCAAGGACTCCACGCGGTTCTGGCTGAAGATCCTGCTGTACGTCTCGATGGTCCTGATCCTGGCCGTCGGCACGCTGGTGATCTTCACGTTCGACCCCGAGATGCCCGCCAGCTAGGCGCGCCCACCACACACAGTGCTCGATTCCTGATAAGCGGAGCAATCCCTATGCAGTTCCACAAGTACGACGTGGTGATCGTCGGCGCCGGCGGCGCCGGCATGCGCGCGGCCATCGAGGCCGGCCAGCGCGCCCGCACCGCGGTTCTCACGAAGCTGTACCCCACGAGGTCCCACACCGGCGCGGCCCAGGGCGGTATGTGCGCCGCGCTGGCGAACGTCGAAGAGGACAACTGGGAGTGGCACACCTTCGACACCGTCAAGGGCGGTGACTACCTCGTCGACCAGGACGCCGCGGAGATCATGGCCAAGGAGGCCATCGACGCGGTCCTCGACCTCGAGAAGATGGGCCTGCCGTTCAACCGCACGCCCGAGGGCAAGATCGACCAGCGTCGCTTCGGTGGCCACACCCGTGACCACGGCAAGGCGGCCGTGCGCCGCGCCTGCTACGCCGCGGACCGCACCGGCCACATGATCCTGCAGACGCTGTACCAAAACTGCGTCAAGTACGGCACGGAGTTCTTCAACGAGTTCTACGTGCTCGACCTGGTGACCAGCGAGGACGAGAACGGCAACCCCGTCGCGTCGGGCGTCGTGGCCTACGAGCTGGCCACCGGCGAGCTGCACGTGTTCCAGGCCAAGTCCGTCGTGTTCGCCACCGGCGGCGCGGGCAAGATCTTCAAGACGACGTCGAACGCGCACACCCTCACCGGTGACGGCCTCGGCATCATCTTCCGCAAGGGCCTGCCGCTGGAGGACATGGAGTTCTTCCAGTTCCACCCGACCGGCCTCGCGGGCCTGGGCATCCTGATCTCCGAAGCCGTCCGCGGCGAGGGCGGGATCCTGCGCAACGCCGACGGTGAGCGGTTCATGGAGCGCTACGCCCCCACCATCAAGGACCTCGCGCCGCGCGACATCGTCGCCCGCTCGATGGTCCAGGAGGTGCTGCAGGGCCGCGGCATGGGCCCGAACAAGGACTACGTGGTCCTCGACGTGACGCACCTGCCGGTGGAGGTCCTCGAGACCAAGCTGCCGGACATCACCGAGTTCTCGCGCACCTACCTCGGCGTCGACCCGGTGAAGGAACCCGTGCCGGTGTTCCCCACCTGCCACTACGTGATGGGCGGCATCCCGACCAACGTCCACGGCGAAGCGCTGCGCGACAACGAGAACGTGATCCCGGGCCTGTACGCGGCCGGCGAGGTCGCGTGCGTCTCGGTGCACGGCTCGAACCGCCTGGGCACCAACTCGCTGCTGGACATCAACGTGTTCGGCCGCCGGGCCGGCATCGCGGCCGCGGAGTACGCGCTGGCGCACGAGCACGTCGAGCTGCCGGAGCTGCCGACCAAGCTCGTCGAGGACCAGATCGCCGGCCTGCTGTCGGAGCACGGTGACGAGCGCGTCGCCGACATCCGCAAGGAAATGCAGCAGACGATGGACTCGCACGCCTCGGTGTACCGCACCGAGGACACGCTCAAGCAGGCGCTGACCGACATCCAGGCGCTGAAGGAGCGGTACACGCGGATCACCGTGTCGGACAAGGGCAAGCGGTACAACACCGACTTGCTCGAGGCCGTCGAGCTGGGTTTCCTGCTCGAGCTGGCCGAGGTTCTGATCGTGGGCGCCCTGGCGCGCAAGGAGTCGCGCGGCGGCCACGCCCGCGAGGACTACCCGAACCGCGACGACACGAACTTCATGCGCCACACCATGGCGTACAAGCAGGGTGAGGGCCTTTCGGCCGACATCCGCCTCGACTACAAGCCGGTGACCTTCACGCGTTACGAGCCGATGGAGCGGAAGTACTGATGACTGCGGCAACCACCGAAGAAGCACCCGCGGCCGCGCAGGACCACACGCCGATCACGGTCACGCTGAAGATCCTGCGCTTCAACCCCGAGGTCGACACCGAGCCGCACTGGGAGTCCTACGACGTCCCGGCGCAGCGCACCGACCGGCTGCTGAACCTGCTGTTCTACGTCAAGGACTACATCGACGGCACGTTCTCGTTCCGCCGGTCGTGCGCCCACGGCGTGTGCGGCTCCGACGCCATGCAGATCAACGGCATCAACCGGCTGGCCTGCAAGGTGCTCATGAAGGACCTGCTGGAGACGGGCGGCAAGAAGACCGTCATCACCATCGCCCCGATCAAGGGCCTGACGACGTTGAAGGACCTCTACGTCGACATGGACCCGTTCTTCGAGGCCTACCGGTCGGTCAAGCCGTACCTCATCAACTACGGCCACGAGCCCTCCCGCGAGCGCATCCAGTCCCAGGCCGACCGCGACCGCTTCGACGACACCACCAAGTGCATCCTCTGCGCCTGCTGCACGTCGTCCTGCCCGGTCTACTGGAACGACGGCTCGTACTTCGGCCCGGCCGCGATCGTCAACGCGCACCGCTTCATCTTCGACTCCCGCGACGACGCGGCCGAGGAGCGCTTGGACATCCTGAACGACTCCGAGGGCGTCTGGCGCTGCCGCACGACGTTCAACTGCACGGACGCTTGCCCGCGAGGGATCCAGGTGACGAAGGCGATCCAGGAAGTGAAGAGAGCACTTTTGTTCAAGCGTGTCTGAGAATTTCGTTGCGAGAGGCCCCCACCCTGTGCCCGGGTGGGGGCCTCTCCGCGTTCTGCGCCTCGCGAAAAGCAGACATAACTCCCCTGTTCGGCGCTAACACGACCCTGCGTGACTGGGCTATTCTTAACCGTTACCGATGACTCGGACGGTCGTGCGACGGGGAACGAACAGATGAGTGCTGGTGCGGAACTGCGGAAGGTGCTTTCCCAACACTTGGCACCGTTCATCGCAGATCTCGAAGAACTCGTGTTCCGACATGGCTACTTGCGGGTGTTCGCGGCGACGGTCGCCATGCTCGGCAGCGTGGGCCTGCTCGGCGAGGTGCTCGGCATGGAGTGGTTGCGCACGACGTTCGCCAGCATCGCGGGCGGGTTGTTCGTGATCGCCAGCGCGATCTCCTTCGCCGGCACCCACAAACTTCGCAACCAGGTGCAGCACAGCGAGGAGCTGCTGCACAGGTACGCCGACGCGCTCGCCGTGCGCACGCGCAAGCCCATCGCCGTTCAGGAGTGGATGCAGGAAGTGACCATTGAGGACAACGGTGACGCGTTCTGCCGCCGCGTGCTCGTGCTCCACGAGGCGAACGACAACATCCCGCGTTATCTGTCCGTGAATCTCGTCTACTACGGCACCACGCCGATGACCGAGCGGGACCGCCGATTGGTGCAGTGCAAGGCTTTCCACGCGGGAACCGAAGACATCGACCAGAAGACCCGCGCCAACGCGACTTCGATCTGGTCCACGTCCGCGAACGGGAAACCGAAACTGGACATCTACATCCATCTCGGCACGGTCGTTCAGGAAGGCGACGTGGTCACCGTGGAATGGACCTGGCCGAAGTACTCGGTGGACCTGATGTCGGGGAACGAGCCGGAATCGTTCGACGTGATGTTCCGCAAGGAAATCAGCAAGTTCGAGCACCGGGTGATCTTCCGCAACGTCAAACGCGACTCGGCCTTCGTCGTGCGAAACCAGGGCGCGCAAGGACTGCGGCGGCTCCGGCAGGGCAAGGACGTGATCGTGGAGTTCTCCGCGGCGAACCCGAAAATGTCTCAGTACATGGGATTCATCGCCGACTATTCACCGGATTCTTGACGGGCATAAAAAAACCCGGAGTGCGGACTCCGGGTTTTTTTCGGATGCACGATCGGAACAACCGATCAGTTGCCACCCGTTTCGGAACCGCCGGACATACGAATTCCATTCAGGTAATGCGAGCCAACGCTGGAGCGGCTCGCGTGAGCGTTGACCTTACTCCATTCGCGCTCCGCTGTCATATCGGCTGGCGGCCGTATCCGGCGGACGCCGAGCCACCCTGCCCCGGGATCAGGAGTCGTCCGAAGATCGTTCCTTCGATCGGGTGGAGCGCAGCGCTCGCCAGCCCAGGACGCCGATGATCGTGCCCAGCACGAAGGACACCACCGTGAGCACCGCGTGCACGATGAAGTACGCCGTGGGGGAACCATCGGCTGACCAGGACTGGGAGCTGGCCCAGAGGTTCTTGGCGAAGGTGATCCAGATGATCCAGGACCACACGCCGAACAAGAGCAGGAAGACCGCGGTACCTCGCGAAATGCGCATGTCCCTGAGTATGCAACCGGGCTCTCGACGCTAGATTGCGTGGGTGCACAGCGTTTTCTCCCGGTCGCTCCCGGTCCTCGTCGCGGTGATGGCCATTGGGCTGTTCGGCGGCGGAATCGGCCCGACGGCAGCCGTAGCCCAGGCCCAGCCCTGTCAGGACCAGGCCGCGCCGCCGGCGCCGGTGGACACGTCGGAGAAGCCGGCGCCCGGGCAGCCGACCCCGCCGCCGTTGCCGGTACCCGTGGAGCCGGTCGGGGGGCTGCGCATGGGCGGCTGCGGGATGATCCTGCCCGACGGCGCGCTCAACCCGCCGGACGGCAACACGGCCGCGTCATGGGTGGTACAGGACCTCGACACCGGCGACGTCATCGCGGCGAAGAACCCGCACGCACGGGAGCGGCCGGCGTCGCTCATCAAGACGTTGCTCGCGCTCGTCGTCACCAGCGAGATGAGGCCCGACCAGATCGTGGTGCCCACGAAGGAGGACGTCGAGCAGGAGTGCACCTGCGTCGGCATCGTGGCGGGTGCGAGCTACACCGTCGACCAGCTGCTCCACGGCCTGCTGATGCATTCGGGCAACGACGTCGCCCACGCGTTCGCGACCGCGCTCGGCGGCGTCGACATCGCGACCACGAAGATGAACCTGCTGGCCCAGCGCATCGGCGCCACGGACACACGCGCGGCGACGCCGTCGGGCCTCGACGGGCCCGGGATGTCGACCTCGGCCTATGACCTGAGCCTGATCTTCCACTACGCGATGAAGCAGCAGGAGATCGCGCAGGCGGTGGCCACGAAGTCGTACACGATTCCGGCAGTGGGCGGCAAACCTGCCATTCCGGTCTACAACGACAACAAGCTCCTCGGCGTCTACCCCGGCTTCCTCGGCGGCAAGACCGGCTTCACCGACGACGCGCGCCACACCTACGTCGGCGCCGCGGAGAAGGACGGCCGCCGCCTCGCCGTGGTGATGATGCGCGCGGAGCAGCGGCCGACGAAGGTCGTCGACCAGGCGGGCGAGCTGCTCGACTACGGCTTCGCGCTCGAAGCCGACCACGCCGAGCCCGTCGGTCGCATCGCCTACGAGGCCCTCGTGGCCACGGCGCCGCCCGCTCCCCCGGCGAACGTCGCCGCCGGCGCCGCGTCGTCGGCCGCTTCGCCGAAAGACCCATTCGGTACCACGGGCTGGATCCTCACGCTGGTGGTCGCCCTGATCATCATCGGCGGGTTCGTGGTCGGCCACCAGCGCAAGAAACAGGCCGAGCAGTAGATCAAGCCTAGTCCCGCCGTCGTCCCATCCAACCGAGCAGAGCACCCACGCTGAACACGCCCGCGGCCGTGCCCAAGCCGAACCCGCGCTGGACGGTCACGCGCGGCTCCAGCAGCACGGGCGCCGGCGGCCGCACGACCTTGCGCTGGTTCTCCTTCGCGGTCGCCGTCCACGCGGTGACCATGAGGAGGAACCGCGAGACGAGGTTCGCGAACACGAGCAGACCGATGATCGGCCCGAAGATCGCCGCGGCCGGGGAGTTCGTCACGCTGGCCAGGTAGATCGACGCCACCTGCTGCAGGATGACGAACCCGATCGCGGCGACGATCGCGCCCTTCACCGCGCTGCGCATGGCCACGTGCTCACGCGGCAGCCGCGCGATGACCCACACGAACACGAGCGTGTTGGCCGCCAAGCCGAGGATGATCGTGGCCACCCGCAGCACCCATACCGCCCAGGTCTCGTGCTCCAGGCCGACGAGTTCGAGCAGGTACTGCCCCACCCCGCCGCCCGCGGCGGTCACCGCGAACGACACGATCAGTGCCACGCCGAGCCCCACGAGCGACAGCAGGTCCTTGATCGTGGTCGACACGATCGGCTGTTGTTTCTTCTCCTGGCCCCACTGTGCCGTGAGCGCGTCGCGCAGGTTCGACATCCAGCCGATGCCCGAGTAGAGCGCCAGGAGCAGACCGAAGATTCCGATGCCGCTTCCGGATTTGATCGCCGCGTCGACGATCTGCGTCACGAGTCCCTGGAGCGCGTCAGGCACGGAGCTTTTGATGCCGGCGGTGATCTGGTCGATTACCGCCGGGTTGTCGCCCACGACCATGCCCACGATCGCGAACGCCACCATGAAGATCGGGAACACCGAAAGCACGCTGAAGTACGTGATCGCGGCGGCGTAGTGATTGCCGTAATGCTCGCCGAAGGATTCATTGGCACGGATCAGGTGATCCAGCCACGGGTACTTCCGCCGCAGCCGAGGCAGCAGCTTTTCCTGGTCACCATTCTTGTTCGCCACCGTAAAACGCTAACCACGGTGGGTGATAGCCGCAACGCGAGCGGGTACCCGCGGGTCAGTCCAGAGCGGCGACCACCGCTCGGTAGGCGTCGTCGACGCGACCGGCCGACGTCGTGATACGCGCGCCCACGGCCGGTCGGTGAGGAGGGATTCGAGGCGGTCGTGGAACGCGGCGGCGTCGGCCGCGGAGGTGCCGTGGTGGTGCGGTCCGGGCGTGCGTGCGGCGAAGCGGGCCAGGACGTTTTCGCGGGTGTCCATGAGCATCAGCTCGTGAAAGGAAGCGCCGACGTCGTGAGCCAGTTCCGCCAGCTGTACAAGGAACTCCGGACGCCCGAACAGCTGGGGGACGACCACGTCGTGACCCGCGGTGAGGTGCGCACGAGCGGCCGCGAGGGCCAACGCGCGCGCCGCCAAGCCGCCCGTTTCGGGGCCGCGTGCGCCAGCCCCCGACAAGTGAACGGACACGGTCGATGTCGAGGTTCAGCGTCGGCGGGTGGTCTTCCGCGAACCGCTCCGCCAGCGTCGACTTGCCGATGGCGGGCGGTCCGTTGAGGACGATCAGCCGCACCTACGTTCCCTGAAAACCCTGTGCGATCTTCTGCCTGGCGGGCACCAGGAGGCTGTTGGCCTCGGCGAGGGTGCTGCCGTTGGGGTGCCCGTCGTGGTCGATCAGGTACAGCTCGAAGGCGAAGCGGCCCTTGCGGAAGATCAGCACGCCCTGGGTTTTCACCGACATGGGGTCGGTCATGATCCGCGACTCGTCGCCGATCGCGGCCGAAGGTGCCTGGCCGCCGTGCGCGCCCGCGGTGTTGTCGACGTGTTCCTTGGCGGCCTCGGCGGACAGGAAGCTCGTGGCGGTCAGGAAACGGGCCTTGCGCGAGAGCGGGTCGTCCTCGCCGGTGCCGCGCTCGCAGGTGAGCTGCACGTAGTTGCGCTGCTGCGGGTCGTGCGGGAACGCGATGTCGCCGACCGCCGTGCCCGGCGTCTCGGACACCAGCGGCGACGCGTCGGTGCCGATGGCAGGGCTCACCACGTCGGCCGTGAGCAGCGGCCACGGCTGCGCGGCCGGTTCCGAGAACACCGGGCTCGAGTAGTCGACGGTGCTCGGGCCGGTCGGCGCGTTGGTCTGCTTCTCGAGGTTCTGCATCACGCGCTTGGCGATGTCCTGCAGCTTGCCGGCGCTGCCGTTGCCCTTGAGGTCGAAGTCGAAGCTCGCCACGGTGTCGCCGAGGATCACGGTGGCCTGGCCCGACGCGTCGGGCGCCGGAACCGGGCGGCGCTTCGAGTAGGCGTGCACCGGGCCGAGGATGATGCTCGCCGGTGCGCCCGCGAACGCCGCGGCCGCCTCGGCGACGGGTGGCACGTAAGCGGGCTGCGACACCGCGACCGCCAGGCTCTCCTGCAGCGTGCCGTCCGTGGACTCCGGGGCGTAGGCGCACTTGTTGAGCGCCAGCCCTTCGCCCATGGAGTACGTGATGGCCGAGGTGTCGATCGGACCCTTGCCGTCGCCCGCCAGGTAGACGCGCTCGAAGTTGACGGAGTTCGGGTCGGGCCGCGAGCCGACCTTCACGCCGAGGTCCTTCAAGTCGTTCAGCGACAGCAAGTTGCAGGCCTCGATCACCGGCTTGCCGCTGACTCGCACAGCCTGCGGGTTCGGCTTCTCCTCGAGCGGCGCGGCATCCGGGTAGTCGGAGCCCTCGTGGCCGGGTCGCTGGGTGGTCTGGCCGTCGGCCACGGCCATGGCTTTCTGGCTGTCCGGAGTGGACTCCCCGCACCCGGCAAGCAGCCGCAGGACCGCCAAATGGACAGCCGTGTCTTCACTTCTTGTGCCCCGACAAAAGATCGATCAGCGAGAGGCGGGCAGGAAGCCCAGCCGCTCGTACACGGTGGCGAGCGTGGGCGCTGCCACCTCCCGCGCACGCTGCGCACCGCGGGCGAGAACCTTGTCGAGCTCGGCGACGTCATCCATATAGGACTGGACTTTGACCTGCAGCGGCGTGACCCACTCGACGAGCACCTCGGCGAGGTCCTTCTTCAGGTCGCCGTAGCCCTTGCCCTCGTACGCCGCTTCGAGGTCGGCGATCGAGCGCTCGGTGAGGGCCGAGTAGATGCTCAGCAGGTTGGAGACGCCGGCTTTGTTCTCCGCGTCGAACTTGACCTCGCGACCGGTGTCGGTCACGGCGGAGCGAATCTTCTTGGCCGAGCGCTTGGGGTCTTCGAGCAGCTCGACGAGACCGTTGGCGGCGGACGCCGACTTGCTCATCTTCGCCGTCGGGTCCTGCAGGTCGTAGATCTTCGCGGTGTCCTTGACGATGTAGGGCTCGGGCACCGTGAACGTCTTGCCGAGGCGGTTGTTGAAGCGCTGCGCGAGGTTGCGCGTGAGCTCCAGGTGCTGGCGCTGGTCCTCGCCCACCGGCACGGCGTTGGCCTGGTAGAGCAGGATGTCGGCGGCCTGCAGGATCGGGTATGTGAACAGGCCCACACTGGCGCGGTCGGCGCCCTGTTTGGCCGACTTGTCCTTGAACTGCGTCATCCGGCTGGCCTCGCCGAAGCCGGTCTGGCACTCGAGCACCCAGCCGAGCTGCGCGTGCTCGGGCACGTGGCTCTGAACGAACAGGGCACTTCGGTCAGGGTCGACGCCGATCGCGAGCAGCTGCGCGGCCGACCGGCGCGTGCGCTCCAGCAGCACCTTCGGGTCCTGCTCCACCGTGATGGCGTGCAGGTCGACGACGCAGTAGAAGGTCTCGTGCGTGTCCTGCAGCTTCACCCACTGCCGCAGGGCGCCGAGGTAGTTGCCGAGGTGGAACGAGTCGGCCGTCGGCTGGATCCCGGAAAGCACCCGCAGGCGCCCGTTCTGTTCGTCGGACACGTCGGCGATTCTTTCAGGAGCCGGAGAGGCGGGTCACAGGGAGGTCTCCCTGGCGCGCTCGGCGGGGTTCCCGGAGGCGTTTCTCAGGGGTGCTGGATCGGCGCGAGGGGCCGGGTGGGCCCCTCGGTGTCGGCGGACTCAGGGGCGGGCAGGGCCGTCGCGGTCGCCGCACGCGCCTTGCGCCGCTGACGCAGGACGCCGAGGGCCATGCCGACGATACCCAGGGCCACGGCGACCAGCCCGACCGGACCGAGGATGCCGAAGCCCGCCGAAGGGGTCTCCGCACGGGCGACGCCGTCGTCGGCGAGCGCCGTGCCGCTGCCCGCGAGCAGCAGGACGGCCGGCAGCACGACGAGCGTCGCCGATCGAGCCGAGCGCAGCGTGGACCGCAACAGGAGATGACCTGGGTTGCGCACCGGAGTGCCTCCCGCGAAGTGATGTTCCTGGCGAGATCTCTCACCCGTAAGGATGAGTCATACAGTGAAAAAACTACCGAGCGTGTCAAGACCTGTCGGTTCTGATCAACTCGGGCGCCGAGACTAGCGCCCGTCCGGGGAGGGCGGGTGGCCACCCCCAGGCTGACGGCGTCACTGGTGGTCAGGGCGCTATTGCCGGTTTTTCGAGCGCCCGAGGTCGCTCGAACGACTGCCATGAGTGTCGGGTTGGTCCGGTTCCGGTCGCGCGGCGCGAGCAAAACGTGAAAGGCGTTCACCCGTTCGGCGGCGACGAACTACGGACAGCAAGTTATTCACCAACTCCGTTGGTTTGATCGCGTCTTTTTGACCTGAACCCGAAGCCGGACCCTGGTTTTTTCTCCGGTTATTGGTCTATACCTTTTTGGTATAGACCAAATCAGGGCGAACAAAGGAGTGAGCCCATGTCTCTCCGAAGGATCCTCACCGCCGTCGGGATGGCCGCCGCTGCCGCGATCACGGTGCTCGTGCCGGCCGGCACCGTTGCCAACGCGGCCCCGGCCGCGAGCTTCGTCGTCAGCGAGTCGCAGTTCAACCAGATGTTCCCCGGGCGGAACTCTTTCTACAGCTACAGTGGACTGACCGACGCGCTCGGCGCGTACCCCGGCTTCGCGAATTCCGGCACTGACACCGTGAAGAAGCAGGAGGCGGCGGCGTTCCTCGCGAACGTGAGCCACGAAACCGGTGGCCTGGTGTACATCGTGGAGCAGAACACCGCGAACTACCCGCACTACTGCGACACCAGCCAGTTGTACGGCTGCCCGGCGGGCACCGCCGCGTACTACGGGCGCGGCCCGATCCAGCTCAGCTGGAACTTCAACTACAAAGCCGCGGGCGACGCGCTCGGCATCGACCTGCTGAACAACCCGAACCTTGTGCAGAACGACTCGGCCGTCGCGTGGAAAACCGACCTCTGGTACTGGAACACCCAGTCCGGCCCCGGCACCATGACCCCGCACCACGCCATGGTCAACGGCCGCGGCTTCGGCGAGACGATCCACAGCATCAACGGCTCCATCGAATGCAACGGCGGCAACCCCGGCCAGGTCCAGAGCCGCATCGAGGCGTACCAGAAGATCACCGGCATCCTGGGCGTCGACCCGGGTGGCAAACTCAGCTGCTGAGGCTGTTGCAGGTTGCCCGGCACAAGGGCCCCTCGGTGGCGGCCGAGGGGCCCTTGTGCTTGGCAGGTAAGGAAATCAGCCCCGGCGGCGCGGCGGTGGTCCGGCTGGGCCACCACGCCGCACCCCGTTGCCTGATTCGGCGGGCAACGCATAACCGCGCCCATCCCACGGCGCGCCGCGCGACGGCCCGCGTGACGGGCCTCGACGCGACTCGCCGCTCAGTGAGCGAGTGCGTCACGTACGAGCTCTTACCGCGCGCGCAGCGACCCAGGCACAACCAAGCGCGCCCCACCGTCACCCGCGTTCGACACCGAGCAGCAACCCGCGGGCGATCGAGCGCGCCACGCACCGAGCCATTACCGCACGCGCGGGGCGAGCCGAGCACAACCAAGTGCGCCCCCCACCGCCACCAGCGTTCGACACCGCGCCGGGGCCGCAAACCACGCGGTGCCCCCACACCCCGACAGGGCCGCACACCATGCAGCAACCCCCACGCGGTGAGCGAGCCCGCCACGCACCGAGCCATTACCGAACGCTCAGCGACCCGACCACAACCAAACGCATCCCACCGCCACCCGCATTCGACACCGCGCCGCCACCGGAAACCACGCGGCGCCCCACACCCAGGCAGGACCGCACACCAAGGAAATCAGCCCCGGCGGCGGCACAACCGGCGCCGGGGCTGTGCCGCGCTTCGGCCGGCGGTCAGCGGGGGAATGGGACGTCGTACGTCGCCGTGACCGGGGCGTGGTCGGACCAGCGTTCGGCGTAGGTGGCGGCGCGCTCGACGACGACCGACTGCACGGCGTCGGCCAGGGCCGGCGTGGCGAGCTGGCAGTCGATGCGCCAGCCGGAGTCGTTGTCGAAGGCCTGGCCGCGGTAGGACCACCAGGTGTACGGGCCCGGGCCGTCGTGGAGGCGGCGTTGCACGTCGGCATAGCCGGCTTCTTCGTAGACGCGGCCGAGCCAGGCGCGTTCTTCCGGCAGGAAGCCCGAGTTCTTGTGGTTGCCCTTCCAGTTCTTCAGGTCGACGGTGTCGTAGGCGATGTTCCAGTCGCCCACGACGACGACCTCGCGGCCGGCCGCGGCGGACTTCGCGCGCAGCTCGCCGAGGTAGGGCAGGAAGGCCGCCATGAAGCGCTCCTTCTCGTCCTGACGCTCGGTGCCGACGTCGCCGCTCGGCAGATACAGGCTCGCCACGACGACGCCCGGCAGGTGCATCTCGAGGTAGCGCCCGCTGTCCTCGAACTCGGGCTCGCCGAAGCCCACGCGCACCTCGTCGGGCTCTATGCGGCTGTAGAGCGAGACGCCGTTTCGCCCCTTCACAACCGAGGGCGCGTGGGCGGCGAACCACCCCTCGGGTTCGACGACGTGCGCGGGCAGCTGCGCGGCCTCGGCCCGCACCTCCTGGCAGGCGACGACGTCGGCCTTCGTGGTGGCGAGCCACTCGACGAAGCCCTTCTTCACGGCGGCCCGCAGGCCGTTGACATTCACGGTGGAGACGGTCAGCACCCCGCGCACGCTACCCGCCGGGCCCGACAATCCTGTGCCAGACTGCGCGCATGGCGGGACTCACCGTGCTCGGCAGCTGCGGTGCCTGGCCCGAACCCGGCCACGCGTGCGCGGCATTCCTTCTCTCGCAAGGAAACCGCCACGTAAAGTGCTCGATCTCGTACGGCCGGCTTCTTCTCGCATGTGAGCGCCGGCGAGCTCGACGCGGTCGTGATCATCCACGAGCACCCCGACCACATCGCGGACCTCACGGCGCTCAGCCGCGCGCGGCACTACACCGTCGAGGACCAGCGCGGGCCGCGGCGAAACGCGACCGGCGCAAGGCGCGCACGCCGGCGCTGATCGCGGCGCTGGCCAGCGTGCTCACGGTGGCGCTGGACTTCGCGGGCGTCTGGCCTTTCGAGCCGGTCAGCGCCGAAAACCACTCAGCACTTCGAGCCCTCGAGCGGCTTCACGAAGCTGCTCGCCACCCACTTGCCGTCGGAGACCTTTCGGAACCCGTTCTGCTGCACCGGAAGCGCGTCGAACTGAGCACCGTTGAGGTACTTGCCGACGATCTTCCCGTTGCCGTCCGGGGTTTCGCGCGCGTTGAGCACGTCGGCGGTCACCGCGACCTTGCACCCGGTCGGGGAACCCTGGGCATCGGCCTGGCCCTTTTGGTTGAGGACGTAGATCACGATCACGGCAACGATCGCACCGATGATGATCAGGGTCTTCTTCGGGATCAACCCCAGGATCACGGCCGCTCCTCAGTCTCCACGAACCTCAGTCGCCAGAAATTGGGCTCTACCAGGGTAGACACGGAGAACGTCCGCCCGACAGGTCCGGCCGCGCAGACCACCCGGAGGCGCCAACCGCGTCACCATCTGGTGACAACCGGTAGTCATCGCGAAGGGGCACCTCGGAAGACTCCTCCGAGGTGCCCCTTCGCGATGGCGGGAAAGGCAGGTCAGCCGGTAGCCGGTGCGGCCTTCGAATCAGCCCTGGGCGATCTTCTTGGCCAGGTTCTCGTCGAGCGTCCCGAGGAACTCCTCGGTGGTCTGCCACGCCTGGTCCTTGCCGACGAGCAGCGCCAGGTCCTTCGTCATCTTGCCGCCTTCGACGGTGTCGATGACCACGCGCTCCAGCTTGTTCGCGAAGCCGATGAGCTCCGAGTTGGAGTCGAGCTTGCCGCGGTGCTCCAGGCCCCGGGTCCACGCGTAGATCGACGCGATCGGGTTCGTGGAGGTCGGCTTGCCCTGCTGGTGCTGGCGGTAGTGGCGGGTGACCGTGCCGTGGGCGGCCTCGGCCTCGACGGTCTTGCCGTCCGGCGTGCGCAGCACCGACGTCATCAGGCCGAGCGAGCCGAAGCCCTGGGCCACGGTGTCGGACTGCACGTCACCGTCGTAGTTCTTGGTGGCCCAGACGTAGCCACCCTCCCACTTGAGCGCCGCGGCGACCATGTCGTCGATGAGGCGGTGCTCGTAGGTGAGGCCCTTGGCGTCGAAGTCGGCCTTGTACTCCGCCTCGAAGATCTCCTGGAACACGTCCTTGAACATGCCGTCGTAGGCCTTGAGGATCGTGTTCTTGGTGGAGAGGTAGACCGGGTAGCCGCGGTCGAGGCCGTACTGCAGCGACGCGCGCGCGAAGTCTTCGATCGACTTGCGGTAGTTGTACATCCCCATGGCGACGCCGCCGCCCTCGGGGAAGTTGGTGACCTCGAACTCCATCGGCTCGGATCCGTCGGCCGGGGTGTAGGTCATGGTGACCGTGCCGGGGCCGGGGACCTTGAAGTCGGTGGCCTTGTACTGGTCGCCGTGGGCGTGGCGGCCGATGATGATCGGCTTGGTCCAGCCCGGTACCAGGCGCGGCACGTTCTGCATGATGATCGGCTCGCGGAAGACCACGCCGCCGAGGATGTTGCGGATGGTGCCGTTGGGGCTCCGCCACATCTTCTTGAGGCCGAACTCCTCCACGCGCGCCTCGTCGGGCGTGATCGTGGCGCACTTGACGCCGACGCCGTGCTTCTTGATGGCGTTGGCGGAGTCGATGGTGATCTGGTCGTCGGTGCGGTCCCGCTCCTCGATGCCCAGGTCGTAGTAGTCCAGGTTCACGTCCAGGTACGGGTGGATCAGCTTGTCCTTGATGAACTGCCAGATGATGCGGGTCATCTCATCGCCGTCGAGCTCGACGACGGTGCCCTGGACCTTGATCTTGGCCATGAGCAGCGGTGCTCCTTCCGCGGATCTTCGCGTTACTTCTTCGACTCATCGGTAGCGGTACAAGCGTACTGCTTGCCGGAGCGGGATGGTTCCAGAAGTGGTCGGTATCAAGTCTCCACCCCTCGCGCGGGGCTCCGACGGGTGGGCACGCACCACACGTCCGCCGGTGACGGAACCGGGTGAGGTCCGTGACCATCCCTTCGGGAACCAGCCACTCGGGAGGTCACGCTGTGTCGTACTCCGACCCGTACACCACCTTTCAACCACCCGCCTACCAACCACCGCAGCCGAGCCGGGCCTTGGCCGGGTGTTCAGCGGGCTGCTGGGCCTCGTCCTCACACCCGTGGCGCTGGGCCTGCTCGCGGCTGGGGGCTACCGGCAGCAGGTGATCGTGATGGAGGCCTTCGCCGCGCGCCGCGACGCGCTCGGCATCGCCCTGATAGCGGCCGGCGCGATCCTGTTACTGGGCGTGGCGGCCGCTGGGCGCGTGGTCGTCCTCGGGACCGCTGCTCGGCGGGCTCGTGTGGGGCGTGCTGCCCGGCGCGATCGCGCCGGCGACGCCGGAATGGGGGTTCGACCTGTTGAACGGTCTCCCGCACGGCGGGCTGTCGTTCGGGTTGACGTCGTGGCTGTTCTCCGGCGCGCTGCTGGCCGCCGGGTTTCTGCTGGTGGGCACGGGTCTGGCGACGACGGTGGCGCGACGGGGACCTGGGCGGTGAGTCGGTTCGGGCCGCAGTGAGAACATCGTCACATGGGTCTGTTCACCGTGGCCGAGGCGCGCGCCGAGCTCTCCCGGCTGCTCCCGGTCCTCGCCGAACTCGTCCGGGTGCGCGCCGACGCCGCCGAGCTCGCCGCGTCGCTGCGCCCGGGCGGCCGCGACACCGACCTCGGCGGCCTGCCGGAGTGGAAGGCCGCGCAGGCCCGTCTCGACGAGCTGATGACCACCGTCCAGCGCACGGGCGCCGAGCTGAAGGGCTTCGCGCCCCTGCTGGTCGACTTCCCGGCATCGTTGGACGGCGACGACGTACTGCTCTGCTGGCTTGAGGGCGACCGCGAGCTCGCCTGGTACCACCGCGCCGACCTCGGCTTCGCGGGCCGCCGTCGGTTGAGCTGAAATTCGCTGGTCAGGGCCACTACCGTAGGGCTTCGTGAGCTCGATCTTCGACGAAATGGCCGCCGAGTACGACGACGATCTCTTCCACCCGCTGGTGGCGGACACCTTGGTCTCCTTCTTGCCTTCCCGCCCCGGCTTGCTGCTCGACGTGGCCACCGGCACGGGCGCCGCGGCGTTCGCTTCGCTGCGGTTGTCACCCGGCTCGGTGCTGGGGGTGGACATCTCCGAGCGCATGGTGGCGCTGGCCCGCGCGAAGGCTCCCAAGCTGGACCCGGCCGGGGTGATTTCCTGGCAGGTGGGGCCGGCTGTGCCGCTGCCTTGTGCCGACGGGACCGCCGACGCGGTGGTGTGCGCGTCGGCTCTGCACTTCCTCGGGGTTACCGCGCTGGCCGATTGGGCGCGAGTGCTGCGGCCGGGTGGGGTCGTGGCGTTCAGCATCTCTTCGTCGGCCCGGTTCAACCCGTGCGGCTCGATGTCCGAGGTGATGGCTCACGATCTGCGGATCCCCGGTTCGGAGGCAGAAGCTGCGGCTCTGGCCACGGACGCGGGCTTCCACTCGGCGACGGCGCAGACGGTGACCGCGCACCTCGGTGGGCGCGACCGGCTGGTGTTCGCGGTGCGCGCGGTGCGCTAGCCGTGGAAGTGGGCCTCGCCGGTCGTGGCGGGGCCGGCCGGGCCGGAGCAGTGCAAGACAAAGGTCGTGTCGAGATCAGTGAGGGTGCCGTCGGCTGCCCGGGCCAGGTCGGCGACGGTGAAGTCGGCGGTGGCGTCGCCGGCGACGTCGTCGCACGCCTGGGTGCCGTCGGCCTGCGTGCCGCGGAAGGCGGCGAAGCCCGCGGTCGTCAGCTGCGGCTCGGTCTGGCCCCGGAACCGGGCGCCGGTGTAGGTGCCTACGTGCAATTCCTGGCCGGCCGGCGCGCTGAGCTCGAGGCGGGCCCAGTCCCAGCCGCCGTCGGCGTCGACCTTCACGGCGCCGTCGTACTCCCAGACGCTCAGCTGGTCCGCATCCCACGAGGCGCTGCCGACGAACGCGTGCGCCCCCGCCTCCGACGAGTAGGTGAAGCCGCCCTGCGGATCCGCCTGAGCCGTGGCGACGCCTGTCGTGCCCACCAGGCACGCCGCAGCCGCGACAACCAGCACTCGCCTCAACACCATGATTTTTCCTCCCTGGGGGACCACGACCGCAGCCCCGGCGAAGATCCTTCCGACTCCGGGGCCGTCGCGGATAGCCGCCGTTGGGCGGATCCCGATCAACGGGACATCGCGGGTGCTTCGCCGCGGGTGTGCTCGTCGCGGTGTGGCGTGCGGGTGCTCGGCTCGTCCGCGGTCGCGCCAGGGCGGCCCGAAGAACTTCACGATCGGGGAGCCCGTGATCAACCGCCGCCGCGCGTTGCCGCCTCGGTGTCGGCATCCCGGCCCGTCGAGGGGGTGACGGAAGCCGCGGCCCGGACGAAGACCTACTTCTTCGCCGCCGCCTCAGCCTTCGCAGCCTTCTTGAACGCCCGAACCTCCGCCAACGTCTTCGCGTTCACCACATCAGCGATAGACCGCCGCGATCCACGATCCCCATACGCACCCGCCGCCTCGCGCCACCCCTTGGGCTGCACGCCATACTGCTTACCCAGCAGCGCAAGAAAAATCTTCGCCTTCTGCTCCCCATACCCAGGCAGCGCCTTCAGCCGCTTGAGCACCTCAGCACCATCGGGCTTGGGCCGCCCCTCAGTCCAGATCGCCTCGGCGTTGCCGTCATAGTGCTCCACCAGGAACTGACACAACGCCTGCACCCGACGTGCCATAGACCCGCCGTAGCGGTGGATCGCCGGGGGCGTCACACACTTCTCGACGAACTCGTCCGTATCGGCCTCCGCGATGCGCCGCACGTCGAAGCCGCCCATGCGGTCGGCGATCTTGCGTGGGCCGAGGAAGGCGACCTCCATCGAGATCTGCTGGTCGAGGAGCATGCCGACGAGCAGCGCGACCGGGTCTTCGCTCAGCAGCTTGTCGGCCTCGGCGTCGCCGCTCAGGTGCACTTCACGCGTCATGCGGTCCATTTTGGCAGGTCGCGAGCCAGACGCGCAGCTCCCCGAGCGGGGTGGCGCCGGAGGCGAGGGCCGAGGCCAGCTCGTCGCCGTGTTCGTAGCCGACGATCGGCAGGCCGGGAACGCGGCGGCGACCGCGCGGCCCAGTCGTCGCCGGTGAAGTTCCACAGGCCGACCGCGGCCGCACCGCGGTGGGCGATGGTCGGGCCGTCGAGGTGGACGAGGGACGGGTCCGGTGCCGCAGCCAAGGCCACCCCGGCGACGACAGCACCGGGAAATGCAACCAGGTCGCTGAGAACAGCACCTCGAAGCCCGGCAGGTCGAGGGACGCGAAGCTGTCCTTCACGGAGCAGCCGGCCGAAGCGTCCAGGAAGGGCAAGATGTCGGCGGCGGTGGCGTCGAGCGACAAGGTGACCGTGTCGGGATAGAACTGCGGCGTGCGCGCGTGCGCCGTCACGCGCGCGGACCGAAGGCGCCGGAAACGCCGCTGATGCGGCAGAAGACGTCACACCAAGCCGCGTTCTCCGAGACGGCCGCGCTCAGCAACGGGCGAACCACAGCACGTCCGGTTCCCCGCGCGGTACCGGGACCTCGACCACCCGTACGTCAGCGAAGCGCCCCTGCAACCGATCCGTGAACGCAGGAGAAGCGCCGGCGCTCCAGACCGCCAAGACGCCGCCCGGGCGCAGCAGGCGGGCCAGACCGTCCACTCCGGACTCGCCGTACAACGGGGCGTTGCCCTCCGTCACCGTCCACTCGGGACCGTTGTCGATGTCGAGGCAGAGCGCGTCGAACGTTTCTCGCGAAGAACTCAGCCACGAAACCAGATCCGCCTCCACCAACGACACCCGGTGATCCTCCAGTGCCGCACCGTGCACCTCGCACAGCGGGCCGGTGCGGTTCCACGCGATCACCGCCGGCTCGCGCTCCACCACCACAACCGACCCGACGTGCGGGTGATCCAGCGCCGCCCGCAATGAAAAACCCACCCCCAGCCCGCCGATGAGCACGCGGGCGCCCGGCGCGAGCAGATCTGCGGCCCCGGTCACGAGCAGCCGTTCGGATTCCCCGTTTCGGGTGTCCATCAGGAACACACCGTTCTCGATCACCTCGAGCGCCGCGCCTTCACGGCGGAGCACGAGCTCACCACCCAACCCGTGGGCCACGTCCAGCACCTCAGCCACACGGCCAGCTTTTCACAACTGCCCTGTACGCGGCCGCGAGGCGCTCCTACGCTGAACCATGGAGGTGAAACCCCATGCACGCGACAGTAGGAGACGAGATCCAGGTCCACGGCCGCACGGTGGGGGCCGCCGAGCAGCGCGCCGAGATCCTCGAGGTGCGCGGCCCGGACGGCTCACCACCGTACGTCGTGCGATTCGCCGACGGGCACGAGGCACTGCTGTACCCCGGGCCCGACTGCGAGATCCTGACGGACTAGCCGACGGCCACTTCTTCCCGGGCCGCCACGCGACGAGTGCGGCGGGTCTCCCAGAAGAACACCATCACCGCGATCGCGACGGCGCTCAGCACCGCGGCGATCTCCGGCAGCACCGTCGGCCCGGCCGACGTCAGCACCGCGCCGCCGACAATGCCGGAGAGCCCGACGCCGAGGTAGATCGCCGACGCGTTGAGCGAGAGGGCCAGCCCGGCGTGCCCGGGCGACAGCTCGATGAGCCGGTGCTGCATCGGCGGGTTGATCGCCCACGTGATCGTGCCCCACACGAAGAACGTCACGCCCGCGCCGGCCACGGTCACCGACGTGAACGGCAGCAGCGCCAGCACGACGGTCATCGCGCCCAGCACCAGGAGCACCGGCACGCGCGCGCCCCACCGGTCGGCCGCGCGGCCACCGAGGTAGTTGCCCAGGGCGCCGCCGATGCCGTAGCAGAACAACAGCACCGTGACGGTGCCGCCGGTGATGCCTGCCGTCGCCGCGAGCAGGGGCGACGAGAGCGTGTAGACCATGAACGCGCCGAGGCACGCGAGCACCGTGGTGACGAGCAGCGCTACCACGCGCTTGTCGCGCGCCACCGCGAAGCGCTCGGCCAGCCGCACCGCGGGCGGCGGTGCGACCCGCGGCAGCACGAGCCGCACGGCGACCGCACCGGCCAGCGACAGCACGCCGACGAGCAGGAACGCGGCCTGGTAGTCCCACTGCTGCGAAACCAGGCTGCCGAGCGGCACCCCGAAGATCAACGCGACCGTGAGCCCGCCGAACACCATCGCGACGGCGCGGCCGCGGCGTTCGGGCGTGGTCAGCTCCGCGGCCACGGCGCTGGCGGCCGGTGTGAATACCGCGGCACCCACGGCCGTGACAACCCGCGCGAGAAGCAGCATGGTGTAACCCGGCGCGACGGCGGCGAACAGGTTGCCGAGACCAGTGACGACGAGCGCGGCCACGAGGAGCGTCCGGCGCTCCCAGCGGCCGGTGACGGCGGCGAACAACGGCGAGCCGATCGCGTACGCGATGGCGAACGACGTGACGAGCTGCGCAGCGGCGGTGGCCGACACGTGCAGCTCCGAGACGAGGGAAGGCAGCAGTCCGGCGACGATGTAGCCGCTGGTGCCGACCCCGAAAGCCCCGAACGCCAGCACGGCGTTCCGCGAGCTCCCCGAGGTGGAGACGCTGGACATGGTGGTGCCCCCAATAGGTGACCGGGATTGGTTCGACGAACGTCGTAGTTCGATGGCGACCGTACACGGCGGGCCTGACAATTTCGAGGGACGTCGTACTATGGATTCATGGCCGCCACCACGCACCTGACTCCGCTCGTCCACCCCGAGCGCGACGAGATGACCGTCGAGGCCGTGCTGCGCGCGCTCGCCGACCCCGTGCGCCTGGCGATCGTGCGCCAGCTGGCCCGGTCGGAGGCCGAGGTGTCGTGCGGCGGGCTCGAGGTGCCGGTGACCAAGTCCACACTCACGCACCACCTCGGCATCCTGCGCGCCGCGGGCGTGATCGCCGGCCGCCAGGACGGCACGACGCGGTTCAACTCCTTGCGTCGCAACGATCTTGACGAGCTGTTCCCGGGCCTCCTCGACGGAGTGCTCGCCGCGCGCCGCTGACGGTCGCGTTGAGTGAAGAGCCTCACCCGGATACCGGGATGACAAACCCACACCCCATCGGTTGAACTGGGTTGCAGACAGCACGACGGCGTCGGGGCCGCACACGGCTGTCTTGTTTTTTGCCCTTCGTCTAAAGCGCTTCAGAACGGGGTCGCCCCGGGCTGAGTAATCGATTTCTCACGAAAGGAGAGCCGTGCCCGTCGCGTTGCTCGCGCTCGCCATCGGTGCCTTCGGCATCGGGACCACCGAGTTCGTGATGATGGGTGTGCTGCCCCAGGCCGCCGCGGACTTCCACATCGACATCCCCACCGCCGGCTACTTCATCTCCGCTTACGCGCTCGGCGTCGTGATCGGCGCCCCGCTGCTGACCGCGGTGGCCGTGCGGCTGCCGCGCAAGGCCATGCTGCTCGCGATGATGGGCCTGTTCACGCTGGGCAACGCCCTGTTCGCGCTGTCGCCGAACCAGGGTTTCGGCATCGCGTTCCGGTTCCTGGCCGGCCTGCCGCACGGCGCGTTCTTCGGCGCCGGCGCAGTGGTCGCGTCGAGCCTGGTGAAACCCGGCGACCGCGCGAAGGCCGTGTCCATGATGTTCATGGGGCTGACGTTGGCGAACGTCGTCGGCGTGCCGCTCGGGACGTTGCTGGGCCAGCAGGTGGGCTGGCGGGCCACGTTCGGAGTGGTCGCGGTGATCGGCCTGTTCGCCATTGCCGCGATCGCCAAGCTGGTGCCGCACCAGGGCCGGCCGGCCGAGGCAACGCTGCGAGGTGAGCTGGGCGCGTTCCGGCGGCCGCAGGTGTGGCTGGCGCTCGCGATCGTGACGTTCGGGCTCGGCGGGGTCTTCGCGTGCATGTCGTACATCGCGCCGATGCTCACCGACGTCGCCGGCTACTCGCCCGCGGACGTGACGCTGCTGCTGTCGCTGGCGGGTGTCGGGATGACCGTCGGCAACTACCTCGGCGGCCGGCTCGCGGACCGGGCGCTGATGCCTTCGCTGTACGCGGCGATGTTGTCGCTGGCCGTGGTGCTGGGGATCTTCACGCTGACGGCCCAGTCGAAGGTCGGCGCGGCGATCACGATCTTCTTCGTCGGTGTCGCGGGCTTCATGATCGGCCCGATGATGCAGACGCGGATCATGCAGAAGGCCGGTGGCACTCCGTCGCTGGTGTCGGCGGCCGTGCAGTCGGCGTTCAACATCGCGAACTCGATCGGCGCGTACCTCGGCGGGCTGGTGATCGCCGGCGGCCTCGGGCTGGTGGCGCCCAACTGGGTCGGCGCGACGCTGGCCGTGCTCGGGCTGTCGATCGCCGCCGTCTCCGGCACGCTCGACCGGCGCGACGCCCGCGCGGCCGAGCAACGGGAGCTCGCTCTGGCTTCGTGATCCGGACCAGAGCCGAAAACACAGCGGCCCCGCACCCACCCGGTGCGGGGCCGCTGTCGGTTGAAGGCTTCAGGACGTGGCGTCGAACGGACCGCCCGTGATCGTGAAGGCGATGTACAGCACGGCGGCGCACAGAGCCGCGTACGTGACGATGTCCACGACCTTCCCGCGGATCGCCAGCAGCCCGACGCGGTCCTCCGGCAAAAGCAGCCGCAACACCCCACCCACGAGCAGCGCGGCGCCGACCAGCACCGCCCCCTCTCGCCAGTGGTACTGCAGGATCCGCAGCGCTGCGGCGAGAAGCAGCAGCATGACCAGCCCGAACGGCACGTGAACGGTCCACGACCGTTTCGTGTGGGGCCGGTCGGCGGTCATGGTCACCGGCTCGCGGTCGCGCGCTCGGCGGCTTCGACGACGTTCGACACGAGCATCGCGCGGGTCATGGGGCCGACGCCGCCGGGGTTCGGCGAGAGCCAGCCCGCGACTTCCGCCACGCCCGGGTCCACGTCGCCCGTGAGCTTGCCGTCGACGTGGGAGACGCCGACGTCCAGCACGGCCGCGCCGGGGGCCACCATGTCCGGCTTGATGATGCCGGGGACACCGGCGGCGGCGATGACGATGTCGGCGCGGCGGACCTCCGCGGCGAGGTCGCGCGTGCCGGTGTGGCAGAGCGTCACGGTGGAGTTCTCACTGCGGCGCGTGAGCAGCAGGCCCATCGTGCGGCCGACGGTGATGCCGCGGCCGACCACGGTCACGTTGGCGCCGTCGAGCACCACGCCGTGGCGGCGGAGCAGCTCGATGATGCCGTACGGCGTGCACGGCAGCGGGCCGGGCTGGCCGAGGACGAGGCGGCCGAGGCTGGTGGGCGCGAGGCCGTCGGCGTCCTTGTCCGGGTCGATGCGCTCGAGGACGCGGTTGGCGTCGAGGTGCTTGGGCAGGGGCAGCTGCACGATGTAGCCGTGGCAAGCCGGGTCGGCGTTGAGGTCGTCGATGACGGCCTCGAGCTTCTCCTGCGAGATGTCGGCGGGCAGGTCGCGGCGGATCGAGTTGACGCCGATCTTCGCGCTGTCCGCGTGCTTCATCTTCACGTACGAGTGCGAGCCCGGGTCGTCGCCGACCAGCACCGTGCCCAGCCCCGGGACGATGCCCCGCTCGGCGAGCGCGGCCACCCGCGGGCGCAGCTCCGCGAAAATGGCGTCCTTGGTGGCCTTGCCGTCCAGAATCTTCGCCGTCACGGTGACCATTCTCGCAAAGCGCCGCTCGCGCCCGGACCTCGCCCGGGGCGCACACGCAGCGTGCTCGCCGCGCCACCCGATCGGCCCGCGCGTCGCGGCCGGACGCGCAGGGCCACCGGCCGTAGACTCGTCGTCACCCCAACGCCGGAGCCCAGACCCCAGCCCGCACGGGTGTGTGATCTTGAGCATCGCGCGTCGACCGAGGTCAGACCGCCCCTGAGTGGCAAAAGACCAATGCGGGGTGCGTTCGCGCGCGCGAACAGTCAAAATGTTCCCGTGGCACAACCGACGACGCAGCTGAACGCGACCGAGCAGGACACACTGGTCAAGCAGATCGGGCTCGCCCTGCTGCGCGCAGCACCGCGCGACTGGCGAAAGGTCACGGTGGAGTACCGGGCCGTCGGCAGGTACCACGAGCTGACGGGCGAGATCCGCACCGAAGACGGCACCGGGCACGAGTGGGTCGCCACCCACGACATCGCGACGCTCTTCGGCCGGCTCCGCGCGGGCATGTACCGCGACGGCCGCGGCACGTGGTTCAACGCGCGCTACCAGCTCGACCACCCGTCGAGCTACAACCTCGAGTACAACCGCGAGGAGCCCACGTGGCACCTCGCGCCGCCGCCCCAGGCGTACCAGGACGAGCTGCGCATGTTCCCCCGTACGGAGGAGAACGTGCCGGAGTGGCTGATCCGGCGCCTGTCCGGCCTCGGTCCCGAGCAGCCCGGCCCGCACTTCCGCATCGCGCGGATCTTCGACACGATCGGTCCCGCCGGGCGTCCGGTGATCAACCGGCCCGACCTCGACGTCGCCGAGCAGGACCGCCTGCTCGACTACCTCGACCACGCGCCCGTGGTGGTGCAGGACCGCGGCTACGACATCGACCGCCTGGCGCAGACGCCCGAGGCGACCGTGCCCGTGGCCTTCCACAGCGACGGCCAGTGGATCTGGCCGGCGGCCGTGAACTTCTACCTGCGGCAATACGGCGTATCGCCCGAGCCCGATCTGGTGGAGCACATCCGGGCCAACGGCTTCCAGCTGCCGCAGGTCGACGACGGCGCGCTGCAGGGCGCCGCCGCCTACCTCACGCGGGGCAGCCAGCAGCAGCGTCCGGGCCCGCCGCCGCAACAGCAGCAACCGCAACAGCCGCCGCAGTCGCCCATGCCGCCCGCTCCCCCCGCCGCGCCGGCGCCGCCGGCCCCGGCTTCCGAAGCGGCGCCACCCGCGCCGGTCGACGTGCCGCTCGCCGTGCACACGCCGCCCGCCGAGCCGAAGGCGCCGACCGAACCGCCGTTCGAGCAGGTCTTCGACGGGTCCGGCCCGCAGCACGACGAAGGCCCGGGCTTCGAGAACGAGCAGTACCAGGACGAGCACTACGACGAGTTCGGCGACCACTTCGCCGGTGAGGACCAGTTCGAGGACCAGCAGCCTGCAAACTTCGAACCGGCCCACGACCAGGCTCCCCACGGTGCCGGGTCGAACGCGGGCGCGCCTCCGAACGGCGGCGGGGCCGACCACCCGACGCCGGTGGCGGAGCGGACCGCGATGTACGCGCCCGTGGACCCCAACACGGCATCGCCGGCGCACGAAGAGCAGCAGCGCACGGCGATGTACGCGCCCGTCGAGCCGGGGGCCGCTTCGCCGCAGCAGCACGACGAGCAGCGGACGGCCCTTTACGCGCCGGTCGAGCCGAACTCCGCCCCGCCGGAGGAGGACGCCGAGCAGACCGCGCTCTACGCGCCCGTCGACGCCCCTCCGGTCGAGCAGCCGCTCGAGGAAGAGCCGGTGCTGTTCACCCACACTGAAGCACCTTCGCGCCACGAAGAGCCGGCCGAGCAGCACACCGCGCTGTACGCCCCGGCCGATCGCGGCCAAGAACAGTACGAAGACACCGAGCAGTACGAAGACACCGAGCAGTACGAGGACGCCGAGTCGTTCGAGGACGCGCAGTCGTTCGAGGACGCGCAGTCGTTCGAGGGTGGCCAGCCGCTCGAGAACACGCAGACCTTCGAGAACGGCCAGTCGTTCGAGAACAGCCAGCGCTTCGAAGGCGGCCAGTACCAGGACGAGCAGTACGAGGACGAGCAGTACGACGAGCAGCCGTACGGCAAGTCCCAGTACGGCGAAGGGCAGTACGGCGACCAGCCGCGCGACGGTGGCGCCCCCGCCGGCCGGCAACCGGACTTCGATTCAGGCCCGCCGACCGCGATGATCACGCCCGACGAGGGTGTGCCGGGTGTCCCGCCGGTACCCGAAATGCCCGCGCCGCCGCGCACCGCCGCCCGGCCGGAGCCGGCCGCCGAGCCGCAGGCTCCGCAGCGGCCGTCCCAGCAGCCGCCGAGGCGGCCGCGCCGCGAGCTGCCGGCCGAACCCGCGCTGGCGAAGCTGCAGACGCGCCTCGACGAGCTGGACGTGCCGGACGCCGCCTACCAGCTGGGCACGCCGACCGAGCGCGGCTGGACCGTGGAGCAGGTGGACGAGGGCTGGCGCGTCGGCTGGTACGACGGCGAGCTGATCAACCCGGCCGTCTTCGGCGACTCCGACGACGCCGCCGCGTTCATGCTCGGCAAGGTCCTGCTGCACCCCGACGGCCACGAGCCCGCCGAGGAGCAGCCGCCCGCGCCGCCGGCGGAGCCCGTGGCCGAAGCGCCGAAGCCGCCGGTGGTGGCGACGCTTTCGCCGGAGGTCGCCACGGGTTCGTTCCCGGTGCGCCCGCGCGAGGCCGTGCCGCCGCAGGAGCAGACGGCGTTCACGTCGGCCGAGGAGCTGCTGGGTGACGAGCCCGAGGCGGAAGAGCCGCCGCAGCGACAGGTCCCGCCGCCCCCGCCTGGGCAGCCGGCGACGCAGGTGACCCCGCCGGTTCAGCCGCTGCAGCAGCGCCGGGAGCCGCCGATGCCGCCCGCGCCCCCGGTAGGTGGCGGGCTGGGCCTGCCGACCGGCCCCGGTGTGCCGCCGGGTGCTCCCGTCGGCGGACCGGGTGGGCCCGGTGGCCCTGGCGGTCCTGGTCTCGGTGGGCCGGCCGGTCCCGGTGGACCGGGTGTGCCCGTCGCACCACCGCGTCGGGAAGAGGCGGCGCGGGCCAACGGAGCGCCGCGAACGGCCGCCGGTGGGAGTGGCAACAACCAGTGGCCGATCGGGCCGCTGTCGGGTGAGCCGCCGCTGACGTTGTTCCGCGGCAAGGAAATGCGGGAGCTGCCCGCGGGCAGCGAGCTCGACCGCTTCGGTGGCCCGAGCGGCAACCTGACCTACGCCGCGGGGACGCCGTTCGAGGAGCGTTCGCTGGTGCCGGAGTGGGTGCACCGGCCGTACCACGTGTACCGCGTGCAGCGTCCGCTCGAGACGCTCGCCGGTGTCGCGATCCCGTGGTTCAACCAGCCCGGCGGGGGTTCGGCGTACCTGCTGCCCGCGTCGATCGAGGAGCTGCTGGCTGAGGGCGATCTGCTCGAGCTGGAGCCGGGCGAACCGCCGATCGACTGAGTTGTTTT
This sequence comes from Amycolatopsis sp. NPDC023774, assembly GCF_040639695.1. Taxonomy (NCBI): domain Bacteria; kingdom Bacillati; phylum Actinomycetota; class Actinomycetes; order Pseudonocardiales; family Pseudonocardiaceae; genus Amycolatopsis; species Amycolatopsis sp. NPDC023774. Next base: position 199,293 of record NZ_JBFAAJ010000004.1, read on the forward strand.
GGTGACAAGGGGCGGGGCCTGCGGGTCCCGCCCCTTGTCACCTGTTGCGGGTATAGCGGTGCTTGACGCCGGCCGGGAAGTACTCGGGATCGCCGGCGGGACGCAGGACGACCTCGGGCAGCTGCCGTTCGGCGGGCACGTAGTGGGCGAACTCGCTGTTGAGGCGCAGGAGCTGGTCGCGGATCGAGGTGGCGAGCAGCACGGCGTCGCCTTCGCGGCCGGGTGCCAGCTCCACGGTGATCCGCAGCCGACGGTCGCGGTCGGCGTCCTCGTACGTCTCGAGCACGAACTTGCCGGTGACCCAGCCGCTGACCTGCGGCTGTTCGAGGCCGACGGTCACGTTCTCCGGATAGATGTTGGCGCCGAAGAACGACACCGTGAACAAGGAGCGGCCGAAGAGGTAGACGAACGGCAGGTCCGGGCCGTCGGCGGGCGTGAAACCGTGGCTGGAGCAGAACTCCAGTAGTTCGGCGTGCGAGAGGACGCCGCCTTCGTCGGCGATGTGGTAGCGGATCAGGGGCACGCCGTTGTCGCCGGAGAAGAGCAGGGTTCCGTTGTCGGCCTCGAAGAAGCGGCTGGCGGGGTCGTACTGAACAAGCGTCGGGAGACGGGATTCGCCGAAGAGCTCGCGGGCGAGCTCCGGTCGTCCCGCGAGAAAGCGGCGGATCGACACGGACGTGGGGGTTTCGGTGCCGAGCACGCCGGCGTCGGCGGTGCCGTAGAGGGAAACCATGTCCGTGACCGGATCGGCGACGCCCGCGCGTGAGGCGACGAGGTCGCGCCACTCCTCGCTGAACACCTCGCCGGCGAACACCATCTTGATCACGTGGCCGGCCCAGCCGGCGCCGCTGTCGACCACGTCCTTGACGAACGGCGGGTAGCCCATCAGCACGACCTGCTCGAAGTGCGGCGCCAGCTCCGGCAGTACGCGCAGGATCTCGGCCTTGTTGTTGCCCGGCGCGACGGTGGTGATCGGGAAACCCTTGGCGGCCAGGTGCCGCACGCACGCGGCCGTGAACAGGCCGCCGACCCACGTGCCCAGCGGGAAGCAGACGACGGCGAGCGTGCTACGGGTGTCGGCTTCGAACGTGCGGAAGACCGTTTCGAAGCGCTCGGCGACGTGCAGTTCGTCGGCCAGGGACCGCGGCCAGATCGTCGGGGCGCCCGACGAACCCGACGAGACGGCGATCATGTCGCACGCGTCGAGGCGGCCGCCGCGGCAGAGCTCGGGCAGCGGGTACTGGCTCTGGTAGGTGGCCTTCGACGTCAGCGGGAGCCGCCGGAAGTCGTCCGCGCTCCGGACGGCTTCGGGGTCCACGTCGGCGCCCGCGAGGAACTTCCGGTACGCGGGCACGGTGGCGGCCACGTCGTGGAAGAAGCCGACGACGTCGAGGGGACGCCGCTCGCCGGCGAAGAACGCCTGGTAGGCCTGGATCACGTCGTCGGGTTGCACCCGACCATCATGTCCCGGCACCCAGGCAGGCGGCCAGCGCCGGTGGCTCGTGCGTGCCCGGTTCTACTTGACGATGAGGCCGTGGGCGGCGGCGAACCCGATCGCCGTTTCGACGTCGACGTAGGCGCCGCGCAGGTCGGCCTGCACGAGGGCGTTGGCGTCGAGCCGGGTGCCACGCAGGTCGGCGTCGGGGAGCTTGGCGCCGAGGAGGCGGGCGCCGGTGAGGTCCGAGCCGCGCAGGTCGGTGCCGGTGAGGTCGGCCTCGGTGAGGTTGACCTCGCGCATGCGCAGGCCGGACAAGTGCAGCTTGCGCAGCCGGCCGCGGGCGAGGGAGGCCAGAGACAGGTCGCACTCCGTGAGCGCGATGCCGAGGAATCGGCAGTCCACAAAGGACGAACCGAGCAGCGAGCACGAGGACCACCGGCTGTCGGCGAGCACCGCGCGGTCGAACGTGCAGCTGCGGAAGGCCGAGGCGTCGTGGCGCGAGCCGGCGAGGTCGGCCTTGGTGAAGTCGCAGTTGTCGAACGTGCAGCCGCGCGTGCGCAGGTCACGCAGGTCGGCCTCGGTGAAGTCGCAGCCCGTGAACTGACGCTTTTCCCACCACTGCCCGGAAAGCACGGCGTCGCGGTAGTCCTCACCGGTCTCGATCACCTCGACAGGATGTCACACGGCTTCAGCGGGTCTGGCTCAGCGCCCTCGCCGGTGCTTTGTCGGGGTCAGCGGAAGTCCCGCGACTTCGCCGTGATCCGCAGGGCAACGGCTCCAGCTTCTGAGCGCGCACGCTCGCCACGCCGTCCGCCTTCTCGACGACGCCGCGGACCAGCAGGGCGGTGCTGGAGCGCGCGACGCGGTGGAAGCGTTGCCAGAGGCCGAGGGTGCAGACGACGTTGACCATGCCCGTCTCGTCCTCGAGGTTGATGAAGGTGACGCCGCCTGCGGTGGCGGGGCGCTGGCGGTGCGTGACGGCGCCGCCGACGAGGACGCGGGCGCCGTCGGGCTGGTCGAGCAGGCGGGAGGCCGGGACGACGCCCAGGGTGTCGAGGTGGTCGCGCACGAACTCCGTCGGGTAGCTGTCCGGCGAGAGGCCCGTGGCCCACACGTCGGCGGCGGCGAGGTCGAGCTCGTCCATCCCCGGCAGAGTCGGAGCGTCGACGCCGGGGGCCGTGCCCGGCAGCTTCTCCGGGCGGTCGTGCGCGACGGCGCCCGCGGACCACAGCGCCTGCCGGCGGTCGCCGCCGAAGCACCCGAACGCGCCGGCCGTGGCGAGGGCCTCCAACTGCGGCGCGGTGAGCCGCACGCGGCGGGCGAGGTCGGACATGCTCGTGAACTCCCCGCGGGAGCTTCGCTCGGCCACGATCTTCTCCGCAAGCTCGTCGCCGATCAACCGCACAGTGCCGAGGCCGCCGCGGACGGCGTGAAGGCTTCCCTTTCCCGGCAACGGTTCCAGCGTCGCATCAGGTTGGCTGCGGTTGATGTCGGGGCCGAGCACCGTGACGCCGTGGCGCCGCGCGTCGGCCACCAGCGACTGCGGTGAGTAGAACCCCATCGGCTGCGCGCGCAGCAGTCCCGCGCAGAACGCGTCCGGGTGGTAGTACTTGAAATACGCGCTCGCGAATACCAGGTAGGCGAAGCTCAGTGCGTGGCTCTCCGGGAAACCGAAGTTCGCGAACGCCTTGAGCTTCGAGAAGATTTTCTCCGCGAGCTCCAGCTCCAGGCCCTTGGCGGTGGCGCCGTCGAGGAACCGCTGCCGCAGCAGCTCCATCTTCCGCTCGGACCGCTTGGACCCCATCGCGTGGCGCAGCTGGTCGGCCTCCGCGGCGGTGAAGTTCGCGACGTCGAGCGCGATCTGCATCAACTGCTCCTGGAACAGCGGCACGCCTTTGGTCTTGTGCAACGCGTTCTCCAGCAACGGGTGGTCGTACTCCCAGTTCTCGCGCTTCTGCTTGCGCCGGATGTACGGGTGCACGGAGCCGCCCTGGATCGGGCCGGGGCGGATGAGCGCGACCTCCACGGCCAGGTCGTAGAACTCCTTCGGCCGAAGCCGCGGCAGCGTGGCCAGCTGGGCGCGGCTCTCGACCTGGAACACGCCGATCGCATCGGCGCGGCAGAGCATCTGGTAGATGTTCTGGTCCTTCAAGTCCAGGTCGGCCAGATCGATCTTCTCGCCCTTGTACTCCTCGACAAGGTCGAGCATGTAGTGCAGCGCGGACAACATGCCCAGGCCCAGCAGGTCGAACTTCACCAGCCCGGCCGCGGCGCAGTCCTCCTTCTCCCACTGCACCACGCTTCGGTTCTCCATCCGCGCCCACTCCACGGGCACGACCTGGCTCACCGGCTCCTGGCAGATCACCATGCCGCCGGAGTGGATGCCGAGGTGGCGCGGAAAGTCTTCGAGTGCGAACGCGAGCTGCACGACGTCGTCGGGGATGTCGTGGTCGTGGTCCTTCTCGGTGCTGCGCAACGCTCCCCAGCGGTCGATCTGCTTGCTCCACGCGTCCTGCTGGCCTGGTGAGTAGCCGAGCGCGCGGGCGGCGTCGCGGACCGCGGAGCGGGCACGGTAGGTGATCACATTGGCGACCTGCGCGGTGTTGAGGCGGCCGTGTTTGGCGAAGACGTATTGGATGGCCTCTTCGCGGCGGTCGGACTCGATGTCGAGGTCGATGTCGGGGTAGCCGTCGCGGTCGGGAGCGAGGAAGCGTTCGAAGAGCAGCTTGTACTTCACCGGGTCGACCTTGGTGATGCCCAGGGCGTAGCAGACGGCGGAGTTGGCGGCCGAGCCCCGGCCCTGGCAGAGGATGGTGTTGTCGCGGCAGAAGCGCACGATGTCCCAGACGATCAGGAAGTAGCCGGGGAAGCCGAGGTCTTCGATGATCTTCAGCTCGTGCTCGATCTGGGCGTACCCGGCGGCTTCGTCCGCCCTGCCGAGGTAACGCTCTTCCGCACCCTTCATTGTGAGGTGGCGCAGGTACGTCGTCTCGGTGTGGCCCTCGGGCACCTCGAACGGCGGCAGCTCGGGCGCCAGGAGCTCCAGCTTGAACGAGCATTCGACGCCGAGCAGCGCCGAGCGCTGGACCGCGCCGGGGTAACGCCGGAAGCGCTCGGCCATTTCCGTGCCGGAGCGCAGGAAAGCGGCGCCGTCGCTGGGCAGCCAGCCTTCGAGGTCGTCGATGCTGCGGCGCGCGCGGATCGCGGCGACGGCGTCGGCGAGGCGACCGCGTTCGGGGCGGGCGTAGTGCGCGGCGGTGGTGGCGACGGTGGGCAGGCCGAAGTCCTTCGCCAGTTCGGCGAGCAGGTCGTTGTGGATGCTGTCCAGGGGCTGGCCGTGGTCGAAAAGCTCGACGTAGACGTTGTCGCGGCCGAAGAGCTCCACGAGCTTTCTCAGCTTCGTGGCAGCGGCAGCCGGGCCTTCGCCCAGCAGCGCCTGCCGGACGGAGCCTTTGCGGCAGCCGGTGAGCACGGCGCACTGGCCGGTGATCTCCTCGGCAACGGCGCGCAGGTCGTAGACAGGACGGCCCTTTTCGGCCCGCTCTCGCTCGCCTGCGGCACCGACGGTGCTGTCGTAGCCGCGCAGCTGGCCGGAAGTGATGGCGCGGCACAGACTGCGGTAGCCGTCGTCGCCGCGCGCGAGCAGGAGCAGGTGCTCGCCTTCGGGGTCGGCGACGCCGTTCTGCGGGGCGGAGAGGCCGAAGCTCAGCTCCGTGCCGAAGACCGTGGCAACGCCCAGCTCCTTGGCGGCTTCGGCGAAGCGGACGACACCGTACATGCCGTCGTGGTCGGTGAGCGCGATGGCGTCGAGGCCGAGCCGCGCCGCCTCTTCCACGAGCTCCTCGGGGTGGCTGGCGCCGTCGAGGAAACTGAAGTTGGAGTGGCAATGCAGCTCGGCGTACGGCACGCGCGGGCCGGACTCCACCTCGCTGCGCGGCGGCGGCACGTCGGCGGGGCGGCGGTAGACGTCGCGCTTGCGACCCCACGCCGGGCTGTCGCCGTGGTCGCCGGGTGGCACGTCGCCGTCGCCGGACAGGGCCCGCGCGAGGTCCTGCCAGGGGACGGGCGGATTGTTCCAGCCCATCTAGTCGTTTTCGGGGGAACTGCGGGGCCCCGGGATGAGCGGGGGGTCGCGGCGCACGTACGCGGTTTCGGTTTCGTCGTCCATCAGTCGTAGATCCCTTCCACTGTCCACACAGGATTTTCAGTGCCGGAGCACAGGACGAGCACGGCTTCGTCGGCGTCGTCTCGTCCGGAGGCGGCCAGGAGCAGCTGCAGGCGGGCCTGTTGCGGCGTGGCCACGCGACGGCTGGCCGCGACGGGCCACGGGCCGGCCCAGTCGAGGACCGTCCGCGGCGGGCCGCCCGCGACGCTCAGCCGGCACGGCGGCGCCGTGAGCTGCTTGCGGCTGGTGATGCCCACGGGCATGCCTTGCTCGTCCACGACCTTTACCGGCACGGGCTGTTCGAGCACCGTCGCGGGTGACGGCGCCGGCAGGCGGCCCGGCCACGTGGCGTCCGGCGGTGAGACGGGCTCGCGCGGGTCGCCCCACGGGATGAGGCGGACGCGGCCGGCGGGGTCGCGGCCGCCGTCGAGGATCGGGGTGACGACGCCTTCGGCGCCGAGCAGGCCCTGCACGCGCACGAAGGCGCGGGCGGCGCGTTCGGTGGTGAGCTCGTCGTCCTCACTGCGGTTGCCACCGTGCCAGAGGCCGAGCTGCAGGGACTTGCCCTCGACCGTTTCCTCCGGCTCCAGCCGCAGCCGCGCGACGCCCGAGGTGGGCCGGTTACCTTTCAGCCAGCCCTCGAACTGCCACCGCACGCGGTCGGCGGCCCCTTGGGGCGTCAGGGGTTCCGCGCACCGCCAGACGCGGCCGAGCTGCTCGCCGTCCTCGGTGGTGGCGTAGATGCCGAGGCGCGTGCACGCCAGGCCGCGGCCGGCGAGAGCTGCGTGGAACCGCGCGCCGAGGTTCTTGGCGAGGAACGCCGCGACGTCGATGCGCTCCAGCACCGGGTCGAACTCCTCGGTGAGCGTGAGGTCGGCCGGCGGTTTGCGGCGCAGCGGAGGACGCTCCGACAGCCCGCGCGCCAGGCGGTGGGCGAGCACACCGTCGAGCGCGAAGCGGGACATCACGTCGCGCTCGGTCAGCTCCGCGAACGCCCCGAGCGTCTTGAGGCCCAGGCGCGTGAGCAGGTCGACGAGCTCCTTGCGGTCGACGTCGGGCTGGTCCAGCTCGGTGATGCGCAGGGGCGCGAGGAACTGTGCTGTTTCCCCGGGCGGCACGAACTCACCGTGCCGGGCCGCGATCGTGGCCCCGAACAGCCCCTCCGCCACCCCGACCTGGCACTCGACACCCGCCACCGCGGCCACCTGGTCCAGCAGCTTCTCCGCGAGCGGGTGCTCGCCGCCGAAGTACCCCGCCGCGCCCGCCACGGGCACCGCGATCAGCCCCGGCCGCACCACCTCCAGCCCGACGACCAGCTCCTCCACGGCGCGCGCGACGTTCTCGAACAGCCGCGCGTCCCGCCCGTCGTCCACGCCGAACACGCCCAGCTCGGGACACTTCGACTCCGCCTCCCGCCGCCGCATCCCCCTTCGCACGCCGTTCTGGCGCGCCACCGCGGTACACGCCACGACCCGGTTGGCGAGAAACACCGCGGCCGGCTTGGTGAGCGGCGCACCGGCCGCGGCGACCGCCGCGACGGCGGGCCAGTCGGGGCACCAGAGGACGAGCATCCGGGTGGGGAGGTTGGTGGTTCTGGCAGGTTCTCGGGTGATGGTCATCCGGCCACCTCGGGGTGTCTGATGTGGAGGGATGTCACGCGAGTTCCGCGGTTCTGCGCCGAACGGCCTGCTGCGGCGGACCACGATCGGGATCCGGCGGTGGCCGGAAAGCAACGGTCCTGCGAATCGGGCGCCCGCCGGCGCAAAGCCGACCTGCGCGGCACAACGGCGAAACCCGCGTGGGCGGCGATCCCCTCCGGCTCCCCGCCGGTCTTCACACGACCATCTTGCACAAAGTTCGGCGCGGCACTGCGACCGAAGCGACGTGAATCGCGTAGTCGTCGCCCCAGCGATCTGCGTGGCGAAGCGGGCGCGAAACCCGCGCCGGCGGCGGTCATCCCACGGCCTCCTCGTCGAGACGCTGCAGCGGAAGACCCACCGGCACCGCGAGCGGCTCCGCAGGAAGCGCACGGCCGTCGGGACCGGGCAAGGCGATGGAAACCGACCGGGGCCGGGCAGCGGAACCCCGCCCACGAGCGTGGATCTCGGCGGGCCGGGAGCGCAGAAACCCCGCCCCGGAGCCGAGTAACCCCGTCCACTCGCCCGGGAGGCAGTGGAGTTCCACGTCGGCCGCAGGCCAGGGGCCGAGGGTGAGCAGGACGGTGCCGCGGTGGCGGGCGCGGGCGGAGAGGCGCCGGGCGACCGCCGGGCGGACGGAGCGGGGCTCGGTGACCACGAGGTCGACGCCGTCGAGCAGGGCGGCGACCACGGACGGGTACTCGGCGCCCGGGCGGGGCACGAGGGCGAGGCGCGACACCGCGACGCCGTGTTCCGCCGCCGCGGCGATGCCCAGGGAGGGCACGCCGACCACCGCCGCCCACGACCCGGCGGCGGTGGCCTCGGCGAGCAGGGCGAGGAGCAGCGACGGGGAGCGGTGGATCGCCACGGTGCTCCCGCGCCGAAGCCCCGCGTCGGGCAGCAGGCCGGCCAACGCCGGGGACACCGGGAGCACCCTTCCCGTCGTCCTGGCGTGCTCAGCCTGCTCCGCGACCCGGCTCGCCGTGCTCACACCGGGCAGCGCAGCGAGCCGAGCCACCGGCTCCACCACTGCCGTCACCGCACACCCCTCCCCTTCACACACACGCCGGCGCCCACCCTCACCGCGGGCCCAGGCCAGCGCCCCACAGGACGAGCACCGACGCACCGCGGGGAAGGCGGCCCTCGACACCCTGCATCGAACACCTGTTCGATGTCTCAAGTACACCGGGATCCGGCAGCCGTGTCAAGCCGGGTGTGACTGTGACTCTTACCTGCCACCTGTGAGCTGCCTCTGCCATTGGTCTCGTGTCGGCTGGTGCCGGGCGAACCGCGTCGAGGTCGGTCGCGAGCCACCGGGCGCTGTCTTGGGGCAGCACGCCAACAGGTGGCGCTGATCGCGCCGCATTGGCCTGGCCGGAGTGCTCAGGTTGAGGTGCGAGGGCGGCTGGTCATCCGGAAAATCGTTGACAGGCCTGTCTTTTTGGCCCGTCGCGCCGGTGCCGAACTGTGGGTGGGCCCCGCCGTTCGTGAACCGCGCTGAGCCCGGCTCACGTGCTGGCCGTGCATCGCACGCACCTCGGACGTTTTGAGGCTCCGGCGAGCGGCACCGCGTGGCCTGGGCCCCGTCGTTTCGCCGAGTCTTTCGCCTCGGCGGGTGCCGTCCGATCATGGGTGTATCCGCCTACGGCAGGTGCGGGTCCGAGGTGGCGTCGAGTTGAGCGGCGAGTCGCTGGGCGTAAGGGTCCAGCGCTTGGAGGAACGTGTGTGTGGCTGCGACCTCCTGGCGGAACTGATGGTGTAGGGCTTCGAGATCGACTGAACGTCCCCCCAGGACCGTCCTAAGTGGAGCAGCAAAACCCGAAGCGCGACAACCACAGCACCCTCAGTGCCCGCGATACACTGGCGAGAACAGGGCCACCGGCCCGCACCAACTCCGAGCGAAGCTGGTGGAGACAAGTATGAAACACCTCGCCCTGCGGCCGTTCGCCGAGGAAGACCTGCCGGTGCTCGATCGGTTCGCTACGGAGCCCGAGGTCCTGGGCGCGTTCCAGTGGGCCGGGTTCACCAGCGCGCAGGCCCGCAGACGGCGGTTCGCCGAAGACGGGTTCATCGGTGACGAGTCCACGGCCCTCGCGGTCACCGTGGACGGCGTCGTCGCCGGGATGGCCAGCTGGGAGGCCGCCGATCGCGGCGGGCCGGCGGGTGGCTGTTTCGAGATCGGGGTGACGCTGCTGCCCGACCACCGCGGCCGCGGCCTCGGCACGAAGGCCCACCGCCTGCTGGTCGAGCACCTGTTCCGCTTCACGCGCGCCCACCGGCTCGAGGCGTTCACCGACAGCGAGAACCTCACCGAGCAGCGCGCGCTGGAGAAGGCTGGCTTCCACCGGGAGGGCTTGATGTGCCAGGTGACCTGGCGAGACGGTGCCTACCGCGACGAAGTCGTGTACGCACGCCTTCGCGAATAACGATGGGGCCGGCCCTCGAAAAAGAGAGCCGGCCCCCACGAAAACGTCAGTGCGCGAAGTGGCGCGTCCCCGTCAGGTAGAGCGTGACGCCCGCCTTCTCGGCCGCCGCGATCACCTCGGCGTCGCGGATGGACCCGCCGGGCTGCACGACGGCGCGCACGCCGGCCTCGAGCAGCACCTCGAGCCCGTCCGGGAACGGGAAGAACGCGTCGGACGCGCCGACGGAACCCTTCGCCCGGTCGCCCGCGCGCGCGACCGCCAGCCGCGACGAGTCGACGCGGTTGACCTGGCCCATGCCGACGCCGACGGTCGCGCCGTCGTGAGCCAGCAGGATCGCGTTGGACTTCACCGCGCGCAGCGCGCGCCACGCGAAGGCCAGGTCGGCCAGAGTCGCCGCGTCGGCCGCCGTGCCGGTGGCGAGCTGCCAGTTGGCGGGGTCGTCGCCGGGCGCGTCGATCGCATCGACGGTCTGCACGAGCACGCCGCCGGAGATCGGCCGCAGCTCGACGGGCGCCGGGTTCTCGATCACGGGCAGCTTCAGCAGCCGCACGTTCTTCTTGCGCTGCAGGATCTCCAGCGCCTCCGGCTCGAAGTCGGGCGCCAGCACGACCTCGGTGAACACCTCGGCGATCTGCTCCGCCGCGTCCACGGTCACCGGGCGGTTCGTGGCGATCACGCCGCCGTAGGCCGAAACCGGGTCGCACGCGTGGGCCTTGCGGTGCGCCTCGGCGATGTCCGCGCCCACCGCGATGCCGCACGGGTTGGCGTGCTTGATGATCGCGACGGCCGGGTCGGCGAAGTCGAACGCGGCGCGGCGAGCGGCGTCGGTGTCGACGTAGTTGTTGTACGACATGGCCTTGCCGTGCAGCTGCTCCGCGTGCGCGAGGCCCGGCTGCGTGCTCCGGTACAGCGCGGCCTTCTGGTGCGGGTTCTCGCCGTAGCGCAGTACGTCGCCGCGGTCCCAGGTGGCGCCCAGGAAGTCGGGGAAACCGGAGTCGTCCGCCGGCGCGTACACGTTGGCGAACCACGAAGCGACCGCCGAGTCGTACGCCGCCGTGTGCGCGTACGCCTGCGCGGCGAGCCGCTTGCGGTCGACGAGCTCGAAGCCGCCCGCCGCGACCTGCTCCAGCACCCACGCGTAGCGCGCCGGGTCCACGACCACCGCGACGCTGCCGTGGTTCTTCGCAGCCGCGCGCACCATCGCCGGGCCGCCGATGTCGATGTTCTCCACGCAGTCCTCGGGGCTCGCGCCCGACGCGACCGTCTGCGTGAACGGGTACAGGTTCACCACGAGCAGGTCGAACGCCGCGATCTCGAGCTTCCGCAGCTGCTCGACGTGGTCGGGGTTGTCCTGGTCGGCCAGCAGCCCCGCGTGCACGCGCGGGTGCAGCGTCTTCACGCGGCCGTCGAGCGACTCGGGGAACCCGGTCACCTGCTCGACCGGCGTGACGGGGACCCCGGCGTTCGCGATCACCTTCGCGGTGCCGCCGGTCGACACGATCTCCACGCCCGCGGCGTGCAGACCGGTCGCGAGCTCGAGCAGGCCGGCCTTGTCCGAGACGCCGATCAGCGCGCGCCGGACCGGGCGTCGTCCCTCTGCAGTGCTCACGAAAACCTCACCTTTCGTCCGTCCACGGTGCAGCCACCACGGCCGAGTCGCTCGATCGTTTCAACCAGCAGCCTGCGTTCCACGGCCTTGATCCGCTCGTGCAGGACGTCTTCGGTGTCCTCGGCCTCCACGACCACCGCCTCCTGGGCGATGACGGGGCCGGTGTCCACGCCCGCGTCGACGAAGTGCACGGTCGACCCGGTCACCTTCACGCCGGCCGCCAGCGCGTCGGCGACCGCGTGCATCCCCGGGAACGACGGCAGCAACGCCGGGTGCGTGTTGATCACCCGGTTCGCGAACCGGGACAGAAACTGCGCGCCGAGGATCTTCATGAACCCCGCCGACACCACCAGGTCGGGCGAGTACGCGGCAACGGCCTCGGTGAGCGCCTTGTCCCATGCGTCACGATCGGGGTGGTCGGCGACGCGGACAGTGAACGACGGCACGCTCGCGCGCTCGGCGCGGGCCAGCGCCTCGATGCCTGTTCGGTCGGCGCCGACGGCCACGACCTGCGCCGGGAACGCGGGGCGCGCGACGGCGTCGAGCACCGCCTGCAGCAGCGTGCCCGAACCGGACGCGAGCACGACGATCTTCACCGGGGTCGGCAGGTCCAAGCGGCTGGCCAGAACGGGCTCCTTGCACGGCGGCGGCGCACCTCGGGCGCACCGCGCTTCACCAGGTCACCCCAACCCTAACGGTCGCGCTCGCGGCCCTCGTCCTCGCCGGAGTCGTCGGTGGACTCGGTCACAGCTCCGGACCCGTCGGAGGCATGCTCCGGACGCGTTTCCGGCTGGTCGAGCGAGACGTCTTCGGGCAGCTCGAGGCCCAGTTCGGCCTCGGCTTCGGCGTCGAACTCGTCGTAGTCGGGCTCGGGCTGCCGGGGCCGGGGAGCTGTTCCGGGCTCCGGTTCCGGCTCGGTGAACTCGGCCTCGAACTCGTCGGTGTCGAGTTCTTCCGGGTCGACGTCGGCCAGCACCTCTTCGGGATCGAGTTCGTCGACGTCTTCCTCGCCCGGTTCGTCCGTGCCCGCTTCGGACTCGTCGGAATCTTCGGCCAGGTCGTCTTCGGCCAGGCCCTCTTCGTCGACGAACTCTTCGCCGAACTCCTCCTCGACGTCCAGCGTGTCCGGCGGCGCGGCGGGTGCGTGCGCACCAGCGAAGAACGCCACGAACCCACCCGGGATCACGATCCAGCAGAACGCCACGATCGACGCCACCCCGACCGGCACGCTCACCGGGTCGAAGGGGCCATCGGCGAGGCGTCCGCCCGCGAGCGTCCCGAGCACCACGCAGCCGAACCCGACCACGGCGCCCGCGATGGCGACGATCCGGATCCGGCCGGCCGGGTCGTCGTCCGCGTGGCGCACCGACCAGCCGACCAGCGCGCCGACGGCCGCCGGCAGCACCAACAGCACGGGCCACCACGCGGCGGTGTGCTCGGGGATGCCGCCGAGCAGCGGCACCGCGGGCACGGAGCCACCGCGGTAGCCGACGAGGCTGACGTCGAGCGAGCCGATCGTGAAACCGGGTCCGCTGACGAACGACAGCGCCGCCACCACGGCGTTGGGCAGGTAGGCCACCGAAAGCAGGAACAGTCCGAAGCTGTTGCCGAACGAGGGCTCGAACAGATCATCCACAGTGGACATCGAGGCCGCCGTGGCGACCGTGAACACGATCGCGCCCACCGCCAGCAGTGCCGCGAGCCCCAGCGCGCCCGCGCGCAGGCCTCGTGCGGCCAGCGGGTCGAGCCGGTCGGCGATCGCCGCGGGCAGGCCGCAGCGCCGCAGTGCGCCGCCCGTGGCCGCCAGCACGGCGAACACGCCGGGCACCACGAACGCCAGCACCGGGTTCACCCGCACCGGCGCGCTCAGGGAGAGCAGCCCGATCAGGAGGCCGAACAGCGCGTGGGCGGCGCCGATCACGGAGATCAGGGGAACGGCCCGGCGCAGCGTCGTGCAGCCCAGCCGCAGGGCGGCGCCGGACGCGGTGCGGGCCACGAGCAGCACGGCGCCGATCGTCGGCAGCAGCGGGAGCACACCCAGCGGGTGGCCGCCGATGCCGAGCTGCACCTGGAACCCCGCGAGCCAGCCGGGGCCGGCCGAGAGCAGCACGTCGGCGGCGGAGAACGCGGTGCGCTCGGCGGTCAGCGCGACGAGTGCCACCACCGTCGCGACCACGGCGTACTCCGTGATCAGGGGGCCGAAGGCGGCGGTGAGCAACACCCGCACCCGGGTGGCCGGAGCGGCCTCGGCGTCGAGTTCGACGGTGTCGCCCACCGGCTCGCCGCCCGGCGGGCGTGGAGATCTGGTGAGCAGCTGCATGCTTCGCACCTTGACACCCGCGCTGGGCCGTCCAGGTGAGGCACGCCGCCCGGCCCAGGCGTGGCGAAGTTAACCCACCCGGTCGGGGCACCCGGACAACAAAAACACCCGCTGTGACACGGAGAGTCACAGCGGGTGTTTTCACGAGGTGACAAGCGCCCCAACGCCACATTCGTTGCGCCCAACGCACCGAACGCCGCATTGGAGCGGTCGGCCCGGGCGCGGCGATCAGCTCTGCTGGCCGAAGCCGCCCGGCGGCGTGCCCGGGGGCTTGCCCTGCTCCCCCTGCGGCTGCTGGAAGAACTGGCCCTGCTGCGGCGCGTACGTGGTGGCTTGCTGACCCGGCGGCGTCACACCCGGCTGCTGCGGGTACTGGCCCGGCTGCTGCTGCTGCGGTTGGAATGGCCCGGCCTGGCCGTACTGCTGGTGGCGCGGCACGGCGGGCTTGGGCGCCGGCGGCTTGAGCACGCCGTACTCCATCAGCAGCGCGGCCACCGCGACCAGCATCTGCACGATGCCGAGAATGAGCACCACCGTGACGATGCCCGGTGTGCTCGCCTCGGCCACCACCGTGTCGAGCGTCCCGAGCGCGCCGACCACGCTGAACAGCGCGGCGAACGGCAGCACCCGCGGCGCCTTCGGCAGCGCGTGCAGCGCCGCGAGCAGGCCACCGGTGAGCAGGAAGATCGTTTCCTGGCCGACGTCACCCGCTTCGTCGGAGAAGCCGATGAAGTACTGGACGACGCTCAGCACGGTCACCACGAGCGCGAGGACGAGCGGGAGGTTCTGCGGCAGCACGGGCCCGGCCGAGGGCGGCGGTCCCTGCTGCGGCTGCTGTTGCGGGAACCCGCCCGACGGGGGCGGTCCCTGAGGGGGCTGCTGCTGGCCACCGCCCTGCTGGGGGTAGCCAGGCCCGCCGCTGGGGAAGGTCATCGGAAGCTCTCCTGTCGTTCGCCGGCAACTCCGGGGGAAGGTGGCACCCGGACGAATCACGTGACGGCCGCGTCGGGCGAACGCTAGCGCATCCGAGGGTCCCCCGTCTGGGCCGTTGGACGCACGGGATGCCCGATCGGTTGCGGCCGGAAACGCCGCGGGCCGGGCACCGATCCCGGCGCCCGGCCCGCGTTGACCGCGTTTATGCAGGTCAGAGGTTGTTGTACAGCTCGCGCGCGAGGACGGCGGTCTCGCTCGGGGTCTTGCCGACCTTCACGCCGGCGGCCTCGAGTGCCTCCTTCTTCGCGACCGCCGTGCCGGAGGAACCGGACACGATGGCACCCGCGTGACCCATGGTCTTGCCCTCGGGGGCGGTGAAGCCCGCGACGTAGCCGACCACCGGCTTGGTGACGTGCTCCTTGATGAAGGCCGCGGCCCGCTCCTCGGCGTCACCACCGATCTCACCGATCATCACGATGACCTTGGTGTCGGCGTCCTTCTCGAACGCCTCGAGGGCGTCGATGTGGGTGGTGCCGATGATGGGGTCACCGCCGATGCCGACGGCCGTGGAGAAGCCGATGTCACGCAGCTCGTACATCATCTGGTAGGTCAGCGTGCCGGACTTCGAGACAAGGCCGATGTGGCCCGGGCCCGAGATGTCGGCGGGGATGATACCGGCGTTGGACTTGCCGGGGCTGATGACGCCCGGGCAGTTCGGGCCGATGATGCGGGTCTTGTTGCCCTTGGCGACGGCGTGGGCCCAGAAGTAGGCCGAGTCGTGCACCGGGATGCCCTCGGTGATCACCACGGCGAGCGGGATCTCGGCGTCGACGGCCTCGATCACGGCGTCCTTGGCGAACTTCGGCGGCACGAAGATGACCGACACGTCGGCGCCGGTCTCCTTGATCGCCTCTTCGACGGTGCCGAAGACCTTGAGGTCCTTGCCCTCGATGGTCACGGTCTGGCCGGCCTTGCGGGCGTTGACGCCACCCACGATGTTCGTGCCGGACTTCAGCATCTTGGTCGCGTGCTTCATGCCCTCGGAGCCGGTGAGCCCCTGCACGATGACCTTGCTGTTCTCGTTCAGGAAGATCGACATCTCACGCACCTGCCGCGGCAAGCTCGGCAGCCTTGTCGGCCGCGTTGTCCATTGTGTCCACCACGGTGACGAGCGGGTGGTTCGCGTCGGCCAGGATCTGGCGTCCCTCGACGACGTTGTTGCCGTCCAGGCGGACGACCAGCGGCTTGGTGGCCTCGTCGCCCAGGATCTTCAGGGCCTCGACGATGCCGCGGGCGACCTCGTCGCACGCGGTGATGCCGCCGAAGACGTTGACGAAGACGCTCTTCACGTCGGTGTCGTTGAGGATGACGTCCAGACCGGCCGCCATGACCTCCGCCGACGCGCCGCCGCCGATGTCGAGGAAGTTCGCCGGCTTCACGCCGCCGTGCTTCTCACCCGCGTACGCCACCACGTCCAGAGTGGACATGACGAGCCCGGCGCCGTTGCCGATGATGCCGACCTGGCCGTCGAGCTTGACGTAGTTGAGGTTCTTGGCCTTGGCCTTCGCCTCGAGGGGGTTCTCGGCGTCCTTGTCGACCAGGGCTTCGTGCCCGGCCTGACGGAAGGAGGCGTTCTCGTCCAGGGTGACCTTGCCGTCGAGGGCGATGATCTTGTCCTGGGGGTCGCGCACCAGCGGGTTGACCTCGACGAGGGTGGCGTCCTCGGAGACGAAGGTCTCCCAGAGCTTCACGACCACATCGGCGGCCTCGTCGATGATGTCGGCCGGGAAGTTGCCGGCCTTCAGGATCTCGAGCGCCTTCGCCTTGTCGACACCGGCGATCGCGTCGACCGGGATCTTCGCGAGCGCGTCGGGGCGCTCCACCGCGAGCTGCTCGATCTCCATGCCGCCCTCGGAGGACGCCATCGCCAGGAACGTGCGGTTCGCGCGGTCCAGCAGGAAGGAGAAGTAGTACTCGGACGCGATGTCCGACGCTTCCGCCACGAGCACGCGGCGCGTGATGTGGCCCTTGATGTCGAGACCCAGGATGGCTTCCGCCTTCTCCTTGGCCTCGTCCGGCGTCTGGGCCAGCTTGACGCCACCGGCCTTGCCGCGACCGCCGACCTTCACCTGCGCCTTGACGACGACCTGGGTGCCGATCTGCTCCGCGGCGGCCTTGGCTTCTTCGGGGGTGTTTGCCACCGAGCCCGGCAGAACCGGTACTCCGTGGGCGGCGAAGAGATCCCTCGCCTGGTACTCGTAGAGGTCCACTACTCCAGTCTCCTGACGACACGCCACTGTGGTGGTCCGTTACCGAACCGCGCTGTCGGACCAGTCGAGGTTAGCGACCAGCGCAGAAGCAGGGGACTCCGCACCTGGTGAAGTCGGTCACCGTGCGCGGTCAGGGGGTGTGAGTCCGCCCACCGGGGAGCTTTTTTCGCGCCCTGCGGCGGCCGTGGCGGCGGATGTCGCCGTGACGACGATCGCGGCGAGGCCGAACCAGAACCCGAGCGCGGGCGTCCGTCCGGCGATCCCGACGAGCGGCAGCTGTGCCACGTGGACGGCCAGCACGAGCGCCGCCCCGGTGAGCGCGGCCGCGGCGGCGCCGGGCCGCGAGCGGACGCTCAGCGCGAGCACGCCCAGGACGACCAGGAGCGCGGTGAGCAGGCCCCACGACGGAGTGTCGAAATCGGACCAGAGCCCGGGCGAGGGATAGTCGGGCGCGGTGAACACGGGCGTGCCGAAGGCGAGGACGGACAGGACCGCGGCCGCGGCGACGGGCAGCAGCACCCGGGGGCGCGGGCCTTCCGTGCCTTCGTCGTCGCGCTCGACGACGCCGGTGATGGCGGCAGCGAGGGCCATGAGCCCGGCGAGGCCGAGCGCGATCGCGGTGAAGACGGCGCCGGCGCCGAGGTGGTAGCTGATGGTGCCGCCGAGACCGTCCAGCCCCGTCAGCCCGGTCGCTTGTGACGCGGTGATGGCAGTGCTGAGCACGGCGGTGCCGGCGAGGACGACGCCGGCCCAGAGGACGGCGAGGATGCCGCGCGCGGTTTTGTACGCGAACAGGAACGGCACCGGGAGGACGACGAGGACCGCGGCCGTGAGCAGGAGCCAGCGGGCGGGGCTCTGGGTCGCAGTGGCCGCGTCGAGCTGTGGCGCGAGGGCGCCCACGACTCCGACCACTGCGGTCAGCAGGGCGAGCAGGGCGGTGGCGGTGCGCCACAGCGTGAGGCTCGGGACGCGCGCTTCGCCGGCGAAATCGGTGCGTTCGACCTGCGCGGTTTGCGGTGTCGCCAGGGGTGCCAGGACGAGCACCACCAGCATCGCCACGACGGCGACGACCGGACCCCACGCGAGGTGCAGTCCGCTGACCGCCAGCCCGCCGACCAGCGGCGGCAACGCCACGGCGAACGTCGCCGCCGCCGCGCCGCCGAGCGTCCCGCGCGCCACTCCGTCGGACGCCGCACCGAGCCCGAGCACGACGGCGAGCAGCAGCGCACCCGCCATGACGAGGTAGCCGGTGAGCGCCAGGCCGGGGCCTTCGAACGCCGAGTGCGCCGGGAAGAACGGGTTGTCCGAGATGACGGGCACCATCAACAGGCCGATGCCCGCGGCGATGGTGAGCAGCGGCACCACGAGCCGCCAGCGCCGTCGCCCGCCGTCGTCGCCCGCGATCTCGTTGAGCCGCCGCGCCACCTGCCCGGCCGCGATCCCGGCGGCGATCGTGAGGGCGTGGCCGGCCAGGAGCAGCCAGAACCCGGCACCGACCGCGCTGCGGTCCAGCAGGCGGTCGGGGAGGTACAGCTCCGGGCGGACGGTTTTGGAGCTGTTGGCGAAGAACTGCAGGTCGAGGAGGAGCCGGCCAAGGGCCAGGGCGGCCAGGCCCACGGTGAGCCCGGCGGCCAGGCCGTGCCTGCCGCTGTAGGCCGCCGCGGCGACGATGCCCGCGGGGATCAGCGCGAGGAGGGTGAGGAGGGGCCAGGCGAGGTAACCCGGGTTCGCGTCGGGTGAGACGGGGAGGATCGCGCCGGCCGTCAGGGCGAGGGCTCCGATGCCGAGGAGCACGACGGCGGTTTTGAGCTCCGGGGAGGGGGTGCGGTCGACGTATTCCAGGTCGGGGTCGAACTGCGGGCGGGGGGCCTGGCCCGGTTCCGTGGTCGGGGCACCGCTGGGCTTGGTGCGGGTGACGCCGTCGCTGACCGCTGCGCTCTCCTTGCTCGCCTCGCCACGACTGCCTCGGCTGCGCCGACTCGTGGCGGCTTCACCCACCGAGCCGCGGTTCACGCTTGCGTGGCCGGGTTCCCCGGCGGTGTCGATCGCGTTGGCGGGTGCCGGGCCGTTCGCGAGGACGTCGCCCTTCGCGCGGGACGAGACGCCACCGGCGGCATCGAGGTCGGCCGCGGCGCCGGGGCTGCCGGCGGGCGTGCAGCCGCTCGCGCGGCGGGTCTGGGCGCGGGCGCGCTCGCGGGCGGCGGCCTTGCGCTCGGCGAGGCTGGGCCGTCGGGGGCCGGCGGACGGCCTGGGGCTGTCCGGGTCGGAACCGGAACGGGCCGGGGAGGAGTCCCCGTCGTGGGGTCCTTCGGACGAAGTCATCGGACGCGACGCTAGCAAGTCGGACACCGAGCGGCCCCCGCAGTGGGACCGCTGCGGGGCGGTCGGCGGCGGCAGGGCACGGCTTCGCCGGGGCTGCAACCGGTGGCGGCAAGGCGTCGGCCCACGTCGGCAAGTTGGTCGGGCGAGCGGGTGATCATCCGCGGAGGCGAGTGACCGGCGCCACAGGCGCGGGCGTGAATTCCCTTCAACACGAGGCCGCAAACGTTTATTTCAACGAGCGGACCGTTTGGTCGGGTGCGAGGGGACCGTTCGGGGGCGCGAGTGCCCGAAAGTCCTGTAACAGAGATCACACTGATCGGAGTAGTTTCAGATTAACTTTGGGTAATCCCTAAAGCTAGCAGCGTGATGGGAGCCGCCCGTTCGGCCGAAACGGCGGGGACATCTTGCTCACAACGGTGCCCCTTCGTTACTGTCCCCCGGTCCCCATTACAGTCAGGTCACGAAGCGCGGCGCCGAGCGAACCACCCCCGAGGTTGGTTCAACGGGACCCCCGCCCGTAGTCCGCGACGACCCGGCTCCCCGACGATGGAAGGCCCTGTCTTGGCTTCACACCGCTCCCCCGGCGGCCAAGCCCCTTCCCCGGCGCTGAAGGACGCACTGGACGGTGCGGTCATCCGCGTGCGGGGTTCGCACCGCATCGCACCGCCGTCCTCCGCCCTGCGTGGGCGGGTCGTGGTCGCAGCTGTCGCGGCCGGCGCGTTCGCCGCTGCCGCCGCGGGCCAGACCCTCAAGACCGTGACGACCGACTCCGACGCCGCCGTCACCCCGCTCGCCAACGCCCAGGACGCGAGTGCCTCGTTCACGCTCGGCAGCGCGGGTTCAGGGGGAGCCCCCGAGTTGTTGCCCGCCGGGCACTCGATGGACGCCTCCGCCGAGGCCGCCCGCATGGCCGACAGCCTGAAGGTCACCGAAGCCCGCGAGAAGGCCGAAGCCGCAGCCGCTCAGAAGGCCAAGGAAGAAGCCGAGCGCCCCAAGACCTGCCTGCCGGCCCACGGCACATTCACCTCGGGCTTCGGCGCTCGCTGGGGCAGCAGCCACCTCGGCATCGACATCGCGAACTCGATCGGCACCCCGATCTACGCCGCCTCCGACGGCACCGTCATCCAGGCCGGCCCCGCCAGCGGCTTCGGCCTCTGGGTCCGCATCCAGCTCGACGACGGCACCATCCAGGTCTACGGGCACATGAACAGCTTCTCCGTCCACGAAGGCCAGAAGGTCAAGTGCGGCGAGCAGATCGCCGAGATCGGCAACCGCGGCGAGAGCACCGGCCCGCACCTGCACTTCGAGGTCTGGCAGAACGGCACGAAGAAGATCGACCCGCGCCCGTGGCTCGCCGCTCGCGGCATCGTCGTCTGAGTTACGGCCGTCTCTCCTTGCTGTTCTTCGGTTCAACACCGTTTTCCGGCTGCAACACTGTTCCACCCGGCCACGGTCAGCGCCCCCGCGCTCGCCGTGGCTGTGTGCTTTCCGGGCCCTGCCGAGGGCAACCGGCCGCCCGCGCCGCGATGTCCCCGACACTGCCGCCAAGACGCCGAGAGAACCGACGGGTTTTTCGTGAGCCGCCGAGACTCTGTGATCGATCCGCTCGCTTCCACCTCCTAGCTCTGCCGAGTTCAGCCGTTCCTGCGCCCCCTGGCCACGTTCCGGCCCCTGCGATGGCGCTCGCCGTCGCAGTGCGATGCCCCGCTGCTTCCGCAGCACCGCTCTGCCAGACCCCAACCTCGCTCCGGACTCCCCTGGCTCCGTGACCAGCCGCGCCGAGCGACCGGCCGCCCCGGCCCGCGCATACGTCGCTCATGCGACCACCAACAGCATCGCCAAGCGCTACCGCGAGCAGGCGATTCCGCCGCGCGCGAAGCTACGGCCCCGCCCGAACGGCCAGCACGGAGTCGGACCGACCACCTCGCTCCGGACTCCCCTGGCTCCGTGACCAGTCGCGCCGAGTGACCGACCACCCGCGCCCGCGCGCCCGCCCGTGCGTCACTCACGCAACCACCGACAGCATCCCTCAAGCGCTACCGCGAGCAGGCGAATCCGGCGCGCGCGAAGCTACGGCGCCGCCCGAGCGGCCAGCACGGAGCTAGCGTTCCCCGGTGGGCGCGCGGCGGATGAAGTAGGCGACGGCGACCTGCCAGACCGTGCAGAGGCCGGCCGGGCGGCGGAGGGGCCAGCGGCCCAGGCGGCCCGCGCCGCAGGTTTGGCAGTGGCCGTCGGGGCCGAGGTCGTGGTGGCGGAGCAGGGCGCGCCACGCGGCGGCCAAGCGGTGGGCTTCCCCCGAAGCCCACCCGGAGGCGGGCTCGGAAGAGCCGGGAGAACCGAACTCCGACGGGCCCGCAGCGCCGCTCCTCGAGCCGGCCGAACCGCCGGCACCCCCTGTGGGTCCCGAAGTCCCCAGAACTCCCTGTAAATAGTCCTGCACCCCCGCGGCCAGGACCCCGAACAAGATCGCGTCCACACCCTCGTGCTCCCTCCCGAGGCGGCCGGCGAACGAGCACCAGCCTACCTCATCCATTCGAACTTGTGTTCGACTGAGGGAGCCTAACCGAGGGGTCCGACAAAAATCAGAGCTTCACCATCGGCACGCTGCCGATCAGCATGAGGCGGACCTTGCCGGATGCGCCGAAGTCGATGGTGGCCGTGGCGCGGGGGCCGACGCCGTCGCAGGAGATGACGGTGCCGAGGCCGTACTTGTCGTGACTGACGCGGTCGCCGACGTCGAGCTTGAGGGCCACCATGTCCTTCCAGCCCTTGCCGAACGGAGACGACGAAGTAGTAGTCGACGGAGACCGCCGGCCCCACGTGGTGGCCGCGCGCGGGCCCGAAGAAGACGAGCCCGAAGAAGACCCGAAGTTGCCGAAGCCCGGCGAAGACGGCTCCAGCCGGCGCCAGTCGACGAGGTCCGGTGGCAGCTCGTCGAGGAAGCGCGAAGCCGGGTTCATCTGCGGCTGGCCCCACGCCGAACGCACCAGCGCCCGCGAGACATACAGCCGTTGCCGCGCGCGCGTAATGGCCACGTACGCGAGCCGACGCTCTTCCGCAAGCTCCGTCGGGTCACCGAGGGCGCGCATGTGCGGGAAGACGCCGTCCTCCCAGCCCGTGCAGAACACCACCGGGTACTCGAGGCCCTTCGCGGTGTGCACGGTCATCAGCGTGACGACTCCGGCGCCGCCGTCGCCCTCGTCGCCGCCGTCGGGCGACGGGATCGAGTCGGCGTCGGCGACCAGGGACACGCGCTCCAGGAACGCGGCGAGCGAACCGGGCGCGGGCACGCCGTCGTCGAGCACCAGCTCGGCGTTCTCGTCCTGCTGGACCTCGGCGGTGAACTCCGCGAACTCGCGCGCCACCGTGACGAGCTCCGTGAGGTTCTCCACGCGGGAGGCGTCCTGCGGGTCGTCCGACTCCTCGAGCTCGGCGCGGTAACCCGTGCGCTCCAGCACGGCCTCCAGCAGATCGTGCACCTCGGACCCCGACGCCGCCAGCTCGCCCAGGTCGTCGAGCAGCGACACGAACCCGGTGATCGCCTTGGCCGACCGCGGGTTCAGCAGCGCCACCTTGCCCTCGACGGCATCGCGCAACGCCGCCGCGAAGGTGATGCGCTCGCGCTCCGCGTGCGTGGCCACCACGGCCTCCGCGCGGTCGCCGATGCCGCGCTTGGGCACGTTGAGGATGCGGCGCAACGACACCGTGTCGTCCGGGTTCGACAGCACGCGCAAGTAGGCGAGCATGTCGCGCACCTCGCGCCGCTCGTAGAACCGCACGCCGCCGACGACCTTGTACGGCAAGCCCAAGCGGATGAAGATTTCCTCGAACACCCGCGACTGGTTGTTGGTGCGGTAGAAGACGGCGACGTCGGAGTAGTCGGCCTCGCCTTTCTCCGCCAGCGCGTCGATCTCGCCCGCGACGAACGCGGCCTCGTCGTGGTCGTTGTCCGACACGTAGCCGACGATCTTCTCGCCGTCGCCCGAATCCGTCCACAGGCGCTTCGCCCGCCGGTTGGGGTTGCGCTCGATCACGGCGTTGGCCGCCGACAGGATCGTCTGCGTGGAGCGGTAGTTCTGCTCCAGGAGGATGGTGTGCGCGTTGGGGAAGTCGCGCTCGAACTCCTCGATGTTGCGGATCGTCGCGCCCCGGAAGGCATAGATCGACTGGTCCGCATCACCCACCACGACCAGCTCGGCCGGGTCGATGCCGGTGTCGGTGGCCTCGGTCCCGGCCAACACGCGCACCAGCGTGTACTGCGCGTGGTTCGTGTCCTGGTACTCGTCGACGAGGATGTGGCGGAACCGTCTGCGGTAGTACTCCGCGACGTCCGGAAACGCCTGCAGCAGCGAGACCGTGCGCATGATCAGGTCGTCGAAGTCGAACGCGTTGGCCGCTTCGAGCCGGCGCTGGTACTCGACGTAGACCTCGGCGACGCGGCGCTCCAGGTCGTTGGCGGCGTTGGCCACCGCCGCGTCGGGGTCCGTCAGCTCGTTCTTGAGGTTCGAGATGTGCACCGCGAGCGTGCGCGCGGCGTACTTCTTCGGGTCGATGTCGAGGTCGCGCGCGACGAGCGTGATGAGCCGCTTGGTGTCGTCCGAGTCGTAGATGGAGAAGCTCGACGACATGTCCAGCGTCTTCGCCTCGCGGCGCAGGATCCGCACGCACATCGAGTGGAACGTGGACACCCACATCGCGTTGGCGCGGCGGCCGACGAGCGACGCGACGCGCTCACGCATCTCGGCCGCGGCCTTGTTGGTGAACGTGATCGCCATGATCTCGCCGGGGTGCACACCCCGCTCCGCCAACAGGTACGCGATGCGGCGCGTGAGCACGCGGGTCTTGCCCGACCCCGCGCCGGCGACGACGAGCAGTGGCCCGCCGGCGTGCATGACCGCTTCGCGCTGCGCGGGATTGAGGTCCTCGAGCAGCTCGGCGGCGGCCTTGCGGGCGGGCGCGGGCTTTTCTGCGGGGAGATCGAAGAGGGTGTCCATCGCCCATCCACGCTACCCCTGGGGCACGACAGGTTCTCAACAGGCAACTGCGCCTGTCGACGTACGCCGCGGTGCCGCCTCCCGTCCGACGCGCACAGGCGTTCGCGGGCGGAGCATCGAACGGTATGGACGACAAGATCCCCGCCCGGTTGAGGGCATCCGACGGCGACCGAGAACGCGTCGCCGCGACCATCCAGTCCGCCGGTTCCGAAGGCCGGCTCACGCTCGAAGAGGTCGAGGAACGGCTCGGCGCGGTCTACGCGACGCGGTACGTCGACGAGCTCGGCGCGCTCACCACCGACCTGCCGCGCCCCGAAGTCGCGCGCCGGCCGGAATCCGGCTGGCCGCTCACCCGCGCCGCGTTGCGCGAGCACCCGGCGCTGAGGATCCACGCCGCGATCGTCGTGGCGCTGGCGGTGCTGCTGATCGTGCGGTGGGCGGTGCTGGGAGTCGGGTTCTTCTGGCCGGCGATGCCGTTGTTCTGGCTGTTCGTCACCCTCGTGGTGCACGCGCGGGTGCGGAGTTTCCGGCGGCGCGGGGAAACCCCTGTGCCATACTGATCGCGTGCGGCACAGCAGTGAGCGATTTTTCTACGGGACCCGGACTCCGGCTCCCGTGATCGCGTAGTGCCCCACCCGCCATCACCCGCAGCCCCGGAGTCCACGGACCCGGGGCTTTCGCCGTCCCAGGGGCCACTGGGAGTCCGGACTTCAGAGAGGTCCCGATGAACGCGCAGACTCAGAACGCCGACGGACAGCCCGCCGAGAACACCGCTGCCGGCGAGGACATCTCCGCGCTGCGCAAGGAGATCGACTGGCTCGACGCCGAAATCCTGCGGCTGGTCAAACGCCGCGTGGAGGTGTCGCAGACGATCGGCGCGGCCCGCATGGCCGCCGGCGGCACGAGGATCGTCTACAACCGCGAGATGGACGTGCTCGCGCGCTACCGCGAACTGGGTCCGGAAGGTCGCCAGCTCGCGATGGCGCTGCTCAACCTGGGCCGTGGCCGCCTCGGCCGATGAACTTACGGCCACATCGGGGACTTCCCCGATCCGCCGGTCCGCGAAAACGGGCAGACTGGACCCATGATTAACGTCATCGCCGTCATCATCGCGATCGCGAGCGTGCTGGCGGCACTGGGCCATGTCGGTTACCTGGCGCTGCTCAACAACGCGGCGGGCAAGCGAGCCGGCGGTGCACCAGTCGCGCAGTACGTGCGCAGCCGCTGGGTCATCGCCGGTGGTACCACCGCGGCATCACTGTTCGCTTGGCTGCTCACATTAGGGGGAACTGGGGCCGACATCGTCGCCATCATCATTGCCGTGGGTAGTGGTGCTGTGGCGACGAAGGCACTCAAGTCGACCCAGGAGAAGTACCGTAGCGGAGGGTGACCGGCGCAAGCTGCGGAAATCGCACTGCGTAGCGTGACCCCGCGCCCGTTCGGTCACACCCGACAGAGTGAAACCTGTGCAAGTTGCAGGTTGCCCCGAGACTTTCGTCTGGCGGTTTCCTAGTCTTGGGTTCGTGAGGACCCATGCGTCTGGGTCGGGCGACCCCCGGAGGACGCGCGGGAGCTGCGGCTCCGCGCGCCCACTGCCGCGTGCGCGTGCAGATGCGCGGGAGTTCGCAAGTGTGGACGC
Source organism: Amycolatopsis sp. NPDC023774 (assembly GCF_040639695.1). Taxonomy (NCBI): domain Bacteria; kingdom Bacillati; phylum Actinomycetota; class Actinomycetes; order Pseudonocardiales; family Pseudonocardiaceae; genus Amycolatopsis; species Amycolatopsis sp. NPDC023774. The sequence goes on from NZ_JBFAAJ010000004.1 coordinate 225,046, forward strand.
AAGTGACTCCGTTCGCGCCTCTGCTCCGATCGGGTTGATCGGAGTGCCGGTGCCGTCACGCTCACACCGGGGAGGGGTCGGACGGGCATGACGGGAAACGCGATGGGTGGGTCGAGAAGGTCGAACCACCCGGACACGGTGACGGCCGCGGAGGTCACGGTGCCGGGCAGGCACCGGGCTCGCAGTCTTCAGGACACGGACACGTGGACGCCCGTGGTCCCGCCGCACGGCGGAGGCCACCACCGCCACCGGCCCGGCGGCGAGCACGTCAACGCACCGGCCGGCGCCCTGCCGTTGCCCCCGCCCCGCCGGCGGGCGGCCGATCCGCGCTCGACGTTCGCGCCGTTGCACGGGACTCTGCCCACGCCCGGGCCCGGAGTGCTGCTACCGCATGCCCCGCAGGCCCGGCAGACGCCCCCGCGCCAACCGATCGCGCTCCCGCAACCGACGCGCAGGCCGGACGAGCCGCGCGAAGAGCACCGGGTCCACGAGGACTACCGCGCCTACGCCGCGCTCCCCGAGCACGCCCTGAACGGACGCGGCCCGTACGCGCCGCCGACGCGAGCCCGCACCGAGCTGCCCCAGCCCGGCCACGGCGACCGGGGCTCCACCTCCGGCCGGCTCGACGAGTCCGGTCCGATCGACGGCCCTCCGGCGCCCGCACCCGAGTCACCCTGGAGCGGGGCACAGTCCGGCGACCTCGCCGACGCGGCCGGGCCGGAGTTCGCGCAGGACCAACGACGAACGCCCGCCACGCAAGCCGTGCCGCCGCTGCTCGGCGACCTCGCCGAGGTGGCCGGGCCGCAGTTCGCGGACGACGAGCGGCGCGGGCCCACCGGACAGGCCGTGGTACCGGACCCCCAGCCCGTGAGCGAGATCGACCGCGCCTGGGCGGCGCCGGGGACCACGCGTTCGCTCGCCGACGTGCCGATGCGCGACGGGCTCGGCCGGGCGCAGGTGCGCCGCAGCCGGCGCGAGCGGGTCGCGGCGACCGCGGCCACGCTGGCCCAGCCGCAGGCCCCGGAGCACGACGAGGCCGAGCTCGCCCGCGCGCACGTCGAGCTCAGCGCGCCGCCGGAGCCCGCCGCCGAGCAGCCGGCGAAGCCCGAGCCCCCGCGGCGCCAGCGCGTCACGCTGCGGGCCCCGGCCAAGCCGCGCGTTCGCGGTCCGTTCGACGACGCCTCGCTCGACGAAGACGACGAAGTGCGCGTGTACGCCGCTCCCCTGCTCGACGGGCTCGGCAAGTTCGACCTCGGCTCCGTGCCCGCGTCGGTGACCCCGCCCAAGACGTGGCGGAAGGCGGCGTGGTTCGCGACCGGCGCGTCGGGCGCGGTGGTGGTCGGGCTGCTGTTCGCCGGGACCTTCCTCGTCGGCGGACCCACCACGACCACCGACGCGCTGGGCGGCGGCTGGCCGGGCCGGCAGAACGGCGGCAACCCGCTGATCCTCCCGGACCCGTCGCTCGGCCAGCAGGGCAGCACGGGTGGCGACCCGCATGAAAGCAGCAGCTCCGGCGGCAGCCGCTCCGGAACCCGGGACGAAGACCCGAACACCCACCCGCAGAACGCCGTGGGCTCTGGGACCAGCGAAGACCAGTCGCCGACGGACACCTCGTCCGGCGGCGACTCGTCGGACCCCGTCACCACCGGGCCGACGTCGACGCGGGCCCAGCCGCCCGCGAAACCGCCGATCACCCCGGCGCAGCGCGAGACCTCGCCGACCACCGTCTTCTACGCCGCCGGCCAAGACCCCAAGGCGATGGGGGACAACTCCGAGAAGTTCTTCAACACCGTCACCACCGACCCGAACGAGGCCGCCGCCGTCACCACCGGGGACCTCAAGCAGGAGGGCCCGCAAGGCCTGCGCCAGCGCTACGCGAACGTCGCGTACTTCGAGGTCAAGAAGGTCGAGATCGACCCGGACAACAACACGACGGTCAACACGCTCGAGGTGACCCACACCGACGGCACCAAGACCGTCGAGCAGCGCACGCTCACCTTCGGCGACGACGACAAGATCGCCGACGACGGCGCCTGACCAGGCATGATCGTCCGGCACGGGCCGACGTTTCGTGCAGGTGCAAAGTGCCCGTTCCGATGCACGTGCGGTGCGGTAAGCGGTTGAGCTTGCTCCGGGTGGGTGACATAAGCTGCCGCTCGTCGTATGACGACGGCATTCCGCCGACTGAGCCTGGCGGGCGCCCGTCGCCACAGGGTTACCTGGCGACAGCGGGTCCGGGAACCGACCACGAATCGGCCGACCGGACCAGCGGCGGACTACCGAACGGCCGTACCGCCGTCCCCCGAAACCCCAGAGCGAGGACTTCGTGCTTGATCGGCAGCGCACACGGCGTGAGACCCGCGAGGTCACTGCCGTCCGCGTCGAGGACGTGATCCCTCCCGAGCTGCTCGACGGCGTCGGCGACGCGGACCGCGACTACCTCGAGCAGGTCTTCCGCGAGCCGCAGAAATACCTGCCGCCGCGGTCGCACCGCGCGGAGACCGCCAGATCCGCCGAGCCGGCCGAAGAGCCCGAGAGCCGCTTCGCCCGCCGTGCCAAGCAGGTGGGCCTCGTCGGCGCCGGCGCGCTCGTCGCTGGCGCCGTGGTCACCGCGGCCCTGCTCAGCGGCGGCCCCCGGCCGAACACGCCGGTCGCCGAGGACACCATCCCCACCGGTTTCAGCGGCGCCGCCGCGCTCGGCGGCCAGGCCGTGCCCGGCCCGCAGGAGCACGGCGCCGGCGGCACCACGTCCGGGCACCGCGGGGGCATACAGACCGAGTCCGGCACCGGCACCACGCAGCCGGCGCACGAAACCGGCTCGACCACGCAGCAGACCGGCGCGCCCAGCACGGCCGCACCGAGCACCACGCCGCCGTCGGAGCACTCCCAGGCCGCGGGCGCGGAGACCACGTCCGACGCCGACAAGCTGCGGGCCGTGAAGGCCTTCTACGCCTCGATCGACAAGAACCCCGACAGCGCGCTGGCGCTGCTCGCCCCCAGCCTCGCCCAGGGCGAAGCCGGCAGCCTGGTCCGCGCCTGGAGCGCGGCCCGCTCGATCGACGTCCAGGAGACCCGCGTACAGGACGACGGCTCGGTGGTCGCCGTCGCGGTGCTGCACCAGGCCGACGGAACACTGCTCCGCGTCACGCAGCTGTTCGACGTCGTGGAGCGCGACGTCATCTCCGAAGCGCGACTGCTCTCCGCCGTCGCATTCTCGTGACCTGCGGCGATCCTGTTCCGGGTAGACGATCAGACCGTGCCGAGTGTGTGTGCACAGAGTGAACGCCTAGCCTTGTCGCGGGCCGGTCTCGGGAAAACCGGCACACGGCCCACGACAGGTGCTTACGCTGCGGTGCTGCGGCCGGTTCGAGGTCGCATCTTCGGGGTGGGCACGTCCCGCTCCGGGCAGTCGGAGCCCCAAAGGGAGGTCGCGTGAGCGACGAGGGTCGTCTGGTCGCCGGCCGGTACCGCATCATCGGCCGGATCGGCACGGGCGCGATGGGTGCCGTCTGGCAGGCACACGACGAGGTGCTGGGCCGCACGGTGGCTGTCAAGCAGCTGCTGATGCAGCCGGGCCTCGATGAGCACGACGCCGAAGACGCCCGGCAGCGCACCATGCGCGAGGGCCGCATCGCCGCGCGCCTGCACCACCCCAACGCGATCTCGGTGTTCGACGTCGTCACCGACGACAACGGCCAACCGTGCCTGATCATGGAGTACCTCAACTCCACGAGCCTGGCCCAGGTCCTGCAGGAGCGCGGCACGCTGCCGCCGCTGGAGGTCGCGCGGATCGGCGCGCAGGTGGCCGCCGCGCTGCGCGAGGCGCACGCGGTCGGCATCGTCCACCGCGACATCAAGCCGGGCAACATCCTGCTGGCCGGCAACGGCACCGTGAAGATCACCGACTTCGGCATCTCGCGCGCCAAGGACGACGTCACGGTCACCAAGACCGGGATGATCGCCGGCACGCCCGCCTACCTCGCGCCCGAGGTCGCGATCGGCGGCGACCCGGGCCCCGAGTCCGACGTGTTCTCGCTCGGCTCCACGCTGTACGCCGCGTGCGAAGGCCAGCCGCCGTTCGGGCTGTCGGAGAACACGCTGAGCCTGCTGCACGCTGTGGCCGCGGGGCAGATCAACCCGCCGCGCCAGTCGGGCCCGCTCGCGAGCGTGCTCGCCGTGCTGCTGCACCCCGACATTCACCACCGGCCCACCGCCGAGGAGTGCGAAGAGCTGCTGGCGGCCGTCGCGCGCGGCGAGACACCGCTGGGCGGGCCCGCTGACGAGACCGTCATGGCGCCTTCCGCCGGCACACTGGGAGCCGCCGCCGTGGCCGGTGCGGCCGCCACGCGCCTGTTCCCAGAAGAGGACATGGACGACGCCGCGCACTCGGGCACGCTGCTCGACGCGCCCGGTCCGGCGCAGCAGTACTACGACGACGAGGACGAGTACCCCGAAGCCGCCGCCTACCCGCAGAACGACTACGACCAGTACCAGGCGGAGCCCCCGCTGTACGGCGACCCCGGTCGCAACGGCCTGGCCGCCACCCGCGCCGTCCCGACCCACGACGTCTACGACGACGACCAGTACGACGACGGCTACGACGAGCCGCCGCCCCCGCGCGCGCAGACCAGCCCCACCGACGACGAGGACGAGAAGCCCGGCGCGTGGAAGAAGCCGGCGATCATCGGCGCCATCGTCGTGGTCGGCCTGGTGGCGCTCGGCGTGTGGCTGCTGAGCTCGAACAACCCGCCGGACGCGTCGCAGCAGCCCGCGCCCCCTGCCACTTCGTCGAACGTGGTGCCGACCACAAGTTCAGTGCCTTCGACCGAGGAAGCAACCACGAGCGAGGAAGAGACGTCCTCTTCAGAGGAGTCCTCTTCCCGCGAGACGACGTCGTCTCGCCGGACATCCCAGCGGAACACTCCTTCGCGGGAGACCTCGTCCGAGCAGGAGACCCCGTCCACTACGTCGAGTTCGAAGACCGTCTCGCCTCCGACCTCGTCGGACACGTCCACGGGCAGTCCGCCGTCGTCGAACAGTTGATCCAGGATCAGATTTGAGTTCAGAAGGCACCATCGTCGGCGGCCGGTACCGGCTCGACCAGCCGATCGGCCGTGGCCGCGCGGGCATCGTGTGGCAGGCGTTCGACACGCGGCTGTTCCGCACGGTCGCGATGAAGCGCATGTACCTGCCCGTCGGCCTGCCGCCGGACCGCGCCGAACAGGCGCGTGCCACGGTGATGCAGGAGGGCAAGGACGCCGCGCGCGTGGACCACGCGAGCGCGATCACCGTGTACGACGTGCTGCCCGACGGACCTGACGTCTGGCTGGTGATGGAGTACATCCCGTCGCGTGGGATGGCGTCGTTCCTCGCCGAGCACGGGCGGCTCACGCCCGAACAGGCGGCGTCGCTCGGGATCATGCTGGGCGACGCGATGGCGGCGATCCACGCGGCCGGCATCGTGCACCGCACGCTCGAACCCGGCACGGTACTGCTGGCCGACGACGGCGGTGTGAAGCTCACCGACATCGGCATCACCGGCGGCGGGGCGCATCCCGCCTACCGCGCGCCCGAGGTCACCCGCGGTGCCCCGGCCTCGCCGGCCGCCGACGTGTTCTCGCTCGGCGCCACGCTGTACACGGCCGTGGAGGGCGTGCCGCCGTTCGGTGAGGACGGCGAGGGGTCCGAGCGGCCGCCGCAGAACGCCGGCGTGCTCGCCGGCGCGTTGCGCAAGATGCTGCGGATGGACCCGACGGCGCGCCCGACGATGGCCGACACGGTGGCCGCGCTCAGCGCCATCACCGAGGGCCGCGAGCAGACCGCGTTCATCCCGCCGACGGCGCCCGCGATGCCGACCATGCCCGTGTCGTGGCCGCTCCCCCTGCAGCAGTCGGGACCCGGTCAACCACCTGGTCAGCCTGGTCACCCGGCGCCACTGATGCAGATGCCGGTGCAACAGGTGCCCTACGCACCGGCCGCTCCGCAGCCCATGCAGCAGCCGATGATCGCCCAGCCCACGCAGCAGATGCCGCCCCAGCAGCAGCAGCAAATGCAGCCGCTGTCCGCGCGGTTCGTGCCGTCGGCCGCTCAGCAGGCGGCGTCGGCCGCGGAGGTGCGGCAGAAGGCGGCCGCCCGCCGGAAGCTGATCCTCACGGTTGCCGCGATCCTGTGCGCGGTGCTGATCGGCATCGGCGTTTCCGAGCTGTTCTTCGTCTGAGTCGTAAGGCCGTAAGGGCCGTCAGGCGGCCTTCGCGGTCGCCTCGCGCATCGCGTCGATCAGCGTCCGCACGGCCGGATTTCCGACGGCCCGCGCGGCGATGGCGGCGTGGATGATCCGGCACGGCTCGGGGTTGCGGATCCGCCGCACGGCCACGCCCGGGTGCGCGGGCCCGACGCCCAGTTCCGGCACCAGCCCCACGCCGAGGCCGGCCGCGATGAAACCCTGCGCCGTGAGGTAGTCCTCCGACTCGACCACGATGTTGGGCGCGAACCCGGCCGAGGCGCATGCGCCGTCGAGGATCGCGCGGCACATCCCGGGCATCGGGTCCACACCCACCCACGGTTCGTCGGCGAGGTCGGTCAGATCGAGCACGCGCTTGCGCGCCAACGGGTGCGCGCGGGGCAGCACCGCGCGGTACGGGTCGTCGAGCAGGTGCACGAGCTCGATCCCCTTCGCCGGCGGCGCGGGCCGCGGGAAGACAACGATCGCGACGTCGGCGCGGCCCTCCTCCACCTCGGGCATCGGGTCGTCGGGGTCGACGAGCTTGAGGTCGAGCCACACGCCGGGGTGCTCGCGGCGGACGGCGGCCACGGCGTGCGGGATCACCGACGCACCGGCCGTGGCGAAGTAGCGGATGGCCAGCTTGCCGGTGCGGCCCTCCTTGAGCTCGGTCAACGCCGCTTCGGCACGCGCCAGCTCCGCGCTCAGCGTCTCCGCGTGCTCCGACAGCAGCACGCCCGCAGCCGTGGCGCGGATGCCGCGGCCGACGCGTTCGAGCAGTTCGGTGCCAGCTTCGCGTTCGAGGACCGAAAGCTGCTGGCTGATCGCCGACGGGGTGTACCCGAGGTTGCGCGCCGCGGCGGTGATCGACCCGCTGGTGATCACCGCGCGCAGCACCTGCATTCGCCGCACGTCGAGCATGCCCGAATTCTACAGCTCTGCTTAAGCGTCCCTGCAGTTATTTTCGCTTGTCCTTACGTCTCGGCGGGGCCACGCTGGACCGTGGCCGTGAGGAGGAACTGGGGTGGGCGAGACGAAGACCCTGCTCAGGATTGCCGCGCTGGCACTGATGTGGGGTTCGAGCTTCTTCTGGATCAAGCTGGGGCTCGCGGCGTTCTCGCCGGTGCAGCTCGTGCTGGCGCGCTTGGTGCTCGGCGCCGTGGTGCTCGTGGCGCTGTGCCGGCTCGGGCGCCGGCGGCTGCCGACGGACAAACGCACGTGGCGCCACCTCACCGTGGCCGCGTTCTTCCACAACGCGTTGCCGTTCCTGCTCTTCGCGATCGGCGAGACCACCGTGGACTCCGGCATCACGGGCGTGCTGAACTCGACGACGCCGCTGTGGGTGCTCGTGGTGGCGCCCTTCCTCGGGGTCCGCCACCGGATGACGGCGCTGCGCGCGGCCGGGCTCGTCGTGGGCCTCGCCGGGATCCTGCTGATCTTCGCGCCGTGGGAAGCGTCCGGACTGCTGAGCTGGGGTGCGCTGGCCTGCCTCGCGGCGGCGGCGAGCTACGGATTCGCCTTCGTCTACGAGGGCCGCTACCTCTCGGACACGGGCGACTCGCCCTACGCGCTGTCGGGCGGGCAGATGATGATCGCCGCCGGGTTCCTCGTGCTGGTGGTGCCGTTCGGCGGGCTGTCGCCGGTGCACCTGACGCCGCTGGCCGCGTTCGCCGTGGTGATCCTCGGCATCGGCGGGACCGGGGTCGCGTTCGCCCTCAACTACCAGCTGCTGGCCAGCGAAGGCGCCGTCGCGGCGTCGGTCGTCGGGTACCTGCTGCCGATCGTGTCGGTGGCGCTGGGCGCGATCTTCCTGCACGAGCAGCTGAGCTTGCGCGTGATCGCGGGCATGGTCGTGGTGCTGGGCGGCGTCGCGCTCACGCGGGTGCAGCGGAAGAACGAGGCCGTGGCTCCGCCGCCGCTGGTCGCTCCCGAGCGAGTCTGACCCCACCCGAAGCGCCCCAATGTGGCGTTCGGTGCACAACGCAACGAACGCCGCATTGGGTGCGCTCAACGCAACCAACGCCACATTGGGGTGCTTCAGACGAGCCGGCGGTCCGAGGCCCAGCGGGACAGCTCGTAGCGGTTGGACAGCTGGGTCTTGCGCAGGACGCTCGACACGTGCGTCTCCACCGTCTTGACCGAGATGAACAGCTCCGACGCGATCTCCTTGTACGCGTAGCCGCGCGCGAGCAGGCGCAGGACGTCGCGCTCGCGCGGGGTGAGCAGGTCGAGCTCCGGGTCGTTGATCGGCGCCGAGCCGGGCCGGTCGGCGAACGCGTCGAGCACGAACCCGGCCAGGCGCGGGGAGAACACGGCGTCGCCGTCGGCCACGCGCACGATCGCGCGCACGAGTTCCTTCGACGAGATGGTCTTGGTGACGTAGCCGCGCGCGCCGCCGCGGATCACGGCGATCACGTCCTCGGCGGCGTCGGATACCGACAGCGCGAGGAACACGACGTCGGGCAACTCCGGGCGCACGCGGCGCAGCACCTCGGCGCCGCCGCCGTCGGGCATGTGCACGTCGAGCAGCACGACCTGCGGTTTGGTGCGCGCGATGCCGGCGACGGCGTCGGCCACCGAACCGGCTTCGCCGACCACCTGCACCTCGTCGGTGATCGAGTCGAGCTCCGTGCGGACCCCGGCGCGGAAGAGCGCGTGGTCGTCCACGAGGAACACCTTGACCGGCTCGCGCTGGGTCTCCGTCACCGTGCTGCTCCCTCGCTCGTTGTCGCCCAGGCTGAGCATAGCGACGTCACGCCGCACCCTTGGCCGCTTTGAGCGGCATGGCCAGCTGGACTTCGGTGCCCTCCCCCGGCGCGGTGCGCAGCTTGCACGTGCCGCCGTGGCGTTCCATGCGGCCTCGGATCGAGTCGGCGAGGCCGTGGCGGTCGGCCGGGACCACGTCGGGGTCGAAGCCCTTGCCGCGGTCGCGGATGAACACGGTGACCTCGGTGGGCTCGACCTCGGCGTACACGCTGACCTCGTCGACGCCGGCGTGCTTGGCCGCGTTGACCAGCGCCTCACGGGCCGCCTGCACGACGGCGGTCAGGGGTTCGTCGATCTCGACGTCGCCGACTACCACCTGGCTCACGGAGATCGCGAAGGTGTCCTCGACCTCGCCGCACGCGGCGCCGAGCGCCTCGGACAGCGGGACGGCGCCCTCTTCCTGCTCCTTCGACTTCTTGTCGCTCGGCTTGCCGTAGCCGCCGGGGCCGTAGAGCCAACCGCGCAGCTCGCGCTCCTGGCCACGCGCCAGCCGGGCGACCTCGTGCGGCTGGTCGGACTGACGCTGGATCAGGGCGAGCGTCTGCAGCACCGAGTCGTGCAGGTGCGCGGCGATCTCGGCACGCTCGTCGGTGCGGATGCGTGCGCGGCGCTCGTCGCCGAGGTCGCGGACCAGGCGCAGCCAGAACGGGATCGTCAGCACGGCGACGCCGACCAGCGTGGCGAGCACGGCGATCAGGGCGAACTTGACCTGGTCGAAGCTGCCGCTGCGGAAGACCACGACCCCGATGCCGGTGGCCACGAGTGCCACCCCGGCCAGAATCCGGATGATGGCGGCGCTGCGGCCGCCGCCACCCACGAACGCGCCCGTGACGCCGTCGCGCGCGCCCGTGCGCCAGCGCCGGCGTTGCGATTCGTCGGCCTCGCGCCAGACCACGGCCGCGCCGAGCATGGCGATGGCCAGCGGCACGGCGACCCAGCCGCGGATGGTGCCGCTGAGCGTGCCGCTCGCGATGGCGAGGCCGATGCCGAGCGCGATGAGGCCGAACGCCTGCTGACGTTCCTTCGTCGCCTTCTTGCTGTCGGCTTCGGCGGTGTCCTCGGCCTGCTGCGGCACGAAGACCCACAGCAGCCCGTACGCGAGCAAACCGGCACCGTTGAGCGCCGCGAGCAGCGCGAACGCCGTGCGCACCCACACCACGGGCACGCCGAGGTGGTCCGCGAGCCCGCCCGCGACACCGGCCACGGCCCGCCCGCTGCGGCGCCGGTGCATCTTCGGCCGCCCGGCCTGCCCGCTGACCTCGGAAGCACCGGAGGCACCGGAAGTCCCAGGGGTCCCGGATGCCCCGGATGCGGCGGTGGCCGTCACGACGGCAGGCGGCACCGGCCCGCGGACCGGGTCGCTCACCTGCCCGGCGGCGCCGAGGTCGAGGAAGTCCTGCACGCCGTCCATCGTCACACGCGGCGAGGAGTTCTGACATCGGGGAAGCCCCTGATCACGACCCGGACACCGGCCGCACTCAGGGGAAACCTCAGGGAACGTCCCCGATGTGGCGCCGCCGCGGGTCGCGCATGCTTTGCCGTATGAGTGGTGCGAACGAGGCGCCGAGCCCGAAGTCGAATCCTTTCAACGGCTTCGAGGAGACGGTGAAGGATTTCTGGGTGAGCCGGCCACGCCGGCCGCACGTGGGGCGCAAGGTCGCGGGGGTCGCGGCGGGGCTGGGGAACCGGTACGGCATCGACCCGGTCGTGATCCGGGTGGCGCTGGTCGCGGCGATGGTGTTCGGTGGCTTCGGGCTGGTGTTCTACCTGCTCGGCTGGTTGCTGTTCCCGAGCGAGGGTGACGAGACGTCGGGCTTCGAGGCGATGCTCGGTCGCGGGCACTCGACGATGTCGAAGGCGTTCGCCGCAGTGCTGACGCTGGCGTTGATCCCGGCCGTCGGGTGGACGTTCGGCAACGGCTGGTTCGACGGCGGTGGCCTGATCGGGTTCGCGCTGCTCTCGGCAAGCCTCTACCTCCTGCATCGCAGCCGCGGGCAGAACAACCGCCCGGCGCCGGTCGTCGCGTACCCCGCGTATGAGACGGCCCAGGCCGTGCCCGGAACCGGAGCCTTCACGATGACGGACACCACGACGGAGCCCATGGGCACCGCCGCTCCCGGCTGGGACCCGCTGGCCGCCGATCCGGCGGGCTGGGACCTGCCCGACCCGGCGGGACCGACGCCGGAGAACCCGTACCACTACGAGTCCGGCGATCCGACCCCACAGCCGCGTCAGCCGCGGTCGAAGATCGGCGGCGTGACGATGGCCGCGGCCGTGGTTGTGGCCGGCGTCGGCGTGGCCCTGAACCTCAACGGCGTCGACTGGTTCTCGGTGCGCCACATCATCGGCCTGGTGCTGGGCGTGCTCGGCGTCGGCATGGTGGCGGGCGCGTTCGTCCGCGGGTCCCGCGGGCTGATCGGGCTCGCGGTGCCCCTCGCGATCGTCGGCATGATCATGACGACCAGCGCGTTCAACGGCGTCGACCTGCGCGGCGGCGTCGGCGACCTCGACGCGACCCCGCACTCGGTGGCCGAGCTGCAGCCGGTGTACCGGCACGCGGCGGGCGACATCGACCTCGATCTGACGCAGCTGCCGGCCAGCGACCCGATCACCACCTCGGTCAGCAACGGCGCCGGTGACACCCGGGTCACCGTGCCCGCGACGGCCGACGTCACCTACACCTGCAAGAACTCCGCCGGCGACGTCGACTGCCTCGATCGCTCCACGAGCGGTGTCGGCCAGGCGGCCCTGACGGGCACCGACTTCGGCGACGACGGGCCCGGCGGACAAAAGATCACCCTGAACGTGACCAACGGTGCCGGCAGCGTGGAGGTGCTCCGTGACTGACAACTCGAACATCCCGACCCGCCGCCGCGGCGTGGATGTGATCACCCTGATCGTGGGTCTCGCGACCCTGCTGGTCTCGGGTTACGTGCTCTCCGACGGCGCGAGCTGGCTGCCCACCTTCGACTTCCGTTGGGTCGTCGCGGGCGGCGCGGTGTTCATCGGGGTGCTGCTGCTGGCGGCTTCCTTGCGGCGCAAGCGGTACTGACCCGCCGGAAGCACCACCGCACTACTGAACGGCGAAGGGCCCCGTCGAATCCCGACGGGGCCCTTCGCCGTTCAGCCGACGCTCATTCCCATTCGATCGTGCCCGGCGGCTTGCTCGTCACGTCGAGGACAACGCGGTTGACCTCCGGCACCTCGTTGGTGATGCGCGTGGAGATGCGTTCCAGCACCTCGTACGGCAGCCGGGTCCAGTCGGCGGTCATGGCGTCCTCCGACGACACCGGGCGCAGCACGATCGGGTGGCCGTAGGTGCGGCCGTCACCCTGCACGCCGACGCTGCGGACGTCGGCCAGCAGCACCACCGGGCACTGCCAGATCTCGTGGTCCAGGCCCGCGGACGTGAGCTCCTCGCGCGCGATGGCGTCGGCCGCCCGCAGCGTCTCGAGCCGGTCGGCCGTGACCTCACCGATGATGCGGATGCCCAGGCCCGGGCCCGGGAACGGCTGGCGCCGAACGATCGTCTCGGGCAGCCCCAGCTCGAGGCCCACGCGGCGCACCTCGTCCTTGAACAGCAGGCGCAGCGGCTCGACGAGCTCGAACTGCAGGTCGTCGGGCAGGCCGCCGACGTTGTGGTGGCTCTTGATGTTCGCGGTGCCCTCGCCGCCGCCGGACTCGACGACGTCGGGGTAGAGCGTGCCCTGCACGAGGAACTTGTAGTCGCCCTGCGCCTTGAGGTCGCGCTCCGCCTGCTCGAACACGCGGATGAACTCGCGCCCGATGATCTTGCGCTTCTCCTCCGGGTCGGTCACGCCGGCGAGCGCGCCGAGGAACCGTTCGCGCGCGTCGATGGTCACGAGCTTCACGCCCGTGGCCGCCACGAAGTCCTGCTCCACCTGCGTGCGCTCGCCCGCGCGCAGCAGGCCGTGATCCACGAACACGCACGTGAGGCGCTCGCCGATCGCGCGCTGCACGAGCGCCGCCGCGACGGCCGAGTCGACGCCGCCGGACAAGCCACAGATCGCCCGCCCGGCACCGATCTGCTCGGCGATGCGCGTGACCTGTTCGTCCACAATGGACGACGTGGTCCACTGCGGCTTGATGCCCGCGATGTCGGACAGGAACCGGCGCAGCACCTCCTGGCCGTGGGGCGAGTGCGCCACCTCCGGGTGGTACTGCACACCGGCGAACCCGCGGTCGACGTCTTCGAAGCCGGCCACGGCCGCGCCGTCGGAGCTGGCGGTGACGACGGAACCCTCGGGCGCCTTGGTGACGCTGTCGTTGTGGCTCATCCACGCCGTCTGGTGGCCCGGCAGACCGGCGTGCAGGCGCCCGCCTTCGCCGACCACGCGCACGTCGGTGCGACCGAACTCGCGCACGCCGGTCGGCTCGACGACACCGCCGAGCGCGCGGGCGAGCAGCTGGTGGCCGTAGCAGATGCCGAGGATCGGCACGCCGGCCTCGACCAGCTTCGGGTCCATGCCCGGGGCGCCCTCGGCGTAGACGCTCGACGGGCCGCCCGACAGGATGATCGCCGACGGGTTCTTGGCCAGCAGGTCCTCGGCGGTCGAGCTCGACGGCACGACCTCGGAGTACACCTGCGCCTCCCGCACACGGCGGGCGATCAGCTGCGCGTACTGCGCCCCGAAGTCGACGACGAGTACCGGACCGGTGGGATTGGCCACCTACGACCTCCAGGCGAATGAGCGCTTTTGCCTCCATCGTCCCAGGTGGGCTGGGTCACGCCGCCCTCACCCCGTAACTGTGCCCCGAATGAGGACCGCACCTGTCCGCGAAGCGGCCTACGGTTCGCCCATGACTGTCGCATGGACCACAGAACTGCACGACCAGCTCGACTGGCACTGGCAGCACCACGTGCGCCCGCGCCTCGACGGGCTCACCGACGACGAGTACTTCTGGCAGCCCGTGCCGAACTGCTGGACCGTGCGTCCGCGTGCGGAGAAGCCGGACGGGCCTGGGGCCGGCGACTTCACCGTCGACTTCGCGTACCCGGAGCCGGTGCCGCCACCCGTAACGACGATCGCTTGGCGCCTGTCGCACGTCATCGTCGGCGTGCTCGGCATGCGGGCCGCGTCGCACTTCGGCGGGCCGGCGATGAGCTACGAGACCTTCTCCTACGCCGGCACCGCGGCCGAGGCGCTTGACCAACTCGACTTGGCGTACGCGAACTGGATCGGCGGAGTGAAGGCACTCGACGCCGAGGCGCTCGCGCGGCCGGTGGGCAAGGCCGAGGGGCCGTTCGCCGAGTACCCGATGGCGGCGCTCGTGCTGCACATCAACCGCGAGACCATCCACCACTGCGCGGAAGTGCTGCTGCTGCGGGATCTCTACCGGAACCGCTGACACGACGACGGCCCGGTCCCCCGACCGGGCCGTCGTACCCCCCGCACCCGGCGAGCTAGGCGCGCACCTTCGGTATGAGCAGGAACCCGAGTGCCATGCCCAGCAGCGCTGGCAGACCGTGGTTGTCGTGCGCGAGCGTGTCGACGACCGCGAGCGGCGCCACGAGGATGGGCACCACGATCGCCTGCGTCGGCAGCTTCACGCCGTGACGGGCCGGAGCCCGCAGCAGCGCCATGGCCAGCGCCCCAATGAGCCCCGCGACGCACATCGAGTTGCCGGCGCCGACGGGCTGCAGCCAGAGGTAGCTCATGACCTGGCCGAACAGCCCGCACCCGAAGTACAGGACGAACGTGCGCACGCAGCCGAAGTAGCTCTCCGCCAGCGTGCCGAAGATCGCCAGGATCGCCAGGTTGAAGATGCCGCCGAGGAGTCCGCCGTCCTGGAAGAACATGCCGGTGAGCAGCCGCCACCACTGCCCGGCATCGATCGCCGCACCGTCTCGCCGGACGTGCTCCAGCAGCCCCGGCACCGCGAGCTGAGCGATGAGCGCCGCCGCCGTGACGAGGAACACTGCGCCCGTGAGGACGGGCACCCGGCGCGGGCCGATCCGGTCGAAGACGGCCACGAACGGGTTGCTGTGCCAGCGTTCCGAGGTCGGGTTGGTCATGCTCTGAACCTAAGGGGAGACCCGCCTGGGCACCCCGGACATTTGTCATGACACGGCCGGGGCATGCGTCATGAGGAATGAATCCCGGCCCGGATGACTCGGAACAGGGAGACGCGAAAACCCGGAAAGGATCTTTATGCGAGCGACACTCATCTACGGCGCCGGCGACGTCCGGGTGGAGACGGTGGCCGACCCGAAGGTGGCCCAGGCGACGGACGCCGTGGTCCGCGTCGTGCGCTCCTGCATCTGCGGCAGCGACCTGTGGCCGTACGGCGGCATGCCCGCGCAGGAGAACGGCCGGCCGATCGGCCACGAGTTCCTCGGCGTCGTGGAGGAAACCGGTGCCGACGTGACCAGCGTGCGCAAGGGCGACCTGGTCGTGGCGCCGTTCGTGTACTCGGACAACACGTGCGAGTTCTGCCGCGAGGGCCTGCAGACCTCCTGCCTGCACGGTGGCAACTGGGGCGTCGACGGCGTGGACGGCGGCCAAGGCGAGGCCGTGCGCGTGCCGCAGGCCGACGGCACTCTCGTAAAGCTGCCGCACACTGACGACGAAGACCTGCTGGCCTCACTGCTCACCCTGTCGGACGTGTTCTCCACCGGCCATCACGCGGCCGTGACCGCGGGCGTCGTGCCGGGCAAGGCGGTGACCGTGATCGGCGACGGCGCAGTGGGCCTATCCGCCGTGCTGGCCGCGAAGCGCCTCGGCGCCGAGCACATCGTCCTCATGGGACGCCACCAGGCGCGTACCGACCTGGGCCGCGAGTTCGGCGCGACGGACGTCGTGGCCGAGCGCGGTGAGGAGGGCGTCGCACGCGTGCGCGAGCTGACCGGCGGCCACGGCACGCACACCGTGCTGGAGTGCGTGGGCACGAAGGCGGCGTTCGAGATGGGTCTCGGCGTGGTGCGGGCGGGCGGTGCGCTGAGCCGCGTGGGCGTGCCGCAGTACCCGGAGGGCCCGATCGGGCGCCCGGTGTTCACGCGCAACATCACGATCACCGGCGGCGTGGCCCCGGCGCGCCACTACATCCCGCAGCTGCTGCCGGACGTGCTCGAGGGCCGCTACCAGCCGGGCCGCGTGTTCGACCGGACGATCGGGCTGGCCGACGTGCCCGCGGGCTACCAGGCGATGGCTGACCGCGAGGCGCTGAAGGTTCTGGTCAAGCCGTGAGCGACGCGCCGCGTGAGCCCCGTAAGGGTGGGGGTTCACGCGGCGCGCACCGCGCCCCCATACCTTGGTACGCATGGACATGATCACCCCGGAGCCGCGGCCCGCGTGGGTCGCCGGACGGGCGGAGCAGGGGGCCGAGACCCTCGTCGTGCGGCACCCGGTCGACGGCAGCGAAGTGGCGACCGTGGCGGTGCCCGGCGCGGAGCAGGTGGAGCGCGCCGTGGCGGCCGCCGCGAGCGTCGCGCGGGAGTTCCGCCGCTCCCCCGCGCACGAGCGCGCGGCGGCGCTGGAGCAGGTCTCGCGTGGGTTGCGGCTGCGCGCCGAGGAGATCGCCGAGGTGATCACCGCGGAGAACGGCAAGCCGCTCAAGTGGGCGGAGTCCGAGGTGAGCCGCGCGGTATCGGTGTTCCGTATCGCTTCCGAAGAGGCGCGGCGGTTCAGCGGCGACGTGCAGCGGCTCGACGCCGACCCGTCGGGCGACGCGCGGCTGGCGCTCACGCGGCGGGTGCCGCGCGGGCCCGTGCTGGGGATCTCGCCGTTCAACTTCCCGCTGAACCTGGTGGCGCACAAGGTCGCGCCGGCGTTGGCGGTCGGCGCGCCGATCATCGTGAAGCCGGCGCCGCGCACGCCGTTGTCGGCGCTGATCCTCGGCGAGATCCTGGCCGAAACGGACCTGCCGCCCGGCGCGTTTTCCGTGCTGCCGCTGGGAAACGAACAGACGCAGGCGCTGGTGGGCGATCCGCGGCTGCCCGTGGTGTCGTTCACCGGCTCCGGCCCCGTCGGCTGGTCGATCGCCGACGCGGCGCCGCGCAAGCACGTGGTGCTGGAGCTCGGCGGCAACGCGGCGGCCGTGGTCCTGCGTGATTGGCCAGACCCCGAGGGCGCGGCGCAGCGCATCGCGACGTTCGGCAACTACCAGGCCGGCCAGTCGTGCATCTCGGTGCAGCGGGTGATCGTCGACACGGCGGTGGCCGAGGAGTTCGTGCCGGCACTCGTGGAGGCCGTGGAAGCGCAGCAGACGGGTGACCCGTACGACCGCAACACCGACGTCGGCCCGGTCGTCGACGAGGCCGCGGCCGAGCGGATCATCGCGTGGGTCGAGGAGGCCGTGGCCGCCGGCGCGAAGGTGCTCACCGGCGGCACGCGCGAGGGCACCCAGGTCGCGCCGACGCTGCTCACGGACGTGCCACCGGACGCCCGCGTGTGGGCGGAGGAGGTCTTCGGGCCGGTGCTGGCGGTGTCCGTTGTGGACGGTGTGGACGAGGCCTTCGCCGCGGTCAACGACTCCGCGTACGGGCTGCAGACCGGGGTGTTCACCTCCGACGTGCAGCTGGCGTTCCACGCGGCGGCGGAGCTGGAGGTGGGCGGCGTGATCATCGGTGACGTGCCGTCGTACCGGGCCGACCAGATGCCGTACGGCGGGGTGAAGGGCTCGGGCGTCGGGCGCGAGGGCGTGCTGGCGGCGATGAACGACCTCACCGAGGAGCGCGTGACGGTGTTCACCGGGGTGGATCTGTAGGCGCGGGGACTCCCCGGGCTCGTGACGGCTGAACGCCGGCGCGCAGCCGTCCGGCCGGGGGCACGCCGGTCGGGGCTGGTCGCTGCCGCAAGGCCACGACCGATCCGGCCAGCAGCGCGACGGCGGTGACGCCGGCGGTCAGGATGGTCGCGTGCGTGCCGGCGGCGGCCAGCGCCACCGGCAGGGCCACCCCGACGCTGCCACCGAGCGGCTGCAGCGTGGTGCCGACAGCGCCGGCGACTCCCGCATGGGGCCCGGCGTCCTGGTTCATGGCGCTGTTCGCGTTCGCCATCACCTGGGAGGTGCCCAGGCCCACGAGTCCCAGGGCGGCGAGGATGGCGCCCAGCCCGTCCGGCGAGACGGCGAAGGTGATCTGTCCAGCACCGATCAAGGCGAGCCCGACGCCGATGGCCAAGGCCGGTGACCTGGCGCCGGCTCGGCGGGAGACGAACAGCCCCAGTTGGATGGTGGCGGGGTAGATGAGGAAGAGCGCGCCGTCCACCAGCGGGCGGAGTGTTCCTGCTGGAGTGAACGGCTGGCCGCCACGAAGGTGGCGATCGTGGCGACTCCCCACAGCAGCAGCCCGAGGCAGGCAATCCGCCGCGCCGGCTCGCGAAACAGCGCGACCGGGATGAGGGTGCGCGCGAGCTCCAGCCGGAAGCGGCGAACACGCCGATCACCGCAACGCCGGCGAGACCGAAGGCCGCTGCCTGCCCTGGCACGTCGACCACCGTGAGCCTGATGATCGATGCCGCCCCGATCGCCAGGAGGGCACCGCGCCACCAGCCGCGCCCGTGTCCGGGTGACCGGTCGACCCGGCCCCCGGCGAGGATCGACAAGACGAGCGCGACCGCGACGAACACGACGTTGACCTCCAGGCAGGCACGCCGGCTCGCGAGGTGCGTCAGCACGCCTCCGAGCACCACGCCGAGAGCGGTTGCGCTACCCATGATCATCCCGAAGGCGCCGTACGCCTTTTGGCGCCCGCACCGGGAAACGCGGCCGAACGCCGCGCCATCGCCGCCGGAGTCATGGCCGCCGCATCGACGCCTTTGGCGACTCGGGCACTGATCAACACCCAGCCGCGACCCCTACCGCGGATGCGACGCCGAATAGGATCAGGCCGAGGCTCATCACGCGGGCGTAGCCGGCCGCCTGCGCGATCCGGCCGCCTGCGATCATGAGCGAACCCCCGGCGAGGACGTAACCGGCCATGACCCATGCGAGCGCCCCGGGGGACAGGTGCAGATCGGACGCCATCCCGGGGATCGCCGGCGCCAGGATCGTCGCGTCGACGGCGACCATCAGCTGGGCCGTCACCATCGCCCCGAGAACGAACCAGGGTGTCGGCTTCGTGATCACAAGTACCCGCATGGTTGGTCTCACCAATAGAGCGTTGGTATCACCAACACAAGGTGGAGCCGTGACCGAGCGACCGCCCCAGCGGCTTTGGGACACGCCCAGCCGGCTGCGCACCCAGATCGCGGCGGGCGGAGGCCGGCTGAGCCGTGAGGTCTTCGACTCGGTCGGCGCCGGTCGCTACCACTGCGCGATCCTCTGCGCCGTCGAGGAGTTCGGTCCCTGCTGTCAGGCCGAGCTCGGCAGGCGCCTGCGCATGGACAGGAAGGACGTGGCCCAGCGTGTCGTCGAGCTCGAGGACGAACGCTGCGTGCAGCGCCGTGCGGATCCGGCCGACCCTCGGCGCAACCTCGTCCGGCTGACTGCCGGAGGCCGTGAACGGCTGGACCTCATTCAGGCCCGGTTGGCGGTGGCTCAGAACGAGCTGATGGCACCGCCAACCCCGCAGGAGCGAGCCGGCCTCGTCGCGGCACTGCAGAAAATCCTCGACCGCTAGGCGCCTTCGCCGAGGTTTGGTCAGGCGCTCTGCGCGAACTTGAGGACGCCGTCCGGGTCGTAGGTCTTGGCGACCTGGTCGAGCCGGGCGGCGTTGTCGCCGTAATAGGCGGTTTTCCAGTCGGGCATGGCCGGGTCGAGGTAGTTGACGTAGCCGCCGCCGGCGCCCGCGTCGGCGAGTCCCCTGACCACAGTGGACACCGACTTGGCGACGGTGGTGTGGTTGCCCGCCGTGGCGGGCGCGTAGACCTGGATGCTGGCGAGCGCCTTGCGGTGCGGGAACGCGGTGTCGCCCGGGGCGACGTCGGCGACCGCGCCGCCGAGGCCGTCGATGAGCAGGTCCATGCCCTTGTGACCGGCGGCGAGGCCGCTGACCTGCGCGCCCGCCACCGGGTCGGTGATGATCCGCGACGAGGCCACGAACGTCTGGCGCGCGGAACTGCCGGAGAAGTAGTTCATGGCGCCGCCGTAGCTGAGGCTCTTCATCGTGCGGCTGGACGGCGAGGCGTTGAGCTTGGCCAGCAGGGTGTTCAGCTCGGCGGTACCGCCGACGAACGCGCCGCCGACCCGGCACGACACCGGCGAGCCGCCGGACACGACGAGGTTCGACCAGAGTTCGGGCGGGGTCGTAGGAAGCCACTGTTGCCACGCGTCGAGCACGTCACCCGCCGAACCGCCCGGGAAGTGCAGCGAGAACACCGTGATGCCGGGCGCGGGGTCGGTGCGGAAGGTGAACGACGTCACGATCCCGAAGTTGCCGCCTCCGCCGCCGCGCAGCGCCCAGAACAAGTCGGGCTCGGAGTCGGCGCCGGCGGTGCGCAGCTTGCCGTCGGGCGTCACGACCTGGGCGGAGACGAGGTGGTCGCAGGTGAGGCCGTATTTGCGCGCCACGACGCCGATGCCACCGCCGAGGGTGAGCCCGGCGATGCCGACCGTCGGGCACGAGCCGGCGGGCAGGCAGCGGCCGGCCTTGGCCAGCGCCGCGTAGACGTCACCCAGCCGCGCGCCGGCGCCGATCACGACCTGGTCGCCCTGGACCTGGACGCTCGACATGCTGCCGACGTCGACGATCAGGCCGCCGTCGGGCACGGAATAGCCGGCGTAGCTGTGTCCCCCGCTGCGCGCGGCGATCGGCAGCCTCGACGCGGCTGCTTCGAAGCAGGCCTGCACGTCCTCGGGTTTTCGCACTTTGGCCACGGCGGCCGGGGTGTGGCCGTCGAACAGCGGGTTGAAGCCACGCTTGGCGGTGGCGAAGCCGCTGTCGGTGGGCAGTACGAGATCGCCGCTGAGCTTGCCCCGCAACGCGTTCCAGTCCGGCGGCCCGGACGGCTTCGTCGACGGAGGTGGCGTTGTGGTCGTCTGGGTCGGCGTCGCCGGCGGCTGCCCGGGCGGCGCCGAGTCCGGTGCACACGCGGCGGCCACCGCACCGAGGGTGGCGAGCCCGGCGGCCCGCAGCAACGTCCTTCTCCCGACAGTCATGTTTGATCAGACGTTCCGGACAGCGGGGTGGTTCATCGGGTCGCCCGAGCGGGTGTCGGCCGGCTCGGCAAGCAGGGTCCCGGGCGGTCTGCTGGTTCTGCCGACGTTCGGCCGGAAAGGGTCGGGGCCGAAGACTTGGCCGGTGTAGGAGCGGGTGGCGGAGCGGCTCGAGACCGCCGCTGCCGAGACCAGGACGGCCACCACTGAAAACCACCGCATGACTCGGGCCTCCCTACGAGCAGACGCGGAAGTCGCGAAGGAACCGCGCCGTGCCCGGCTCGGCGGCGAGGACCCGTCGCGCCGCTTCGAAGGAGGTGTGGACCTGGCCGGCGTCGGTCTGGAGCTGGGGGCCGAAGGTCGCGGCGGCCGCGGGCGACAGGGCGGTGACGCGCTGCTGGATCCGGGTGAGGTCGGCCTGCAGTTGGACGTACACCGTGGTGAGGCGGTCGCGGGTGGCGCTCGGCGAGGCACCGGCGACGTGGGCCGCGTTGGTTTTCACGACTTCGACCAGCGTCGCGAGGTTCTGTTCTGCGTCCCACTGGGCCTTCTGGCGCTCCGCGGTGGTGGCGTCGGCCATGGCCGCGTAGGGGACGGCGCCGTAGCCATTGTTCTGGAGGGCCAGCAGCGCTGCAGACGGACCGCCGCAGAACTCACCGACCCAGTGGTAGGCCTGCGTTTCCGCTGGTGAGAGAACCGGCGACGACGAGGCCGGCGAAGAGACGGGAGCCGCCGGCTGGGCCGTCGAACAGCCCGAAGCACCAGCGACGACCAGCACCGCCACCACCGAAAACCACCGCATGAGCTGGGCCTTTCCACGAGTAGATCGGGTAGTCGCGCAGGAACCGCCCGGCGACGGGCCAGGCGGCGACGCTCTGGCGAGCCGGTTCGAAGGAGGTGTGGCCCCGAGCGGCGGCGTCGCGCAGATCGGGGCCGATGCAGAGCTCGCCCGCCCGGGTCCCGAGCCCGGGTTTGCCAGCGCACCAAGCCGGCTCCTCCCCAGTACCCGGCAAAGCCGAGCACAACGGGAAAATCGCCTCACACCAGGGAGTTGAACTCCGGCACGGGGCCCTCCAGCGCTTCGCCGGGGCCGCGGCCCGAGAGCCACGCGAGGACGTCTGCGGGGGAACCGGAGACCAGGCCCTCCGCGCCGGAAGCCATGGTCCACGTGTGGGTGCCGTCGGTGAGGCGGATCGGGGGCAGCTCGCCGAGGTACATGCGGATCATGT
This sequence comes from Amycolatopsis sp. NPDC023774, assembly GCF_040639695.1. Taxonomy (NCBI): domain Bacteria; kingdom Bacillati; phylum Actinomycetota; class Actinomycetes; order Pseudonocardiales; family Pseudonocardiaceae; genus Amycolatopsis; species Amycolatopsis sp. NPDC023774. The sequence continues at coordinate 247,318 of NZ_JBFAAJ010000004.1, forward strand.
TGGCCACGACGTCGTCGATGTGGTCGCCCAGCAACGAGCACGCGCTGGTGAAGTCGTGGCCGGCGTCGAGGTCGACGAGGTGGATGGTGGTTTCGGCGAGGCGCAGCGTCAGGGCGTCGGCGCCGGTGATGGGCTGGCCGCCGCGGCCGCGGACGGGCGCGGTCCACGCGTGGTCCGGCAGCGAGGCTGCCAGGTCGACGAGCCGCTCCCCCGACGCGACCACGTCGGCGAGGATCTCGGCGGCACCGCGGGAAGCGCCGGCGGCGATGTCGTCGTCGCGGGCGGTGCCGGGGCCGTACATGGGGTGCTCGACGCCGGTGGCCGCCCAGGTCAGGAGGTTGCCGACGGCGTCGGCGTTACGGGCGAGGTGCGTGAGCAGGTGCGCGCGTGTCCAGCCGGGCAGCGCGCTCGGCGCGCGCACCGCGGTCTCGTCGAGGGAGCCGATGACCAGGGCCCACTCGTCCTGCAGTTCCCGCACGCGGGTCAACGCCGTTGTCGTCACCCGGCGATCGTAGGAGCTATCGGCCGGAGGAGCTATCGGCGCAGCGCGGCAGGGGCGTCGGAGGGAACCGCGGGGTTCTTCGGCGCCACCGCCTCGAGCCGCGCGTACGGCGCGTCCTGCCCTGGGCGCCGGTCCGCCTCGCCCTTGTTGGGCCAGAACGAGAACGCCCGCTCAGCCTGCGCCGTGATCGTCAGCGACGGGTTCACGCCGAGGTTGGCCGTGATCGCCGAACCGTCCACAACGGACAGCCCCGGATAGCCGTAAACGCGGTGGTACGGGTCGATCACGCCGGACTCCGCGCTGTCGCCGATCGGCACGCCGCCGATGAAGTGGGCCGTGAGCGGGATGTCGAAGATCTCGCCCCACGTGCCGCCGGGCATGCCACCGATGCGCTCGGCCGTGCGGACGTTGGCCTCGTGCCCGGCCGGGATGAAGCTCGGGTTGGGCTCGCCGTGGCCCTGCTTCGACGTGTACTTGCGCCGCCCGAAGAGCCCCGGCCGCGTGTACGTGGTGATGGAGTTGTCGAGGCTCTGCATCACCAGCAGGATCACGGTCCGTTCGCTCCAGCGGTAGCCGTTGAGCAGCTTCGCGGACTGCAGTGGGTGCTTGACCAGGAACGTCAGCGCCTGGCGCCAGCGCGGCACCGGCGAAGCGCCGTCGGTGGCGACGGTCTGCAGCAGGCTCATCACGTTGCTGCCCTTGCCGTAGCGCACGGGCTCGATGTGGGTGTTCTCGTCCGGGTGGATCGACGACGTGATCGCGACACCGCGGCTGAAGTCGCGCGTGGAGTCCACCGCGGTGCGCGCGGCGCCGATGATCGCTTCGGAGTTCGTGCGCGTCAGCTCACCCAGCCGCCGTGACAGGCTAGGCAGCGCGCCCGTGTCTTTCATGCGGTGCAACAGGTTCTGCGTGCCCCACGTGCCGGCGGCGAACACGACCTGGCCCGCTGTCACGGTGGTGCGGAAGCGCTTCGAACGCGTGCCGGTCTTCTGCAATGTCACGCGGTAACCGTCGCCCGCCGGCTCGACCGACGCGACGGTGGTGAGCGGGATGACCTTCGCGCCGTCCTGCTCGGCGAGGTAGAGGTAGTTCTTGACCAGCGTGTTCTTCGCCCCGACGCGGCAGCCCGTCATGCAGGCGCCGCACTCGGTGCAGCCGACGCGGTCGGGTCCGGCGCCCCCGAAGAACGGGTCGCGCACGGTCTCGCCGGGCTTGCCGAAGTACACACCCACCGGCGTCGGGTGGAACGACTCGCCCACGCCCATGTCCTGGGCGACGTCGCGCATCACCACGTCGGACGGCGTCAACGTCGGGTTCGTGACCACCCCGAGCATCCGGCTCGCCTGGTCGTAGTGCGGCGCGAGCTCCGCCTCCCAGTCGGTGATGTGCGCCCACTGGCGATCGGCGTAGAACGACTTCATCGGGCGGTACAACGTGTTCGCGTACACCAGCGACCCGCCGCCGACACCCGCGCCGGCCAGCACCATCACGTCGTTGAGCATGTGGATGCGCTGGATGCCGTAGCAGCCGAGCCGCGGTGCCCACAGGTACCGCTTGAGGTCCCACGACGTCTTCGCGAACTCGTCGTCCGCGAACCGCCGTCCCGCCTCCACCACGGCGACGCGGTAGCCCTTCTCGGTGAGCCGCAGCGCCGCCACGCTGCCTCCGAACCCGGACCCCACCACGACGACGTCGTAGTCGGGCCCGCTCTGCGCTGTGGTGGTGTTACTGGCAGTCACAGGTCCGAGCGTAACTCGGGTATGTCCTTCTGACCAGAGGTAAGTTACTCACTGGTTACATCACCGGATCGCAGCTGCCCGGCCCGGCCGACCGATACGATGCCCGCCGGTGACGGTGAATTCGGTCCGAGCCCGGCGGCGGGCCGGCGCGGGGGCCAGACCGGCTTGAAGGTGCGCCTGCGCGAGATCCGCCCCGCCGACCACCGCGTGCTCGCCGGGTTCGACCGCGTCGCGGCGCGCAGCCACGACCTGCGTCTCGGCGGCTACCGGCACTGGGCCGCGCACCGCGGCCACGCAGCCGATCCCGGCGACGACTTCCACTTCGCCATCGAAGCGGTGCACAGCCGGCAAGTGGTCGGGTCCATGTGGATCCAGGCCGACCCGGCGACGCGCCGCTTCAGCTACGCCATCGGGATCGGCCCGCAGCATCGCCGTTGCGGGTACGCCGCCGACGCCGTCACCGTGCTGCTCACGGTCATGTTCCAGCAGCGCGGCTACCGCGAGTGCGTGGTGAGCGTGAACGGCGCGAACTTCGCTTCCCTTGCGCTGCACGGAGAACTCGGCTTCCGCGAGGAAGGCCGGCCGCGCGACACCGAGCTGCGGCACGGAGAGGTGCGATACCCCGTCCTGATGGGACTCACCGCGACCCGGTTCGCCGCACACCAGTCGACCATGCGCGGACCCCTCCGTCCTGAGCGCGGACGGCACTGGAGAACTCCGCGGCGCGGCCGGCACTGGGCGTCCCGCACGGCGTCGTGAAAAAGGCCCCCACGTCCAGGACGCGGGGGCCTCACCAAGCTGACGATCAGCGGCGGACGGTCAACCCGACCCGCTGGAACTCCTTCAGGTCCGAGTACCCCGTCTTCGCCATCGCGCGCCGCAGGGCGCCGAAGAGGTTCACCACGCCCTCGGCGTCCGACGAAGGGCCGAAGAGCAGCGTCTTCAGGTCCACCGCGTAGTCGGAGTCCGGGCCGGCCACGACGCGCGAGCGCGGCAGCGACGGGTGGGCCGCGGCGGCGGTCCAGTAGAGGCCCTGGCCGGGGGCGTCCGAGGCGGTCGCCAGGGGCGCGCCGAGCATCACGGCGTCGGCGCCGCAGGCGATGGCCTTGGCGATGTCGCCCGAGGTGGTCATGCCGCCGTCTGCGAGCACGTGGACGTAGCGGCCGCCGGTCTCGTCGAGGTAGTCGCGGCGGGCGGCCGCGGCGTCGACGATCGCGGTGGCCATGGGGACGCCGATGCCGAGCACGCGGTCGGTGCTGGTGACGCCCGTGGTGTAGCCGTGGCCGACGATCACGCCCGCCGCGCCGGTGCGCATGAGGTGCATGGCCGTGCGGTAGTCGCTCACGCCGCCGGCGATCACGGGCACGTCGAGGCGGCCGATGAACTCCTTGAGGTTGAGCGGTTCCGTGTCGCGCTGCACGTGTTCGGCGGAGATGATCGTGCCCTGCACCACGAGGATCTCGACGCCGGCGGCCAGCAGGTCGGGCGTGAGCTCGGCGGCGTGCTGCGGGCTCACGCGGGCGGCCACCGTGACGCCCGACTCGCGGACGGTCTTGATCGCCTCGCTCAGCAAGTCGAGCCGGACCGGCGCGGCGTGCAGCTCCTGCAGCTCGCGGACGACAGCCGCGGGGTCCTCGGTGTCCTCAGCGGCGCGCACCAGCCGGAAGATGGCGTCCTCGACGTTGGCGTGGCGCGCCCACAGGCCCTCGGCGTTGAGCACGCCCAGGCCGCCCAGCTCGCCGATCGCGACGGCCGTGCCCGGCGACACGATGGCGTCGGTCGGGTGCGTGACCAGCGGCAGGTCGAAGCGGTAGGCGTCGATCTGCCAGGCCGTCGACACCACCGACGACGACCGCGTGCGCCGCGACGGCACGATCTCCACGTCATCGAGGTCAAACGCCCGCCGCGCGGTGCGACCCATCCCGATCTCGACCAGATCCCGCACGTGATGTCCCTTCTCGCACCGACGACAACACCCTCCATTGTCGCTAGTCCGCGTGGGTGACGAACGCACGGGGGGCGTTCGAGGGCGAACAACCCCACGTTGTCGAGCGCTCCGGGAGGTTGTTTGCCACCCGCGCTTGCGCCGCTGTTGGATGCGTCGGACGACGACAGGGGGACAAGAGTGGCGCTGGGACAGGACTTCCGACGGCTGTGGCTCGCCTACGCGACGAGCACCGCAGGCACGTTCCTCGCGCTCGACGCGTTCCCGTTCATCGCCGTGACGGTGCTCCACAGCAGCACCACGGAGGTCTCGGTGCTGGCCGCCGCGGGCCTGGCCGCGGGCGCGCTGATCGCGGTGCCGCTGGGCCCGTGGGTGGAGTTCCGGCGCAAACGGCCGGTGCTGGTGGCGATGGACACCGTGCGCTTCGTCGCACTGTTGACCCTGCCACTCGGCTATGTGCTGGGCGGGCTCAAGTTCGGGCAGCTTGTGGCCGTGTCGGTGGTCGTGGCGGCCGCGAACATCGTGTTCACGGCGGCCAGTGGTGCGTACCTCAAGGGCATGGCGACGGGCGAGGACCTGCTCGTCGCCAACGGCCGGTTCGAGACCACGCAGTGGACTGCCACCGCCGTCGGCCCGCCGTCGGGCGGCGCGCTGATCGGCGCGTTCGGACCACTCACGACAGTGGTGCTCGACAGCGTCAGCTACCTGCTCTCCGCGCTCGCGATCGGCGCCATCCGCACGCCCGAGCCGCCGCCCACGGCGCGCCCGTCGACGGTCCGGACCAAAGACGTGCTCGACGGCTGGCACTACATCCTCGGCCACCCGCTCCTGCGCGCGTTGTTCCTCAACACCACGCTGGTCAACGGCCTGATCATGGCGACCTCACCCCTGCTCGCAGTGCTGCTCCTGCGGGAGCTCGGGTTCGCCGCGTGGCAGTACGGGCTGGCGTTCGGCGTGCCGTGCCTCGGCGGGCTGCTCGGCTCGCGGCTGTCGCGCCGGATCACCGCGCGCTTCGGCCCCGAGCGCGTGCTGCTGGCGACGGGCACGCTGCGCGTGATCTGGCCGGTGGCACTCGCGTTCACGCCGCACGGGCTCGCCGGGCTCGGGTTCGTGATGCTCGTCGAGTTCGGGCTGATCCTCACGATCGGCATCTTCAACCCCGTCTCGGCCACCTACCGGCTGCAGGAGACCGAAACCTCGCGCGCCGCCCGCGTGCTGTCGGCGTGGGGCATCACCGGCGGCGCGACGCGGGCCGCGCTGACGCTGGTGTGGGGCGCGCTCGGCGCGTGGCTCGGCACGCGCGAGGCGATCGGCCTGGCGGGCCTGCTGATGCTGGTCACGCCCGCGCTCCTGTGGCGGGTCAGAACAACGTCACGCCCGCCACGGCCCCCGCGACCGCGGAAAGCAAGCCCACCGCCAGCGACACCGGCAGCGCCCGCTTCCCGCCCCGCACCATGAGGAACACCGCGTAGGCCAGCACGATCACCCCGAGCACGCCGCCCCAGACCGGCCCGACGAACAACGAGGTGCGCACGATCGTCGTCTCGCCGCCGCTGCGCACCGCGCGCACCGCACCGGAGTGGTCGGCCCGGGTGAGCTCCACGGCGGCACCGACGCCGGCGTCGAGGCCCGGGTCGTCGCCGGAGACCTCGACGTCCTCGCCGATCTGTGTGGTGAACCGCACCACGTAGCGGATGGGGCGGTCGCCGGCGCCGCGTACTTCGCGGCAGCTCACGACCTGCGCGGCCTCGACGTGCGCCGGCCCTCCGTACTCCACCACGAGACCCGCCGCGACGGTCGCCGGCACGGCGAAGCCGACGACGACCACGAACAACTCGGCGAGACGATCGCTTTCACCGCACCACTCAGCCGCACCACGGCCGTCGCCGGGAGGGGACAAATGCCCGCCGGGTCAGAACGAGACGGCGCGCCACGGGAAGGCACCACCCGTCGTGATACCGACATCCCGCCCGGCCCTTCGAGAAGATCAACGACCTGGTCGAAGCGTGGTGGTACGGGCGGAATGTCGGGAAGATCCGAACGGACGGACTTGCCGGACTTACCGCGCGGAGTAGTTCGGGGCCTCGACGGTCATGGTGATGTCGTGCGGGTGGCTCTCCTTCAGCCCGGCCGCGGTGATGCGGACGAGCTGCGCCTCCTGCAGCTGCGGGATCGTCTCGGCACCCGCGTAGCCCATGCCCGCACGCAGGCCGCCCACGAGCTGGTGCACGACGTTGGCCAGCGGCCCGCGGAACGGGATGCGGCCTTCGATGCCCTCCGGGACGAGCTTGTCCTCGTTGAGCACGTCGTCCTGCGCGTAGCGGTCCTTGGAGTACGACTTGCCCTGGCCGCGCGACTGCATCGCACCCAGGGAGCCCATGCCGCGGTACACCTTGAACTGCTTGCCGCCCACGAGGATCAGGTCGCCGGGCGACTCGGCGGTGCCGGCGAGCAGGCTGCCGAGCATCACGGTGGACGCGCCGGCCGCGATGGCCTTGGCGATGTCACCGGAGTACTGGATGCCACCGTCGCCGATCACCGGGATGCCGGCCGGGCGGCAAGCCTGGTCGGCCTCGTAGATCGCGGAGATCTGCGGCACACCGACACCGGCGACGATGCGCGTGGTGCAGATCGAGCCCGGGCCGACGCCGACCTTCACGCCGTCCACACCCGCGTCGACGAGCGCCTGCGCGCCCGCGCGCGTGGCGACGTTGCCGCCGACGATGTCGACGGTGTCGCCCAGCTCCTTCTTCAGCAGCTTCACGGTCTCGACCACGGCGCGGGAGTGGCCGTGGGCGGTGTCGACCATCAGCACGTCGACACCGGCCTCGGCCAGCGTCATCGCGCGCTTGTGCCCGTCGGCGCCGACGCCCACGGCCGCGCCGACGATCAGGCGGCCGTCGGTGTCCTTGGTGGCGTTCGGGTACTGCTCGGTCTTCACGAAGTCCTTGACCGTGATCAGGCCGCGGAGCTTGCCCGCGCCGTCGACGATCGGCAGCTTCTCGATCTTGTGCCGGCGCAGCAGGCCGAGCGCGGCGTCGGCCGTGACGCCGACCTGCGCGGTGATCAGCGGCGCCTTCGTCATGACGTCGCTGACCAGGCGGGTGTAGTCCACCTCGAACCGCATGTCGCGGTTGGTGATGATGCCCACGAGCGAGCCGGACGCGTCGGTGACCGGGACGCCGGAGATGCGGAAGCGGGCACAGAGGGCGTCGACCTCGGCCAGCGTGTCGTCGGGCGAGCAGGTGACCGGGTCGGTGACCATGCCGGCCTCGGACCGCTTCACCACCTCGACGGCGGCGGCCTGCTCGTCGATCGGCAGATTGCGCTGCAACACACCGATACCGCCCTGACGTGCCATGGCGATCGCCATGCGGGCCTCGGTGACGGTGTCCATGGCGGCGGAGACCAGCGGGACGTTGAGGGTGATGTTGCGCGTGAGGCGAGTACTCGTGTCGACCCCGCTGGGCACCACGTCGGATTCGGCCGGCAGCAGCAGCACGTCGTCGAAGGTCAGGCCCAGCATCGCGAACTTGCTGGGCACGGGGGCGGTGATGCTTTCGCTGGTCATAGCGGGCGAAGGGCCTTCCTGGCGGGGGTGAGCGATCTGGCCGAGGGGCTGGCTGAGCCTTCCCCTCATGATATCCGGGCTCCGCCCCTGACCCGGGTGGGTGGGGACGGGCGCCACACGGCGGGTACCGTGCAGGCCGTGCCGCACGACGTGTTGCCCCCCGACCCCTTCGCGGACGACCCGGACGATCCGGCCCGGGCGTTCCTCGATCCCGAAGACCAGCTGGACGAGCCCATCAGCCCGGACGAACGCACCGAGCTGCTGGCCGACCTCTCCGACCTGGCGGTGTACCAGGCTCTCCTGGAGCCCCGCGGCGTCCGCGGCATCGTCGTGGACTGCGGCGAATGCGACGAACCCCACTACCACGACTGGCACCTCCTGCGCGCCAGCCTCGAACAGCTCCTCGCGGACGGCCGCATGCGCCCCCACGAGCCGGCCTTCGACCCGAACCCTGGCGACTACGTGAGCTGGGACTACTGCCGCGGCTTCGCCGACGGGGTGACGGCGAACGAGAGCGCGTACTGAGTTTCGGTGCTGCGTTGAACGGCCCTGGTGAGACTGCTCACCGGGGCCGTTCTCGTCTGGGCGCCTTGTCCCGAACGGCCCCGGTGGTCTTCGGATGCCGGGACCGGTTTGCTGTGCTCGGGCTTGCCGCTTCGGTGGGAGCTCGCGGCTGCTGACCAGCCGCGGCGGCGAGGACGGAGCCCGCCCTCCCGAGGGGGCCATCCCAGCCCAGTCTATCGACCACCCCCGACGAAACCGCTGTTCAGACCGCGAAGGCACGAAGCTGTCCACAACTCGGCAACCCTGTGGACAACCGGCCCGCCGCGCCCGGCCGACAACACCCGCGCACGAAAAACGCCCCGGCCGGAGCCAGGGCGCTTTCGACGCTGAGCCTTACGGGTTCTCCGGCGTGTTGTTCTGACCGCCGACGCTCCCGCTTTCCGAGGATTCGTTGCGGGGGCTGCCACTGCCGCTGCCGGGGTCGTTGCCCGTGACGTCGGTGGGTGTCGTGGACGGCGGCGGCGTGACGGTGGTGGTGTCCGGCGGCGGAGGCGGAGGAGGCGGCGGCGCGGCGACGCTGGTCGTGTCCGGCTGGCTGGTGGAGCCGGTGCCGGGCAGGGAGGTCGGCTGGCCGCTCGACTGCTGCGACGCCGTGTTGGCCGGGTTGTTGACCGGCGGCGGCGTGGACGGGTTGTTGGACGGGTTCTGGCCCGTCGAAGGCACATTGGGCGCACCGAGTTGGGCGGCGAGCTGGCGGTGCTGCTCCAGCAGCTGGTCGCGGTTCTCGTCGTCGGTGACCTGGTTCAGGGCGGCCTGCGCGTCGTCAAGGGCCTTGCGGGCGTCTGCGAGACGGTTGTCGGCCAGGGCGAGGTTGGCCTTCTCGAGGTCGAGCTTCGCCGCGGCGGCGGCTTCGACCGAGTGGGCGTGGTCGGTGTACAGGACCTTGGTCAGGCCCCACAGCGTGTCGCCGGGCTGGGCGTCGCGGGCGGCGAGGCCGGTGCCGGCGAACGCGATGGCCACCGCGGCGCACGCGGCGGCCACCGGCACCAGAATGCGGCGCCGGCGATTGCGGTCGGCACGTTTGCGCGCCAGCGAAGCCGTCTTCACGGTGGTGACGGCGGTGTCGACGTCGACCAGCTCGGCCAGCGGCTCGCTGTCGATGTCGCGGCGCCAGGCGAGCAGCAGCGCGTTGAGCTCCTGGTCGCCGAGCCCGTCGGCGATGGCCGGATCCGTGCCGCCGAGCGCGTCGAGCAGTGCGTCGTCGGCCTGGATGGCCGTGAGGTCACCGTCGGCTTCCGGGTCGAAGGCCGTCATGCCGCTCGTGAACGCGGACGGCGACAGGTCACGATCGTCGTCGTGATCGGTCACTCAGATCACCTCCTCGGCGGCGAGCACCTTACGCAGGCGGGCAAGCGCTCGGTGCTGGGCCACTCGAACGGCACCCGGCGTCGACCCGACGGCCTCCGCCGTCTCTTCCGCCGACAAGCCCACCACGACGCGCAGCACGACGATCTCGCGCTGCTTGTCGGGGAGCACCTGCAGCAGCTGCGCCATCCGCTCGTTCAGCTCCCCTTGCAACGCGCGCTGCTCCGGACCGACGCCGACCTCGACCTCGTCGGGGACCTCGGCCACCGGTTCAGCCCGGTTGCGGGCGGCCGCGCGGTGCGCGTCGGCCACCTTGTGCTGGGCGATCCCGTAGACGAAAGCCAGGAACGGGCGGCCCTGTTCACGGTACGAAGGCAATGCCGTGAGCACCGCGAGACACACCTCCTGCGCAACATCGTCTGCCGAAGCGAACGAACGCTCCTGCCTGCCAACCCGAGCACGGCAATACCGCACTACCAGGGGGCGGATGGCCGCCAGCAGCCGGTCCACCGCCTGAGGATCTCCCTCTACGGCAGCGGCGACCGGCTCATCCGGTCCATCCCCCACATTGGCCATCGCAGACAACAGTCCCAGTGTTACGTGTAGGCGTGCAAAGAATCCGGCGCGTGGTCATCGTGCCCCCCGCCCGCCGGTGACAGTTACCGTACCGTCGGCGACCTTTCCGACAACCGCCAGAGGTGGCCACCGGCGTGCCGCGTCCGTGGACGCGGCTGCACCGCACACATCGATCTGAGGACCAACGAGCGGCTGACCTGCGGGGTACGGTTTGCTGCCCGGGAGGGTGGCGCCGGATGGCTAAGCCTGCCCGAGCGGTGGGGACGAAGGCGACGAACGTGACAGGTGACACATCTGTCACCGATGGCACAGGTCAAGACCGAGGACACAGGTACGGGCCAGGGCGGCAACCCTGGCCCGTCGTCACCGTGGCGTCAGAACGGACAACCTGTCACGCGGAGCGTGGTCTAGCGGGTTTTCAGCTTCAGGACACGAGGCCACGGCGGAAACCGTGGGCCACGGCCTGGGCGCGGTCGCGGACGCCGAGCTTGCGGAACAGCCGCCGCGCGTGCGTCTTCACCGTGTCCTCGGACAGGTACAGCTCACGGCCGATCTGACCGTTGCTCTTGCCCTGGCTCATGCCGCGCAGCACCTGCAGCTCACGTTCGGTGAGCTGCACGCCGGGGTCCGACGGCTGGCGCGGCGCCGGCACCGAGGTGCTGGCGAGCGTGTGGGCCAGTGCGGCGACCAGCTCGGGGCGCGAGGCGTCCCAGCGCAGGTAGCCGCGGGCACCGCCGGCGATGGCGGCGGCGATGCTGCCGGCGTCGTCGGGGGCACCGAAGACGATGACGTTCGCCTGGGGGTTCGCGGAGACGAGCCGCCGAGTGGCTTCGACGCCCGTCGGGACCGCGCGCTGCGTCCCGACCAGCACGACGTCGACCGGCTGACGGGTGTACCGGGCCAGCAGCTCGTCACCGTGCGCTACGCAGTCGATGCGACTGACCCCTGGGACCGCGGACATCACACGGGTGAGCCCTTCGCGGACACTGCGTCGGTCGTCGCAGATCAAGACCGTCGTCACGGGGTTTCCTTCCTGCAGCCGGGTGACATTCCACTTCCCCTATCGGACGCTTTAGCCCGAACCTTGACACGATCCGGTGGCTTTTTTTGAAGTTTCTTAGCCCGGATGCCGGAACGGCGTTTCCAGAGGGCTCAACCCGACCCCTCGGGTACCCATGGTGAATCTTCTGCGATCCGCATCACGCAAGGATCTGCGTGCCGTAACACTGCGTGCAACACCTCGAGGCTTCTGAATCGATACTTCTCGGCGTGTCCGGGGTCCAGATCGGCCGCCACGCGGGTGGCCACCCAAATAAGTGAATAGAGTTCGTATTTTTCCGCGGTCATGGCGGCATTTGTGACGACGTCGAGTGCAGTAGCGCGTTGCTCCGGTTCCCCGGCCGTCGCGAGTGCGACTCCGAGCACGATGTCGGATTTGACGACGTGCCGGCGGGAGCCGCGCACTCGCGCCGTTTCCGCAGCTCGCCGCGCGGGCGCGATCGCTTCACGCGGGCGGCCGGCGGCCAGCTCGATCTCGGCGCCGACCCATCCGCCGCGGACGGTCGCGCGCCAGCGGTCGTCGGCCTCCGCCGCACGGGCGGCCAGGCGCCGGGCGGCGGCGAGGCGGCCCAGAGCGAGGTTGTCGGCGGCCAGGCCGAGCAGGGCGTCGGCTCGCGCGCCGGTCGCGTCGAGACCGTCCGGGTCCGTCCGGGCCCCGGCGGCACCGTCCAGGGCCACCAGCGCCTCCCCGTCCAGCACCCGCGCGGCGACGTGCCCACCGAGCTGACGGCGGTGCGACGCCAGGGTGGTCGCGGCCAGCGAGGCCAGCACGGGGTCGGCGCCCCGGCGCAGGTCGGCCAGCGCCGTGGCCGCGGCGGCGTAGCGGCCCTGGGCGCCGAGCACGACGGCGGCCAGCAGCCGCTGCCGGGGAGCGGCGGAGCGCGAGGCGGTGACGGGCACCGGCGGCGGCACGAGATCGCCGAACGCGAGCTCGGCGAGGGAGGTTCGGAGCACGGGACCTTTCTAGCGCCCTGCTCCGACAAGTACGTGCTCGACGCGGCCCGCGGCGGCGGGCAGGTCGGCGAGCAGCTCGACCTTGTCCGGCAGCGTGGCCGCGTCCCAGCCCGGCCCGCACGCGAACAGGCGGCTGCGCTGGCGGCCGCGGGACACGCGCGCGAACAGCCGAGGATCCGCCACCTCGCGCCGGTGCGCCCACAGGACCACCGCGGCGGGCGCGCTGCGTCGCACAGCCACCGCCAGGACCTCCGCGGGCAGCGGCACGCCGAACAGCTGCGCGCCGATCCGCCGCCCGGCCAGCGCGGCCGCGAGCGCGTAGACGGGCATGGTGTCGCGTTCCTCCGGCACGCAGGCGAGCAGCACCGGACGCAGGTTGAGGGGCGCGTCGAGGACGGGCGTCGCGCGCACGAGCGCCGCGTAGACGCATTGGGCCAGCAGGTACTCGACCTCGGCACCGGCGCTGACCCCGCGCCAGCGCGCGCCGAGCGCCGTGAGCACCGGCTCGACCACACCCGACCACGCGGCGAGCACGCCGAGCTCGTCGAGGGCCTCGGCGAGCATGCGCTGCACGGCGCCGACATCCATGGCCAGCGCGGCCGTGCTCAGGCGGCGGGCCAGGCGCGACGGGACCTCGCCGTCGGCGGGCGCGGGGTGCGCCGGGGTCGCGGGTTCGTCAGCGGGCGGGACGATCGCCGTGCGCGGCATCTGCTGCAGCGCGTAGCGGGCGGCCTCGGCCGTCGACGCGCCGCGGAGCAGGGCGCGCTGCATGAGCTCGAGGCGGTCGATGTCGGAGCTGCCGTAGCGGCGGTGCCTGCCGTCGGTGTGGCGGCTGGGGCCGAGGCCGTAGCGGCGGTCCCAGGTACGGAGGGTCGACGGGGCGACCCCGAGCCGGCGAGCGACCGAGGCCACCGGCAGGGTGGGTTCTCCTTCACGCGCTCCGGATCCCACCCGGCCAATATCCAGGTCCGCGAGAGTCACGGCAACCGGAGCCAAAACCCCTGCTCACCATTCCGGGGGATGCCTAACGGCTGAATCATCCCGAAGCCCTTGAACAACTATTGGCGCGCTTCTAACGTTACCGCCGTTGCACCGAATGGAGTATCGGCACCACAGCAGAGCAGCTAATGGCATCGACCGGATGACGGAGGCGGTCAGGATGGCAGACACGCGCAGGCTCCCCGGTCCCAACGCAGATATGTGGGACTGGCAGCTGGAGGGGTCGTGTCGGGGAATGGACAGCGCGGCGTTCTTTCACCCGGACGGCGAGCGGGGGCCGGCCAGGGCACGCCGTGAGGCCAGGGCCAAGGCGGTCTGCCTGGCCTGCCCGGTACTGGACATGTGCCGGCGGCACGCACTGGCCGTGCACGAGCCCTACGGGATCTGGGGCGGACTGTCGGAGTCCGAACGGGAGAACCTGATCAAGCAGGACAAACGAGCACTGAGCATGTCCGGCGGCTGAGCGCGCTCACGAACTCGCGACAGGGGCGGTGTCCATTTCGGACGCCGCCCCTGTCGCGTTTTCGGTTGCCTTGGCGCCAGGCCAGCACGACATCGCCGCGTCGATGATCGCGGTGAGCCCGGGCAGGCCGACACCGTCGCGAGCCTGCATCGACAGGCCGAACAAGATGGTGGCGTAGTACGCGCCGAGCGCCTCGACGTCGACGGTTCGGGCGAGCTCACCCTCCTCGACCCCGCGGTGCAGGCGGGCGCGGATCAGCTCGCGTACCTCTTCCCGTTGCGCCTTGAGGTGATCGCACACGTCCCGGTTCGCGGGCGAGCAGTTCGTGGCGGCGAGCACGACCATGCAGCCTGTCGGGTGCTCGGGGTCCACGTACGTGTGGGCGTTGTCGCGAAGCATCGCTTCGATGGCCGCGCGTGCCGTCGGCTCTTCGCGCAGCGCGCGGGGCGTGTAGCTGCCGTACGTCTCGCCGTAGCGCTCGACCGCTTCGCAGAACAGCGCCTCCTTGCCGCCGAAGGCCGCGTACAGACTCGGCGGGTTGATGCCCATGGCACCGGTCAGGTCGGCCAGCGACGTGCCCTCGTAGCCGCGCTCCCAGAACACGAACATCGCCTGGGTGAGGGCGTGTTCACGGTCGAACGCGCGGGGCCGGCCTCGCGGTGACATGGACCACCTTCTTTAGCGAGCGATACAGAAAACCTTGACGGCCCCATGGTACGTCGTCTTTTATGTAGTCATCGATACAGAAAGGGTGACTCATGGGTTCGCTTGACGGCAAGGTCGCACTGGTCACCGGCGGTAGCCGGGGCATCGGCGCGGCGATCGCGAAGCGGCTGGCCGAGGACGGCGCCGACGTCGCAATCACATACGAACGCTCCGCGGACAAGGCGGCCAAGGTGGTCGCCGGGGTCGAGGAACTGGGCCGGCGCGGCCTCGCCCTGCAGGCCGACTCCGCGGACGCCGCCGCGGTGACGGCGGCTGTCGACCGCGTCGCCGAGGAGCTCGGCGGGCTCGACATCCTGGTCAACAACGCCGGCATCTCCGTCGCGGCGCCGATCGACGAGCTCTCGCTCGCCGACATCGACCACACGCTCGCGGTGAACGTGCGCGCCGTGTTGGTGGCCACACAGGCGGCGCTGAAGCACCTCCCCCGCGGCGGCCGCGTCGTGTCGATCGGCAGCGACCTGGCCGAGCGCGTGCCGTTCCCGGGCATGAGCCTGTACTCGGCGAGCAAAGCGGCGCTGACCGGCTTCACGCGCGGCCTGGCTCGCGACCTCGGGCCGCGGGGCATCACCGCCACCGTGGTCCACCCGGGCTCGACGAACACCGACATGAACCCGGTCGACGGTCCCGCCTCCGCGGCCCAGGTGCCGCACATCGCGCTCGGCCACTACGCGGACGCGGCCGACGTCGCCGCGACCGTGGCCCACGTGGCCGGCCCGGACGGCCGCTACCTGACCGGCACGGCGATCACGGTCGACGGCGGCTTCACGGCGTAACCGGCCGGCGTCACCGGGGCCGCGCCGCCAGACCGGTCCAGAACCGAAGCGCGGCGCGGTCCAGCTCGAGGGCCGGCTGCGTGGCGTGGTCGGACGCGGCGGCGGTGCCGTGGCCCGCGATGCGGCTGCGGTGCTGCTCGACCTGTCCGACCGCGAGCTGCGAGAGGCTCTCGGGGTCGGTGAGGTCGCTGAACGCGAGCTTGAGCCAGGCCACGGTGCGGATCTCGGTCGGTTCGGCGTCGGGGCGGCTCAGCCGCCGCCGCAACCCCGATGGCCGGATTGGGTGACGCAGTAAGTCTTGCGGCGGCCAGAGGTCTCCTGGTTGCCGTGGAGCAGGCCTGGTTCCTGCAGCTGACCGGAAATCGCGTACAGCTGCGCGTGCGAGCTGGGCCAGTATCGCCCGATCGAGCGGCGCAACGCCTGCTTCACCGCATACGGCGTGCTCACGCCGAGCTGGGCGACCATGCCGAGCACCACGTAGGCCCTGGCGGAAAGCTCTCGCGTTCCCGAAGTCATCGGCACCTGGAAACCCGGCGGCCAAGATCTTCGTCACGCGATCGGTCAGGCCGCGGCGACGGCAGACGGCGAGCTGCAGATCGAGCGGCGCGACTGGCACGTTGTGCCCGCGCCAGCGCACGTGGTCGAGGCGGGCGGTGGGGCGTTGCTCGTGGAGTCGCCCGTGTCGTGGACGCCGGCGATCCACTCGACCACGCACCCCCGCGAACGCCGCCCGCGCGGTCGGCGGACAGAGAAGTCGAGGTCGCCGCCGGGGCCGGCGTCGATCCCGCGCACGACCAGGGCACCGGAGCCGTAGCGGAACCAGCTCAGGTCGCTGCCTTCGACGCGGTTCAGGACGATCTCCAGCGCGTCCTCCCACGGCACCGAGCGGCGGGCGTTTTGCAGCAGCATGTCCTCGAGGTGGCGCGCGAAGTTGGCGTGCCCCGGACGTCGCCGGTGGCGGACAGCCGGCGGACGAACCGGTCGGTACTCGCGGGGGCGAAACCCCGGTGCACCAAGCGATCCTGGTAGAGCGTGACATTCGTGCGGACCTCGTAGGTCGCGCGATCGCCGTCGAGGTCGAGCGAGGTGGCCAGGTTCACAGACGCTCCCCGGGGCCAAGAGAAGCGGGGCGGTACCCCCTCGGAAGGGAGTACCGCCCCGGTTCGGCGTGCTGGGTGGAACTAGTGCGAGTGACCGTGGCCGTGGCCGGCGTCGGGTTCCTCGTCGACCGGCTTCTCGACCACGGAGCTCTCCGTGGTGAGCACGAGCCGGGCGATCGACGCGGCGTTGGCGACCGCAGAGCGGGTCACCTTGACCGGGTCGACGATGCCCGCCGCGATCAGGTCGGTGAGCTCGCCGGTGGCGGCGTTGAAGCCCTGGCCCCAGCTCTGCTCCTGAACCTTGTTCACGATGACCGCGCCCTCGTGGCCCGCGTTGCTGGCGATCCAGAACAGCGGGGCGGTGAGCGCGTCGCGCACGATGCGGACGCCCGTGGCCTCGTCACCAGTCAGGCCGAGGTCGCCCTCGAGCTCCTTGACCGCGTGGACCAGCGCCGAGCCACCACCGGGGAGGATGCCCTCCTCGACGGCCGCCTTCGTGGACGCCACGGCATCCTCGATGCGGTGCTTGCGCTCGTTGAGCTCGGTTTCGGTGGCCGCGCCGACCTTGATCACGGCCACGCCGCCGCCGAGCTTCGCGAGCCGCTCCTGCAGCTTTTCGCGGTCCCAGTCGGAGTCGGTGGTCTCGATCTCCTTGCGGATCTGCGCGATGCGGCCGGCGATGGCGTCCTTGGAGCCCGCGCCGTCGACGATCGTGGTGTCGTCCTTGGTGACGACGATCCGGCGCGCGCGACCCAGCGAGCTGAGGTCGATCTCCGACAGCTTCACGCCGATCTCGGCGGAGACGACCTCGCCGCCGGTGACGAACGCGAGGTCGTCCAGGAACGCCTTGCGGCGGTCGCCGAAGAACGGCGCCTTGACCGCGACGGCGGTGATCGTCTTGCGCAGCGAGTTCACCACGAGGGTGGACAGCGCCTCGCCGTCGACGTCCTCGGCGATGATGAGCAGCGGCTTCTTGGCCTCGACGACCTTCTCCAGCACCGGGAGCAGGTCGGCCAGCGCCGAGATCTTCTCGCGGGACAGCAGGATGTAGGCGTCCTCGAGGATCGCCTTCTGGTCCTCGGGGTTGGTGGCGAAGTGCGCCGACAGGAAGCCCTTGTCGAACTGCACGCCCTCGGTGATCACGAGCTCGGTCGCCAGGGTCGACGACTCCTCGATGGTGATCACGCCGTCCTCGCCCACGCGCTCGACGGCCTCGCCGAGCAGCTGGCCGATCGTGGCGTCGCGGGAGGTGACGGTGCCGACCTGCGCGATGTTCTCGCGGCCCTTGACCGGGGTGGCCTTGGACTTGAGGATCTCGACGACCTTCTCGGCCGCGGCCTCGATGCCCTTGCCGACCGAGGTCGGGTTGGCACCGGCGGCGACGTTGCGGAGGCCGTGCTTGACCAGCGACTGGGCCAGCACCGTGGCGGTGGTCGTGCCGTCACCGGCGACGTCGTTGGTCTTCGTGGCCACGTTCTTGGCCAGCTGCGCGCCGAGGTTCTCGAACGGGTCGTCGAGCTCGATCTCACGGGCGACGGTCACGCCGTCGAGGGTGATGGTCGGGCCGCCGAACTTCTTGTCGAGAACGACGTGGCGACCACGCGGGCCGAGGGTCACCTTGACGGCGTCGGCGAGCTTGTTCACCCCGCGCTCGAGCGCGCGACGAGCGTCCTCGTCGAAACTGATCTGCTTGGGCATAGCGTGTTCCGCTTACCTTTCAGGGGATTTTGAACGCAAGAACGCCCCGTCCCCCGGCTTGTGCGGGGCCCGGGGCGTCATGCGCTGCGAGCGGACGTCAGTTGATGACGGCCAGCACGTCGCGGGCGGAGAGGATGAGGTAGTCCTCGCCGTTGTACTTGACCTCGGTGCCGCCGTACTTGGAGTAGATCACGACGTCGCCCACGGCCACGTCGAGCGGCACGCGGTTGCCCTTGTCGTCGATCCGGCCCGGGCCCACGGCCAGAACCTTGCCCTCCTGGGGCTTTTCCTTGGCGGTGTCGGGGATGACGAGGCCGGAAGCGGTCGTCTCCTCGGCCTCGCTCGTCTGGACAACGATCTTGTCCTCGAGCGGCTTGATGTTCACGCTCACCGGGTTGACCTCCACGGTCGTCGAAAGCGTCGGCAGGATGACTTACGGCTTCGACCACCCCCGCCGTCGCGGGTGCCGGGCGTGTTCGGGCCGTTCGATTAGCACTCTAGCCACGGGAGTGCCAGCATTGCAAGGAGGGTCCATCTGAAGTGGGGGAATCCTCGGGGAGGCGCGCTGACCGGGGATTTTGTTTCGCACTGTTCCGCCACCCGTGGCTAGGCGCCGTCGATGAGGATGAGCAGGCCGATGCCGATCAGCACGACGGGCAGGACGACGTCGCCCGAGCGCGCGAGCGCCCGCGCGACGGCGGGGCGCGTGGCGAGGTGGCGGCCGGCGGCGAGCCAGGCGGCGACCAGCACGAGGAACACGACGGCGTAGACGCTCGTGCCGCCCGGGCCGGCGGTGGCGAAGACGGGGACGTAGACGCCGATGTTGTCGCCGCCGTTGGCGAGCGTGACGGCGGCGACTTCGAGGGTCCGCGGGCCGCCGGGGCGAGTGATATCCCCGTCGTCGCCGCGGTGGCGCCAGGCCTCGACGGCGGCGCGGAGTCCCAGCGCGATCGGCAGCAGGCCGAGGTACGGAATGAAGCCGGCCGGCAGGAACGTCACCCCGAACGCGGCCGCCACGGCGACGGCGAGGGTCGCCAGGAATCCGAGGTACTGGCCGATTACGACGGCCCCGGTCGCGCCGGATAGGCCCGCGCCGCGGGCGAAGAACAGGGCCAGCACGAGGATGTCGTCGACGTTGGTCACGGCGAACACGCCCACGGCCTGGCCGACGACCTTCGGGCTCACCCTTGCGACAGTGCCAGGACTCGCTCGATCAGGCGGGTTTGGTGGCGCGGACGATCGCCGAGTGCATGCCGTCGGCGACGGTGCGGGTCGGGGTGAGCTCGATGTCGGTGAAGCCGGCCACCTCGAGGCCGCAGCGGTATTCGGCGAAGGACAGGGCGCCTGCGATGCAGCCGACGTAGTCACCGCGTTCGGCGCGCTGGGCCGGGGTGAGGGTGTCGTCGGCGACGACGTCGGACACCCCGATCCGCCCACCGGGCTTGAGGACGCGGAAGGTTTCCGCGAAGACGGCGGGTTTGTCGGTGGACAGGTTGATCACGCAGTTGGAGATGACGACGTCGACGGAGCCGGCGGGCAGCGGAATGGCTTCGATCGCGCCGCGCAGGAACTCGACGTTCGTGGCACCGGCCTTCTCGGCGTTGGCGGTGGCCAGCGCCAGCATCTCGGCGGTCATGTCCAGCCCGTAGGCCTTCCCGGTGGGGCCGACGCGGCGGGCCGACAGCAGGACGTCGATGCCGCCGCCGGAGCCGAGGTCGAGGACGTGGTCGCCGGGCCGAAGATCGGCCACAGCGGTCGGGTTGCCGCAGCCCAGGGAGGCAGCGACAGCCTCAGCGGGCAGCTCGGCGCGCTCGTCGGCGGCGTAGAGGCCGGAGCCGAAGTCCACCTCGACCGGTGCCGGGCCACAGCAGGCGGTGCCGCCCGAGGTGACTTCGCGGGCCGCCGCGGCGTAGCGCTGTCGCACGGTTTCACGCAAGTCAGTCATCGCGCTTCTCCTCGCTGGATCAGCCTATATCGACGTTTGTGGATACAACCTTGTGCCCTGGATCGGCAGATGTCAATATAGAAGCATGTCGATGCAAGAGCTGCCGGTGCTCGACCAGCCCGACGCGTGCTGCGCGGGGCTGACCTCCGCACCACTGGCCGACGCCGAGGCCACCGAGCTGGCCCGCGTGTTCAAAGCGCTGGGCGACCCGGTGCGGCTGCGGCTGCTGTCGATGATCGCCTCCCGCGAGGGCGGCGAGATGTGCGTGTGCGAGCTGACGCCGGCGTTCGACCTCGCGCAGCCGACGATCTCGCACCACCTGAAACTGTTGCGCCAGGCCGGTTTGATCGACTGCGAACGACGGGGCACGTGGGTCTACTACTGGGCTCTTCCGTCCGCGATGGAGCGCCTCGCGGCTGTGTTGCGCGCGCCGCGATCAGCACCGGCGTGACGACGTCGCTCGTCCGCCGGGCCGCGGCCGAGGCCGTGGGAACGGCGTCCCTGGTAGCCGTGGTCGCCGGCTCCGGCGCCCAGCCCGCCGCGCCGTCGCACGATGTCGGCGCGCAGCTGGTGGCGAACTCGCCGGCCACCGTTTTCGGGCTCGGCACGCTGATCACGTTGTTCAGGTCGGTGTCCGGCGCGCATTTCATCCGCTGATCTCGCTGGCGGCCTGCCTCACCCGTCGCTGGGGTTTCGCGTTGCCCTCGCGAAGGGGCTGGGCGAGGTCCGGCGCGTCACGAAGGGTCCCGTCGCGATCCTGACGTGCGATCCCGACCGGGTGCGGGACTTCTGGTTGTACGAGTACGCCCCGAAAGTGCTCGACACGGAGGCGCGGAGGTACCCCGACGATCAGTGAGATCGCGAAGTGCCTTGGCGACACAGAGGTCGTGCCCGTGCCCGTGCCGCGGGACTGCGTCGACGGGTTCAACGAGGCGGCTTAGTACGCGCGGCCGGAGATGTTGCTGGAGCCGGCGGCGCGGCAAGCGTGTTCGGCTTGGAGCTTTGTCGGCGAGGCGGCCGAGGAGCGCTTCGCCCGGAAGCTCACTCGGGATCTCGCCGACGGGACCTGGGCGGCCAAACGCCGAGCCCTCACCGGCCATCCGGTGTTCGACGGCTCCCTCGTGCTCGTGGCCGCTGACGACCGCTGGGCGAAAGCGCCGTCGCGGAGGCTTACGAGGCGCGCGGGTTTCTGGTTAAGTTTCGCCGGAAAAGCACCGACACCTGGGGGTTCCCACCAATGGTCCACTCTGTTGCGCGGCGGCTGGCCGTCGCGGGCGGGGCGGGGCTGCTGGCGGTCGCGTTGGCGACGTCGGCACCCGCCCAAGCCCAACCAGCAAACCAACAGCGCCAACAGGACTTCGCGAGCGCGGCAAGCGAGTTCGGCGTCCCGCTCGACGTGTTGCTCGGCGTGTCGTACCTGGAGTCCCGCTGGGACTACAACGCCGGCACGCCCAGCACCGCCGCCGGTTACGGGCCGATGCACCTCACCGACCTGCGCACGGCCGGCGTCGTGACCAGCGAGTTCGACCAGAACGGCGAAGACCCGCGCGGCGACGACGCCCGGCCGGCGCTGCACCCGAAGCCGGCGCGGCAGCCCGCGTCGATCCCGCCCGGCCTGCAGACCGTGGACCAAGCCGCGGCCCTGCTCCACACGGACGCGGCGACGCTGCGCACCGACCCGAAGCAGAACATCCGCGGCGGCGCGGCCCTGCTTGCCCAGTACCAGCGCAAGCTCGGTGTACGCAGCGAAGACGCGAAGGACTGGTACGGCGCCGTCGCCGCGTACAGCGGCTCCGAGGACGTCACGGCGGCCCAGACCTTCGCCGACGAGGTCTACCGCACCATCGCCACCGGCGAGACGCGCACGACCGACGACGGCCAGGCCGTCACGCTCGCCGCAACCCCCGGCGTCACGCCCGACAAGGCGCAGGCCGGGCGGCTGGGCCTGCGCAACGACGCCCCGCCCGCCACCGAATGCCCCCAGTCCGTGGCCTGCGAGTCCGTGCCCGCGCCGTACCAGGAGCTGCCGGACGGCGACTACGGCAACCACGACATCGCGAACCGGCCGCAGAGCCAGAAGATCGACACGATCGTCATCCACGACACCGAGGGCTACTGGGACGACGCGCTCACGCTGGCGCAGGACCCGACCTACCTCGCGTGGCACTACACCGTGCGCTCGCAGGACGGCCTGATCGCCCAGCACGTGCCCACGAAGGACGTCGGCTGGCACGCAGGCAACTGGTACGTCAACACGAAGTCCATCGGCGTCGAGCACGAGGGCTTCGCCGCGCAGGGCACCTGGTACACCGAGGCGATGTACCGGTCGTCGGCCAAGCTCGTCGGGTACCTGGCGAAGCGCTACGGCGTGCCGCTCGACCGCGCGCACATCATCGGCCACGACAACGTGCCGGGCACCACGCCCGCCACGATCCCCGGCATGCACTGGGACCCGGGCCCCTACTGGGACTGGTCGCACTACTTCGACCTGCTGGGCGCGCCGATCAAGGCCACCGGCCGGGCCGGCTCGTCGATGGTGACGATCGCGCCGAAGTTCGCCGCCAACCAGCCCGTGTTCACCGGCTGCGACAAGATCGGCTCCGGCACGCCGTGCGCCGCGCGCGGCTCGGAGGCCGTGGTGCTGCACACCGCGCCGGACGCCGCGTCTCCCTTGCTGTCCGACGCCGGGCTGCACGGCACCGGGCCGTCCACTATGGACGTCTCCGACGTCGGCAGCCGCGTGGCCACCGGCCAGCAGTACGCCGTGGCCGGACGCCAAGGCGGCTGGACCGCGATCTGGTACCTGGGCCAGAAAGGCTGGCTGCCCAGCAACACCGTGGTCCCGGCGAGCGGTCTCGTGGCCACGCCGAAGCCCGGCAAGGCGACGATTCCCGTGTACGGGCGGGCGTTCCCGGAGGCATCGGCGTACCCGGCCGGGATCGCGCCGCAAGCGCCGGCCCCCATGCCTTACACGTTCGCGGCGGGCCAGACGTACTCCGTCGGCGGCGTCGTTCCGTCGGAGTACTACTCGGCGACCACGTTCGACGTGTCGGACCACGTGGTGGTGCGCGGCAAGATGAAGTACGTGGAAGTCCAGTTCGGACACCGCGTCGAGTACGTGAACCTCGACGACGTGGTGCTGAAGCCGGCTTTCTGAGTCAGAGAAACGAGAAGGGCCCCCCGCGGAGGGGCCCTTCTTCGTTTCCTCAGCTGTCCAGCGCCACCTTCACGCCGTTGGTGACCTCGGTGTTGCGCCGCGTCTTGGACCAGCCGTTGCGGCCGCGCACGAGACGGGTCACAGCGCGCCAGGACGTGATGTAGAAGGTGTAAATGTAGGCCGCGTACAGCAGGCCCATCCCGAGGCCGCGGAAGATGTTCTTGCTGCCCAGGCATTTCATCTGGTAGATCGGGCCCCACACCACGAACGGCAGCAGGCCGAACGAGCCGTAGATGGCGAAGAGGATCCAGGCGCCGCCGGTGAACCAGGTCCAGACCTGCGCCGGGTCGCCGGCTGTGGTGGCCAGCAGGAGGATGAACGGCACCGGGTACAGGAGCGAGCCGAGCAGCTGCATCCACGGCTGCGCCAGGTAGTACATCATCTCCGCGGCGCCCAAAGTGGACACGTGCGGCGAGTCCCAGATCCGGCGCAGGTACCGCGAGCACTGCATCGTGCCCTGGCCCCAGCGCGTGCGCTGCACGAGGAAGCGCCGCAGGCTGTACAGGCCTTCCTGCGCCACGTGGGAATCCGGGGTGAAGCCGGTGCGCCAACCGGCCGTGAGCAGGTGGACGCCGAGCTCGAAGTCCTCCAGCAGGGAGCCGCGCCAGGGCTGGTGCTCGTCGCCGCCGATGGAGTCGAGGGCGGCCAGGCGCGTGAACTGGCCGTTGCCGCCCATGGAGATCGTGCCGGTGAAGCCGCGGGAGGTCTGGATCGCCGCGATCGCCGTGCGGAACTCCAGGTCCTGCAGCTGCGCCAGCTTGAGGCCGAATGCGCGCGCGAACCAGGTGCGCCCCGGCGGACGGGTGCGGACGTTGCTCATGCGCACGTCGAGCTGCACGGCACCGAGCTTCTCGTCGCCGAAGAGGTGCTCGGCCGCGCAGACCTCGAGGCAGTTGGCGGCGGGGCGGCCGTCGGCGTCGACGACCACCACGACCACGTGGTCGCGGTCGGTGCCGGGTTCGAGCCATTCGTTGAGGGCCTGGTAGGCGGCGTTGAGCGCGTCGCCCTTGCCGGTGCGGGCCTCGGGCCGCTTGCGCGCCACCAGGTGCAGGTTGGGGTCGTAGCCGCCGTTGCGCCGCCACACCGAGCGGACGACACGGGCGGTGCGGTCGTCGGAGTCGTCGTCGACGACCCACACGTGCGCGCGGCGGAAGGTGGCGCGCAGGTAGCGCACGGTCTCGCGGATCACGGCTTCCTCGTCGCGGCACGGCACGAAGAAGTGCCAGGCGAACGCGTCGGGGTCGCCCACCGGGGCGGGTTTGCGACGCAGGTAGGGCACCACGATCATCGCGACGTAGACGGTGAACGCGACGCTCATCGTCAGCGCGAACGCCTGGGTGATGGAGAGCAGTACCTTGAACCCGGTGTCGTTCACGCGGCCGCGCCCTGGTTCTTCTCCGCCTTCGTCTTGCGCGTCGCGAGCCAGACGAACAGCACGAGCGACACCGCGCCGCCGAGCACGCTGACCATCGAGCCGAGCAGGGTGTGGCCCCAGTAGTAGCCCTCGTCGGTACCCAGGGCGTGGACCAGACCGACGATGGTGAGAATGCGCAACTGGTTCACGAGAATGACGACGATCGCGGCAATTGCCAGCGAGAGAAACAGTCGGCGCGCATTCTGCGGACGGAAGTAGAGGAGTACCGCGGTCACGAGCAGAAGTGGCAGCAAGAGGAATACAGAAGAGCATTCCGGGGTCATTCTCAACCCGAACGGAGTAGCGCCGGTCAACCCGAAGTACACGGATTCACGACTACCGGCCACATAAACACCCGATGAGGTGATGATCCGAAGTATGGCCCCCGCGAGTTGCACTTCCAACTCGCGGTAGGACCGCTCCACGAGCACGAGGACCACGCCGACCGCGACCACCCCGAGCACCGCCATACGCAGCGGAAACCGGGAGACGGGGGACACAGGTGTGTTCGCTACTGCCACGACGACCCTCTCAGCCGGAAACCTTGGAAGAACGGCGGACCCCGGCGCCAGCGTAGGACACAGGTGCCGGAACTTTCGACGGGTATCCCCCTTCTCAGGGATCTCCCAGCGCCTTTCGGCACGAATGGCGAGAACCTTGCTAGGCCATTGGGGTGATGCCTGCACCGACGTGGGAACCGGTCCGAATAAACCACCCGATACGGTGGTCTGCCCGGAATTGTGTGCCATTTCCGGCAACGCCACCGATATTCGATCAGCGTGCCGACTCTTGATCAGCGGGATTCGTCCGTGCAGCGGCTCGCCCTGACAAAAATCGGAGGACCAGTGAAGAAACACCTCTTGCGACGAGGCGGGACGCTCGCCGCTGTGGTGGCGAGCGTCGCCCTCGCCGGAGCAGTTCCGGCCTCGGCGGCGCCCGGTGACGGCTCCGCCTACGGCGTGAACGTCGACGTGAAGCTGCTCGGCGCGTCCGCGGTCAAGCTCGGCCCGCTGGCGGCGGCGAACACCAACGGACCGACGAGCAACAGCACGGTCAGTGCCAACGCCGCCGGGATCCTCACCGCAGGCGTCATCAACACCTCGGCCGTCCGGGACGAGAACTCGGGGGCGGTCACGGCGAAGGCGAGCACCGCCGACGTGGGGCTGCCGCTGCTGAAGGCCGCGCTGGGCAACGTCGGGATCAAGGCCGTGGAGGCCGTGTGCACCGCGACCCAGGAAGGCGTCAAGGGCAGCTCGACGCTGGTCGGGGCCGATCTGGGCAGTGTCGGCGACGTCGACTCGAACCCGGCGCCGAACACGCAGATCAAGGTCGGCCTCGGCCCGGTCAACGTGGCGACGCTGATCCTCAACGAGCAGATCAAGAACAAGGACGGCAGCCTCACGGTCAACGCCCTGCACCTGAAGCTGCTGGGCGGCGTCGTGGGCGCCCTCGGCAGCGGCGACGTCGTCGTGTCGTCGGCGACCTGTGGCCCGGCCGCTCCGCCGATGCCGCTCGCGTCGGGTGCCGGCCTGTGGGTGGGCCTCGGCGTGCTCGCGGCCGTCGCGGTGCCCGTCGGCCTTCGGTTCACGCGTCGTCGCTCGGTCGCCTGACCGGCCCGGGGTGATCGACTGATGTACAAGATGCCAGGTGCGGGCGTCGGCGTCGCCGGTGGCGGCGTGGGCACTCTCGCCGCCACCGGCGCCGACGTCGGCTGGTGGATCACGGTCGGCGCGCTCCTCGTGGTCCTCGGGACCGTCGCGGTGATCGCCGCGTACCGCCGCAACCGGCGGCTCGCCCGCGGTTAGCGGCGCCGTGGGCCACCGGCTCCAGCCCGTGGCCCGCGGTTCCGCGACCGCGCCGGGCTGCCCGCCTCCCGCGGGCAGCCCGGCGCCACTTCACAGACCGAACAACAACGAGGGGCGACCGGCCACAAGCGACAGTCGGCAACCGCGGCGACCATCACCGGGCGACCGGCACCGCGCGGCTGTGCTCAGAACCGGCGCCACCCACGCGGCCCACCCGGGCCGCTGTGGCAGCAACGAGCCGAAGAACACAACGACAGGGCGCACGTGATGGCAACGGTGGTGCCACTGCGGCTGCCATCGAACGGTGCCGCTTGCGGGCACCGGTACGGGTGTCCTGCACCCCGCCAGTCGCCCGGGACGGAGGCCAACCTGGAACCCAGCGCACCTCGAGAACCACCCGCCCAGACGTCGCAAGCAGCGCGGGCACAGGCCACCGGCAAGACCGACGCGACGGGCACCCGCCCGTCGCCCGGAACGGAGACCAACCTGGAAACCAGGCCACCTCGACAACTACCGCCCAGTCGCCACAACCGTCGGCACAGGCAACCGGCACGACTCGCGCGACCGGCACCCGCCGGTCGGCAGGCAGCGGCGCGAAACCGCGGCGCCTCCGGGCGCGCGGAAGCAGGACACACAACCAAACAGCACAAGCCCCGCCACCGGCAGCCGCACCCGCGGCGGCTCGCGCGCGGCGCGCGGTGAAAGACCCGGCCGTTCGCTCGAACGTCGGTGGGCTGGGGTTTCCGGGACACTCGAAAGTGTGGAGCACGTGGACGTGATGTTGCTGGCCGGCACGCGGCCGGAGGCGGTGAAACTGGCACCGCTGGTTGTGGCGCTCGAGGGGCGCGACGGGGTGCGGCCCGTGTTGGTGCACAGCGGCCAGCACCAGGGGATGGTGGAGCAGGCGCTCGTGCCGTTCGGGCTGGGCGTGGACGCGTGGCTGGACGTGCCGGCGCGGGTGAGCGGGACGCAGGCCGAGCTGGTGAGCGGGCTGTTGCCGGCGTTGGACGCGCAGTTGCGGAGCCTCATGCCGGCGGCGGTGGTCGTCCAGGGGGACACGACGACGGGGCTCGCGGGAGCGCTCGCGGCGTTCTGGCTGGGGATTCCGGTGGTGCACCTCGAGGCCGGGCTGCGCACGAACGATCTCGCCGCCCCGTTCCCCGAGGAAGGCACGCGGCAGATGGTGGCGCGGATCGCGGCGTTGCACCTGGCTCCGACCGAGGCGGCGGCGAAGGCGTTGCGCGCGGAGGGCGTGGCCGAGGAGAAGATCGTGCTGACCGGGAACACGGTCGTCGACGCGGTGCTGGCGATCACGGCGCGTGACCTGCCCGCACACGACCCGGCGCTCGCGTTGCTGGAGATGGAGATCGCGGAGGCCGGGGAGCGGCTGGTACTGGTCACCTCGCACCGCCGGGAGTCCTGGGGCGAGCCGCTGGACCAGACCCTGAACGCCGTGCGGCAGATCGTGGAGACTCACCCGGACGTGCAGGTGCTGTTCCCCGTCCACCCCAATCCCGCGGTGCGGGCGCAGGTGACGGCGACGCTCGGCGGCGTCGAGCGCGTGACGATCACCGAGCCGCTCGAGTACCCCGACCTCGTGCGCGCGCTGCGACTGGCGTCGCTCGTGCTCACGGACTCCGGCGGCATCCAGGAGGAGGCGCCGACGTTCGGCACGCCCGTGCTGGTGCTGCGCGAGGTCACGGAACGCGCCGAGGCCGTCGACGCCGGGTGCGCCTGGTTGGTGGGCACGGATCCGGAGAAGATCACCGGCACCGCGACCCGGCTGCTGGCCGGGAGCCTGTGCCCCGCGCAGACGCCGAACCCCTACGGCGACGGCCACGCCGCCGAGAAGGCCACCACCGCGATCGAGCGCCTGCTGGGCGTGAAAACCGCGCTGGAGCAGGCCCGCTCCTACTGTGCCGATCGTTGGTAATCCGACCACAGTCACGGCCGAATGGCTTCGTAGCGACAGTTACGTGCGGCGAGGGGGGTCGGCCTGCTTTTGGCCGGATTACTAAAGTGACACGATCTCGACCGAAAGCCCGGGGGTCGCCGAGAACTCCCACGGTGCTGTCGGCCGCCCGGCCGCGACGACGTGGGCGCCGAGCGCCGCGATCATCGCGCCGTTGTCCGTGCACAACCGGGGCCGCGGCACGCGCAGCTCGATGCCGGCAGCGGCGCAGCGTTCGGCCGCCAGCTCCGACAGCCGCGAGTTGGCCGCGACACCGCCGGAGATCACGATGGTGCCGATCCCCTGCTCTTGAGCCGCCTTCACGGCCTTCGCGGTCAACACATCCGCCACGGCTTCCTGGAACGAAGCCGCGACGTCGTTCACCGGCACCTCGCCACCGTCGCGTTCGACGTTCTCCACCCACCGGGCCACGGCGGTCTTCAAGCCCGAGAACGAGAAGTCGAACTTCGCGTCGCGCGGACCGGTCATGCCCCGCGGGAACGCGATCGCGGAGCCGTTGCCCAACCGAGCCGCCTTGTCGATCGGCGGCCCACCCGGGTACGGCAGATCCAGCACACGGGCGACCTTGTCGTAGGCCTCACCGGCGGCGTCGTCCACAGTGGACCCGATCTCGGTGATCTTCGACGCGATGTCGTCCACGCGCAGCAGCTGCGTGTGCCCGCCGGACACCAGCAGCGCGAGCACGGGCGACGGCAACGGACCGTGCTGCAGGGTGTCCACGGCGATGTGCCCGGCCAGGTGGTTCACGCCGTAGAGCGGCACGTCGAGCGCCGACGCGTAGGCCTTCGCCGCCGACACCCCGACCAGCAACGCACCGGCGAGCCCCGGCCCGGCAGTCACCGCGATGGCATCCACATCGGACAGCTTCAGCCCGGCCGTCGCGAACGCCCGCTCGGCCGTGGGCACCATCGCCTCCAGGTGCGCGCGGCTGGCGACCTCGGGCACCACGCCGCCGAAGCGCGCGTGCTGCTCGACGCTGGAGGCGACCTCGTCGGCGAGCAGTTCCACCGCGCCGTCGTCGTGCAGGCGGACGAGGCCGACGCCGGTCTCGTCGCAGGAGCTCTCGATGCCCATGATGACGCGCGACATCAGCCGGCCACCTCATCTCGTGCCGGGGTCCGCGCCGGGCGGGCCATGGTGAACGCGTCGGCTCCGGAGGGCTGGTAGTAGCGCTTCCGGATGCCGAGCTTCTCGAAACCGTGCCGTTCGTACAGGCCGACGGCCGTGTCGTTGTCGGTGCGCACCTCGAGGAACACGGGCGCCGACACCTCGTCGGCGCGCTCGAGCAACGCGCGCAGCAGAGCCTTGCCGATGCCCTGGCCCTGCGCCTCGGGTACTACGCCGATGGTGTGGATCTCCGCCTCGTACTCACCGCGGCGGCCGACCACGGCGAGGCCGCCGTAACCGAGCAGTTCGGTGCCGTCCTCGGTGCGCGCGGCCAAGTAGAAATGGCCCTGGTCGAGCTCGGAGTGGAACGCGCGGGCGCTCCACGGGTCATCGCCGGGGAAGAGCACCTGCTCGATCTCCGCGCAGCGCTTCAGGTCGCTGCGGCGCAGGCGGTCGAGCTTCATGGCGACGTCACCCTCTTGCGAGCGGTGGGCTCGACGGCGTCGGGTCGGCGCAGGTACAGCGGCGTCAGCGGCTCGGGCGTCGCACCGGACAGCAGAGCTTCGCGGGCGACGCGGACCAGCCCGGCGGGCGACGGGAACCGCGGCTCGATGGGCACGACGCCGACCGCGTCGGCGTACTGCAGCGCACCGTCACCCGCGGCGACGCGGGAAGTGGTCTCGACCTCGGCGGGCCGCTGCACGTGGGGCCCGCTCACGCGCGTGCCGGCCGCGTCGTACTCGGCCCAGTACACCTCGCGACGACGGGCGTCGGTGAGCACGAGGAACGGCTTGTCGGTGCGCACCACCTCGGCGGCGATCGCGTCGAGGCTGCCGACGGGGTGGACGGGGATGCCGAGCGCGTGGCCGTACGCCGCGGCCGTGGCCATGCCGGCGCGCAGGCCCGTGAACGGGCCAGGGCCGACGCCGCACACGATCGCGTCGAGGTCGCGCAGGGCCACGCCCGCTGCCTCGGCCGCCGCGAGGGCGTGGGGCGTGATGAGCTCGCCGTGGGCTCGCGGGTCGACCGTGACGCGGTCGGCCCGGGTGGTCAGTTCCGACTCGTCCACGGCGACGATGCCCGCGGTCACGGCCGGGGTCGAGGTGTCGATCGCCAGTACCAGCACGGTTTCCCAGCTTACGTCCAGTCCCGGAGTGCCAGGCTGGCGGGCCGAAGGGCAACCCGGCACCGTGTGAATCGCGTCGCAGGTGGCCGAGGTCACGGCGCGGTACGGTGCCGGTGAGACGCCCGCCGACGCCGCGCCGCAGGAGGTCCTCACCGTGCCCGATTCGCTGTTCCCCGCGATCACCGCCGGCTCTGGCAAGGAGGCGTTGCGCTTCGGTGACCAGGCGCTCACGTACGCCGAGCTGGGCGCGGTCGCCGGTTCCCTCGCGAGTGAGCTGCCCGCCGGCCGGGTCGCGGTGTGGGCGACGCCGACACTGCACACCAGCGTCGCTGTGGTCGCCGCGCTGCTCGCCGGGGTGCCCGTGGTGCCGCTGAACCCGAAGATCGGTGAACGCGAGCTGACCCACATCCTGGCCGACAGCGAGCCGGCGCTGGTGCTGGCGGAGGCCGGTGCCGAGCTGCCACCGGGGCTGGCCGAGCTCGACCGTCGGGACATCCCGCTCACCGGGTCGGGCTCGGTGCCCGCCGACGAGCCGGACGCCGAGGCGCCCGCGTTCATCGTCTACACCTCCGGCACGACCGGCCCGCCGAAGGGCGTGGTGCTCCCCCGCCGCGCGATCTCGTCCACGCTGGACGCGCTGGAAGACGCGTGGGAGTGGACCGGCGACGACGTGCTGGTGCACGGGCTGCCGCTGTTCCACGTCCACGGGTTGATCCTCGGCATCCTCGGCCCGCTGCGCCGTGGTGGCTCGGTGCGGCACCTCGGGCGGTTCTCGACCGAGGGCGTCGCGAAGGAGCTGGCCAGCGGCGCGACGATGATGTTCGGCGTCCCGACGATGTACCACCGGATCGCGGAGGCAGTGGCCGACGACGCCGAGCTGGCCTCGGCCCTGCGCGGCGCGCGGCTGCTGGTGTCCGGGTCGGCGGCGCTGCCCGTGCACGACCACCAGCGCATCACGGCGGCGACCGGGCAGCAGGTCGTGGAGCGCTACGGGATGACCGAGACGCTGATGAACACCAGCGTCCGCGCCGACGGTGAGCGCAAGCCGGGCACGGTCGGCGTGCCGCTGGCGGGCGTCGAGCTGCGGCTGGTCGACGAGGCGGGCAGGGAGATAAGCGCAGCGATCACCGGTCTTGATCCAGCCGAGACCGTCGGCGAGATCCACGTGCGCGGGCCGAACCTGTTCACCGAGTACCTCAATCGCCCCGACGCCACGGCCGCCGCCCTCGCCGACGGCTGGTTCCGCACGGGCGACATGGCGACGCGCGACGCCGACGGATACGTGAAGATCGTCGGGCGCAAGGCCACCGATCTCATCAAGAGCGGCGGGTACAAGATCGGTGCCGGGGAGATCGAGAACGCGCTGCTGGAGCACCCGGGCGTCGCCGAGGCGGCCGTGACGGGTGAGCCGGACGACGATCTCGGTGAGCGGATCGTGGCGTGGGTGGTGCCTGCCGGTGCGCGGCCGTCTGCTTCGGAGTTGGCTGACCACGTGGCGAAACTGCTGGCGCCACACAAGCGGCCACGGGTCGTGCGGTATCTCGATGCGTTGCCGCGCAACGACATGGGCAAGATCCTGAAGCGAGCGCTGGGGTGAGGCCCTCGGCCCGCGAGGTCATCGCGCAGGTGTCGACGGGGTTCACCGAGCTGTCCGATGTGGACAGTTCAGTGGACGACCCCCTCGGCTGGCCCGGCTACCGCGAGGCCTACGCGGCGGCCTCGGCGCGGACGGGCGAGACAGAGTCCGTGGTCGTCGGCGAGGCTCTGGTGGGTGCGACGCCCGCGGTGCTGGTGGTGTGGGAGTTCGGGTTCCTCGGCGGGTCGATCGGGCGAGGGACCGGTGACCGCGTGGAGGCGGCGTTTTCCTTGGCGCGGTCGCGGAAACTGCCGTTGGTGGCGTTGATCGCGACGGGCGGCAGCCGCATGCAGCACGGCATGCGCGCGTTGTCCCAGCTGCAGCGGATCGCGCGCGCTTCGGCAGCGGCGCGGGCGGACGGCGTCGCGCAGATCTCCGTGCTGCGCGACCCGACCACCGGCGGTGGCTGGGCGACGCTGGGCGCGAGCGCCGATGTGGTCTTGGGGCTGCCGCTGGCGCAGGTGGGGTTCGCGGGCTCGCGGGTGCGGCCGGCGACGTCGCCTTCGGAGGCCTACACAGTCGAGGCGAAGTACGAGTGGGGGCAGGTCGACCAGCTGGTTTCGCCCGATGCGCTGGGGGCGGTTCTGGAGCGATGGCTCCGGCTGGTGAGTTCGCGGTCTTCCTCGCCGGCTCCTCCGCCGGCGGCTCTGCGTGACGTTTCGCTGCCCTCGACAGGCTGGGCCGCCGTCCGCGCCGCCCGGTCCTCCCGGCGCGCCCGCGCGGCTGCGTATGTGGACGCGTACTTCGACTGGCACGAAACCCTCCGCGGCGACCGCACCGGCGCCGTCGACGAGGGCGTGCTGTGCGGCTTCGGCTGGCGCGACGGCCGTGCGCTCGCTTTCGCCGCCCAGTGCGGCACCGCGACGCGTCCGGCGGGCTTCCGCACGGCCGCGCGCCTCGTCCGGCTGGCCTCGCGGCTCGGCATCCCGGTCCTGACACTCGTCGACACCCCCGGCGCCGCCAACGACGCCGGCGCCGAAGAGGGCGGCGCCGGCCCGGCCATCGCGGCACTGTTCGAAGCGATCGCCACCGCGACCGTCCCCGTCACCACCCTGGTCATCGGCGAGGGCGGCTCCGGCGGGGCGCTGGCCTTCGCGGCGCCGGACAACACGTGGATCGCCCCGGACGCCTACTTCTCCGTCACTTCACCGGAGGCGGCGGCCGCGATCCTCAAGCGCCCCATGGCGGAGGTCCCGGCCACGGCCGACCAGCTGCGGTTGCGGCCGCAGGACCTCGTCGAGCTCGGCTTGGCGCGGGGGATCGTCGAGGCCTGAAACGGTGTTGCGCCCGCCGTGAGAATGGTGGCGTGAAGATCATCGTGGTGGGGGCGAGCGGGACCGTCGGCAGCGCGGTCGCCGCGGCGCTGGAGACGGCCGGCCGGGCACGAGGTCGTCCGGGCGTCGCGGCGGGGGGCCGGTGCACGTTGACCTGGAGGACACCTCGTCGATCGAGGCGCTGTTCCACGCGGTGCGTGAGGTCGACGCCGTGGTGTGCTGTGCGGCGAGTGGGCCGCTGCTGGACTTGGCTTCCGCCAGCGACGAGGAGTTCGCGGACGGGCTGCGCGGCAAGCTCCTGGGCCAGGTCGCGTTGGCCCGGCACGCGCTGCGCCACTTGCGGGACAACGGGTCGATCACGCTCACGGGGGAACGTCGCCGCGCCGTTGGCCGGTGGTTCTCTCGGTGCGCTGGTCAACGCCGGCCTGGAGGGTTTCGTGCGCAATGCCGCCGCCGAGCTGCCGCGGGGGTTGCGGATCAACGTCGTCAGCCCGGGCTGGGTGGCGGAAACCCTGGCTGCGCTGGGTATCACGGACGCCGTCGGTACATCCGCTGCCGAGGTGGCCCGCTGGTACGTGGGATGCGTTTCCGGGACGGGATCCGGGCAGACGATCACCGGCTGACGCGCCGCGTGCGACGGGCTCTGGTTGGTTGTCAGGTGCAGCCGGATTGCCATGGGCGCGGCAAGGTGCCCTGCGCCGGCGAGACTTGCCGAGCACTGTTGCGGGTTACCGTTCGCGGCATGGACTTGCCAACCAGTTTGCGGTGTCGCCAGGCCGGAACTGGACATCTTGCCCAACGGCGACGGCACCCACCGCCGGCCCGTCACCTTGCCGGCGGGCTCCGCCGCGCCGTAGCTGCAGCCGGCTTGCCACGGGCGCGGCGACATGCCACCTGCCTGGCGAGACTTGCCGAGCACCGTTGCGGGTTGCCATTCGCGGCATGGCCTTGCCACACGGTTGGTGGCGTTGCGGAGCCGCACATCTTGCCATCCACCACGGCACCCGCCGCTGGTCTGTCACCGAGCCAGGCGTGCGGCAGCGCACGGGGCCGGGCACGGCGACCGAGGAAGCCTAAGCCGACGGCAGCGCCGACATCCGAGACGCCCACGAGCCGTGCGGCTCAAGCGAAACCTCGCGCACGTCTTCGTCCCGGCGGGACATCCGCACGACCAGGTAGTCGGATGACAGCCGTTCCGCCGAGCCCTCGCCCCACTCCACCACGACCGCCGAACGTTCCAGGTCCGTGTCGAGGTCCAGGTCGTCGAGCTGGGCGAGGTCGCCGCCGAGACGGTAGGCGTCGACGTGGATCAGGGGTACGCCCGCGGCGCCGGCTGCGTGGACGCGGGCCAGCACGAACGTCGGTGAGCTGACGCGCCCGCCGACACCCAGGCCGTCGGCGATGCCGCGCGTGAGCGTGGTCTTGCCGGCGCCCAGGGGGCCCGCCAGCAGCACCAGGTCGCCCGCACGCAGGGACGCGCCCAGTGACCTGCCGAAGGCCATCGTGTCGTCGGGGGTCGCGAGAAGGAACGTCACCGTGTCCACCACCAGTTCCGCCGGTTGGGTGCGGCGCTTCCGGAACAGCGCTGCAGAAGATCGATGAGCCGGCCCGTGACGAGGTCGGGCTGTTCGAGCTGCACCATGTGGCCCGCGCCGCGTACGCGCACGAGCTC
Source organism: Amycolatopsis sp. NPDC023774 (assembly GCF_040639695.1). Lineage (NCBI taxonomy): Bacteria > Bacillati > Actinomycetota > Actinomycetes > Pseudonocardiales > Pseudonocardiaceae > Amycolatopsis > Amycolatopsis sp. NPDC023774. Next base: position 282,460 of record NZ_JBFAAJ010000004.1, read on the forward strand.
GGCCTCGGGCAGCTCGGCCGCGATGCGCTCGGCGTGCGAGAACGGCGTGAACCGGTCGGAGTCGCCGCCGATCACGAGGACCTGGGTGTGCTTGAGGCCCGCCAGGGCGGCGTAGCGGTTGTGGCTGCCGAGCGTGTCGACGAAGTTCACCAGGCCCCGCACAGGCGTCACCGCGAGCATCGAAATCATGAAGTCCACCAGCCGCGGCGAGACGTCGCGGCTGCCGAACGCGAGGCGCCGCACGGCTTGCCGCTCCAGCTGGCCGCCCGCGGCACGCACGAACTCCACCAGCCCCGGCTGCCAGCCCGCGAGGTTGCCGACGCCGCGCGTCAACGGGTTGTACTTCGACAGCAGCGAACGCGGCAGCCCGCGCGCGCCCACCTCACCCGCGGCCGTCGCGATGAAGGCGACCCCGCACACGCGATCCTCGAACAGCGAAGGATTCTCCGCCGCCAGCTCCATGATCACCATGCCGCCCATGGAATGTCCGACGAGGAGGATCGGCCCCTCGGGCACCATCGCGCGCAGCACGCTGTCGAGGTCGTGCGCCAGCTGTTCGATGGTGCTGGTCTCGGCCGTCGCCGCGCCGGACAGGCCGTGGCTGCGGTGGTCGTAGTACACCTGCCGCACGCGCGGCAGCCGCAGCGAGGCGATGGCGCGGCGCTGGAAGTGCCAAGACTTGCGGGACAACGCGAACCCGTGCACGCCGACCAGCGTCAGCTCGGGCTCGCCGCCGTCCTCGGGGTCGATCTCCTCCACCGAAAGCGGCGTGCCGTCCTCGGCCGCGACCGTCGACGTGCGGTCGGGCTTCAGCTCGCCCAGCTGCTCGTCCACGTACTGGTCCTCACTCTGCCTGCGTTGCTGCGCCGCGACGAGGGCCGCGGCGGCCGTACCCGTGGCCACCGCGCCGAGACCGCCGACGATCGCCCACAACCGAGCCGAAGGGCTCACGGCCGCTCCCCCAGGTACCGCCGCCGCACGCGCGGGCGGTACATCGACGTGACGATCTCGTAGTCGATCGTGCCCAGCTTGTCGGCCCATTCGCGCGCGGTCGGCTCGCCACTCGAACCCGCGCTGAAGAGCACCACTTCTTCGCCGACGGCCGGGGCGTCGTCACCGCAGTCGACCACGACCTGGTCCATGCACACGCGCCCGACGACCGCCCGGCGCCGCCCGCACAACCACACGTCCATGCGGCCCGACAACGACCGCGGCACGCCGTCGGCGTACCCGGCCGGCACGAGCGCCACCGTGGTGTCGCGCTCGGCCGTCCACGTGTGTCCATAGGAGACGGACTCTCCCGCGGGCAGGCGTTTCGTGAGCGCCACGGCCGCGCGGAACGTCATCGCCGGTCGGAGGTCTTCGTGCTGCGGCACGGGGTTCAACCCGTACATCGCGATGCCGGGCCGCACGAGGTCGAAGTGCAGGTCGGGCCGCGTCAGCACGGCCGCGGAGTTCGCGAGGTGCCGCAGGGGGTCCAGCCCGGCCGCGCGCGCGGTGTCGTACGCGTCGGCGAAGCGCTTGGCCTGGATGTCGATCGACGGGTGGCCCGGCTCGTCGGCGCACGCGAGGTGCGACCAGACGGCGACCACGTCCACGCCGGACGAAGCCGCGGCCGCGGCGACCAGCTCGGGCCAGTCGGCGGGCTGACACCCGTTGCGCGACAAGCCCGTGTCGATCTTGAGGTGCACTCGAGCGCGGCGCCCCACCTGCTGCGCCGCCGAGGCGATCCGCTGCAGCTCGTCGACCGAGCTCACGCCCAGGTCGATGTCGGCGAGAATGCCGGGCCCGAAGTCGACCTCCGGCACGTCCAGCCAGCTGAACAGCCGCACCGACAGCCCGGCGCGGCGCAGGTCCAGCGCCTCACCGAGCGAGCACGTGCCCAGCCAGGTGGCGCCCGCCTCGACCGCGGCCCGCGCGACGGGGACCGCGCCGTGGCCGTACGCGTCGGCCTTGACCACGGCCATCACGGCCGAGCCGGCGGCGCGGCCGGCCAGCAGGGCGACGTTGTGGCGCACGGCGTCGAGGTCGATCACGACCTCCGCGCGCGGGAAACTGGCAGTCATAACGGCCACCAGTTTCCCACGCGGCCGGGTCAGGGCAGGCGCAGCCCGGTGGTGCCGGAGAACACGTGCAGCTCGTCGGGACGGATCCGCAGGTGCAGCGTGTCGCCCATCGACGGGGTCTGGCGCGGGTCCACGCGCACCACGACGTTCTTCGACGCGCCCTCGGCGGCCAGTTCACCCGCACCGCCGGCGAGCTTGCCGTAGACGAACGCGTCGGAGCCCAGCTCTTCGACCAGGTCCACCTTGATGGGCAGCGTGCCGTTGGTGTCGGTGGTGGCTTCGAGCGACTCGGGGCGGAAGCCCAGGGTCACGGTGTCGCCGTCGGCGGCCGAGCGGATCGACGCCGCCAGCGGGACGCTCGCACCACCGACCTCGGCGCCGTCGGCGGTGAGCTTCGCCGAGACGAGGTTCATGGCCGGCGAGCCGATGAAACCGGCGACGAACACGTTGGCCGGGTGGTCGTACAGCGCGCGCGGGGTGTCGCACTGCTGCAGCAGGCCGTCGGACAGCACCGCCACGCGGTCGCCCATCGTCATGGCCTCGACCTGGTCGTGGGTCACGTACACGGTGGTGACACCGAGGCGGCGCTGCAGCGCGGCGATCTGGGTACGGGTGGAGACACGCAGCTTGGCGTCCAGGTTGGACAGCGGCTCGTCCATGAGGAACACCTGTGGCTCACGCACGATCGCGCGGCCCATGGCGACACGCTGACGCTGGCCGCCGGAGAGCGCCTTCGGCTTGCGGTCGAGGTACTGCTCGATGTCGAGCAGCTTCGCGGCCTCGAGCACCTTCTGCTTGATCTCCGACGCCGGGCGGCCCGCGATCTTCAGCGCGAAGCCCATGTTCTGCGCGACGGTCATGTGCGGGTACAGCGCGTAGTTCTGGAACACCATCGCGATGTCGCGCGACCGCGGCGGCAGCTGCGTCACGTCGCGGTCACCGATCCAGATCGAGCCCTCGTCGACGTCCTCCAGGCCCGCGAGCATGCGCAGCGCGGTCGACTTGCCCGAACCCGACGGGCCGACCAGCACGAGGAACTCGCCGTCGGCGATCTCCAGCTCGAGTGCGTCGACGGCGGGCCGCTCGGTGCCGGGGTAGCGCCGGGTCGCCTTGTCGTAGGTGATGGTGGCCATCGGTCAGTCCTCTCCGAATTTCGCGGGAACCCCGTGCGCGGCTTCCCGCACTTCGAGGTGGCGTCGCTGGATCTCCTTGCCCACGGCGCGTTGCGCCTCGGCCGGCTCGTCCAGCACGAGCCGGTTTCCAGGTCCTTCGGCCACCCACGCGGGTGGTTCGGCGGTGCCGGCCAGCGCCCAGGCGGCCTGGCGCGCGGCACCGAGGGCGACGTACTCGCCTGTCTCGGGGATCACCACGGGCACGCCGAGCACGATCGGCGCCACGGCCCGCACGGCGGCCGACTGCGCACCGCCGCCGATGAGCAGCACGCGGCGGACGTCCATGCCCTGCGCGCGCACGGCGTCGAGGCCCGCGGCCAGGCCGCACAGCATGCCCTCGACGGTGGCGCGGGCCAGGTTCTCCGGCGTCATGTTCGCCCTGGTCAGACCGTGCAGCGAGCCGGTCGCGCCGGGCAGGTTCGGGGTGCGTTCGCCGTCGAGGTACGGCAGCAGCGTGAGCCCGCCGGCGCCCGGCTCGGCGGCGAGCGCGAGGCGGTCGAACTCGGCGAGGTCGACGCCGAGCATCGTCGCGCCCGCGGTGAGCACGCGGGCGGCGTTGAGGGCGGCGGTGAGCGGCAGGAAGCGGCCGGTGGCATCGGCGAACCCGGCGACCAGACCGCTCGCGTCGGCCGATCCCGTCTCGGCCACGCCGAAGACGGTGCCGCTGGTGCCGAGGGAGATCGCGGCGTCGCCGGGCGCGAGCTCCAGCGCCAGCGCGGCGGCCATGTTGTCGCCGGTGCCCGCGGAGACGAGGACGCCGTCCGGCACCTCGAACTCAGTGTGGCCGGCGGTATGACCAGCACTGTCGGCGGGGCCGAGCACGGTCGGCAACTCGGGCGTGCGGCCGCCGAACGCGTGGGCCAGGACGTCGACGCGGTAGGCGTTCTCCGTCGGCGAGAAGTAGCCGGTGCCGGACGCGTCACCGCGGTCGGTCACGGCCTGCTCGGGCTTGCCGAGCAGGCGCCAGGTGAGCCAGTCGTGCGGCAGCAGCACGCGCGCGACGCGGTCGGCGTTGGCCGGCTCGTGCTCGGCGAGCCAGCGCAGCTTGGTGACGGTGAAGCTCGCGACCGGCACGGACCCCACGGACTTGGCCCAGACACCGGCACCGCCCAGTTCCTCGGTGAGGTCCTGGGCGGCCTGCGCGGAGCGCGTGTCGTTCCAGAGCAGAGCGGGGCGCACCACCTCGCCGGCCTCGTCGACCGTGACCATGCCGTGTTGCTGGCCACCGATGCCGAGGGCCTTCACGCCGTCGAGCACACCGTCGGTGGCCTCGCCGAAGGCCTGCCACCAGGCCGCGGGGTCGACTTCGGTGCCGTCGGGGTGCGGCGCACGGCCGGTGCGCACGACGGCGCCCGTGCGCGCGTCGCAGACCACGACTTTCGTCGACTGGGTCGACGAGTCGATCCCGGCCACCAGCTCAGCTGTCATAGGGCTGCCCCTCCTCGACGTGCTCGACGGTTTCCACGGCCGTGCCCGCGTTGAGCGCGGCCTCGATCTCCTCGGTCGGGGTGGCCTCGCTGGTGATCAGGAGGTCGTAGTCGCCGACGTCGCCATGAGCGAAGGTCGCGGTGCGACCGAACTTCGAGTGGTCGAGCACGAGCACGTTGCGGTTCGCGGCTCGCAGCACGGCCTTCTTGAGCTCGGCGTAGTCCTGCACGGGGTGGAAGAGCCGGCCGACGGCGACGGCGCTCACGGACACGAACGCGATGTCGGCGCGGGTGCGCTCCAGCAGCGCCAGCACGTCGGGACCGGAGCAGGAGTCGTACTCCGCGTGGTAACGGCCGCCGGCGACGACGACGGTCACGCCGTCGCCCAGCAGCTTGGCGGCACGCAGCGAGTTGGTGATCACCGTGAGCCCGTCGAGGTCGGCGAGGCGTTCGACCAGGGGGAACAGTGTGGTGGAGTCGTCGACGAACACCGTCTGGCCGGGTTCGACGTGCTTGATCGCGGCCTCGGCGAGGGCTTCCTTCTCGGCGGAGTGCAGCGTGAAACGGCTGGCGGTCTCCATCGTGAGCGCCGGGTAGGCCTCGACCTTGCCGCGCAGCTTGCGCAGGAGCCGGCGGTCAGCGAGGTCGTCGAGGTCGCGGTGCATCGTCATGAGGCTCACGCCGAACCGGGCGGTGAGGTCGTCGATGCGCGCCTCGCCGTGCTCGATGACGTGGTCGAGGATGTCCTGCCGCCGCTGCTCGACGGCCGCGTCCGACGGTCGGGTCCTAGGCACGGCGCACCTCACCGTCGACCCGGTTGAGGGTCACCTGAACGGGGGCGCCAGTGCTCACACCTCGTTCTTACCAGATTTTATCGGGTTAGTTAACGGGTAACTCGATAACTTCTACGTCGCTGGTGCCCCGGACGAGCTTGAGCGCTCCCGGGATCGCGTCGACCAGGCCGGAGGCGGAGGTCGGCACGCCGTCCGCGGCGAGGGCCCCGGCGAGCGAGTGCACCTGCGCGCCCGCGGCGGCGGCCAGCCACGGGTCGAGGCCGGCGGCGAGCAGCGATCCGATGAGGCCGGTGAGGACGTCGCCGGAGCCGGCCGTCGCGAGCCAGGAACCGCGCGGGGTGTTGACGGCGACGCGGCCGTCCGGCGCGGCGATCACGGTGCAGTGGCCCTTGAGGAGGACAACGGCGTCGTACTTCCTGGCGGCGTCGCGAGCGGCCTGGACGCGGTCGGCGCCGGGGCGGGTGCCCATGAGGCGCTCGTACTCGCCGGCGTGGGGCGTGAGCACGAGCGGGGTGCCGGGGTCGCGGGCGTCGAGGACGTCGGGGTGCTGGGCGATGATCGTGGTGGCATCCGCGTCGGCACACACGGGCACGCCCTGACCGAGGATGTGGCGCAGCACTTCGCGGCCTTCGGAGCCGGTGCCGATGCCCGGGCCGACGACCCAGGCCTGCACGCGGCCGGCGTCGGTGACCGAGCCCGTGGCGACGATCTCGGGCCAGCGGCTCCGGACCACGTCGGCCGCGGGGCCGGCGTAGCGGACCATGCCGGCGGTGGCGTGCACGGCGGAGCCCGACGCGAGCACGGCCGCGCCCGGGTACGTCGCGGAACCGGCGGCGATGCCGACGACGCCCTGGGTGTACTTGTCGTCGCCCGCGCCGGGAATGGGCCAGAGGTCGGCGAGGTCCGTGAGCTCAAGGCGCTGCAGGTCGGGTTCGCCGAGCTCGGGGCGCAGGCCGATGTCGACGAGCACGACGTCGCCGCATTGCCGGGGCGCCAGCGCGTGGACGGGTTTGGGCGCCCCGAAGGTGACGGTGAGGGTGGCGGTGACGTGGGGGCCGGCGACGGCCCCGGTGTCCGGGTCGACGCCGCTGGGGAGGTCGACGGCGACGATCGGCGCCTGGACCTTCTCGACGAGTTGGGCGGCCTCCGGGCGCAGCGGGCCTTTGCCGGAGATGCCGACGATGCCGTCGACCACCACGTCAGCCTTGCTGATCCACTGTGGACTGTCCTCGACGGACACCACGCGGCCGCCGGCTTTGCGCAGGGCGGCCAAACCCTGGGCGTGCGCCTTCTCCGGCTTCAGCAGCACAGCCGTGACGGCCACGCTGCGGCGACGCAGGAACGTGCCGGCCCACAGCGCGTCACCACCGTTGTCACCGGAGCCGACGAGCAGCACGACCCGCCGCCCGGCGACGCCGCCGGCGCGTTCGGCCAGGAACCCCGCGAGGTGCGTGGCCAGGCCGAACGACGCCCGGCGCATCAGCTCGCCTTCTGGCGTGACGGCGAACAGCTTGCCCTCCGCCTCGCGAATCCGTTCCGTGATCCAGATTCCCTGCACGGCGGGCCCTCCGCGTTGTTATTCGACGGTCACGGACTTCGCCAGGTTACGCGGCTTGTCGACGTCGTACCCGCGGGCGCGGGCGATCTCCGCGGCCAGCACCTGCAGCGGCACGGTGGAAACCAGCGGCTGCAGCAGCGTCGGCACGGCCGGGATCTCGATCAGCTCGTCGGCGAACGGCCGCACCGCCTCGTCGCCCTCCTCGGCGATCACGATGGTGCGGGCGCCGCGGGCCTGGATCTCGCTGATGTTGGACACCAGCTTCGAGTGCAGCACCGCGCGGCCCTTGGGCGAGGGCATGACGACGACGATCGGCAGGCCTTCCTCGACCAGCGCGATGGGGCCGTGCTTGAGCTCGCCCGCGGCGAAGCCCTCGGCGTGCATGTAAGCGAGCTCCTTGAGCTTCAGCGCGCCCTCCAGGGCGACCGGGAACCCGACGTGGCGGCCGAGGAACAGCACCGCCTTGGAGTCGGAGATCCGGCGGCCGAGGTCCCTGACCTGGTCCACAGTGGACAGCACCTTCTGCACGGCGGCCGGCATGGCCTCCAGCTCGGCGAACTCGCGAGCGACCTCGTCGGGGTACTTGGTGCCGCGCGCCTGCGCGAGCGCCAGGCCCACGAGGTAGTTGGCGGCGATCTGCGCGAGGAACGCCTTCGTCGATGCGACCCCGATCTCGGGGCCGGCGTGCGTGTAGAGCACGGCGTCGGACTCACGCGGGATCTGCGCGCCGTTGGTGTTGCAGACGGCGAGCACGCGGGCCTTCTGCTCCCGGGCGTGGCGGACGGCCTCCAGCGTGTCGGCCGTCTCGCCGGACTGCGACACGGCGACGACAAGCGTGTCGCGGTCGAGCACGGGGTCGCGGTAGCGGAACTCGCTGGCCAGCTCGACCTCGACGGGCAGCCGCGTCCAGTGCTCGATGGCGTACTTGGCGACCAGGCCCGAGTGGTAGGCGGAACCGCAGGCGACGACGAAGACCTTGTCGACGTCACGCAGGTCCTGATCGGAGATGCGCTGCTCGTCGAGGATGATCCGGCCGGCCTCGAAGTGGCCGCGCAGCGTGTTGGCCAGTGCCTCGGGCTGCTCGTCGATCTCCTTGAGCATGAAGTACTCGTGGCCGCCCTTCTCGGCGGCGGACAGGTCCCAGTCGACGGTGAACGGCTTGGCCTGCGCGGCGTCGCCGTGGAAGTCGGTGACCTCGTAGCCGTCGCGGGTGATGACCACCAGCTGGTCCTGGCCCAGCTCCACGGCCTCGCGCGTGTGCTCGATGAACGCGGCGACGTCGGACGCGACGAATGTCTCACCCTCGCCGACCCCGACCACCAGCGGCGAGGAACGGCGCGCGGCCACGATGGTGTCCGGCTGGTCGGCGTGCGTCACGACCAGCGTGAACGCGCCCTCCAGCCGCCGGCACACGGCCGCGACACTGGCGGCGAAGTCGCCCTGCGTGTCGCCTGCGTTGTACGCCCGGGCAACCAGGTGCGCGGCGGTCTCGGTGTCGGTGTCGCTCGCCATCTCCACGCCGTCGGCCTCGAGCTCCGCGCGCAGGGCGGCGAAGTTCTCGATGATGCCGTTGTGCACCACGGCGACCTTTTTCGAGGCGTCCTGGTGCGGGTGCGAGTTCCGATCGACGGGTGCGCCGTGCGTCGCCCAGCGGGTGTGGCCCATGCCGGCGGTGCCGGTGAAGCCGTCCCTGCCCACGGCGTCGAGCTGCGCCTCGAGGTTGGCGAGCCGCCCTGCCTTGCGCTCGACCCTCAGCGCGCCGGCGCCGTCGAGCACCGCCACCCCGGCCGAGTCGTAGCCGCGGTACTCCATCCGCCGCAGGCCACCGAGGACCACATCCAGCGCCGGCCGGTGTCCGACATATCCCACGATTCCACACACGCGAACAAGCCTAACGAGGGATGTCCAGTCCCCTACTCCGGTACCTTCCCGAGGCTTTTCAACCCGTCTGACCAGCGGAATTCGAGTGGTGGCGGTGGGGAGTGGGGTGGGGGTGGGTCGGCCCCTGATCGGTGGGGTTCCGGGCTTTTCGGCGCTGTGTCGAATCGGGGTGTTCCCGCTCGTGTAGAGGGTGAATCGAGAGGAGAACGGCAATGCGTTCGATCAGCGTCACCATGAACACCACCCTCGACGGGGTCGTGCAGGGCCCCGGGCGGCCCGACGAGGACACGCGCGGCGGGTTCCCGCACGGGGGCTGGGGCACGAGGTACCAGGACGAGGTCCTCGGCCGCGAGATGGCCAGGGGGATGAACCAGCCCGGCGACATGCTCTTCGGGCGCCGGACGTGGGAGGACTTCATCGGCGCGTGGGCAGGGCGCGCCGACGGCAATCCGTTCACCGCGCATCTCGACGCCGTCACCAAGTACGTGGCCTCGACCACCCTCGGCAGCGCCGACGCGTGGCAGAACTCGATCCTCCTGCCCGGCGAAGCGACGAAGACCGTCGCCGAGCTGAAGGCCGAGCCGGGGAACGACCTGGCGATCGTCGGCAGCGCGGCGCTTGTGCGAAGCCTGCACGCGGCCGGGCTGGTCGACCGCTACACGCTGGTGATCCACCCGCTCACCCTCGGCGTCGGCGCGCGGCTGTTCGACGGCCCGGCGCCGCTGACGGAGTTCGAACTCACCCGCAGCGTCGCGACCACCAAGGGCGTGCTCATCGCCTGCTACGAGCGCACGTGACCTGGCCCGGAGCGGCGGGCGGGCCGGGGCCGGGTGCGGGCAGTAAGGTCACGCGCATGGCCAGCAAGCCCAAGCAACTGCTCGCGGAGCTGTCACACCCGGGACCCCACGAGGTCCTGCGCGGCAACCTGGCCCTGGTCGGGCTGCCGGGGGTCGTGTTCACGCCCCGCCAAGGGCTGGGGCTGCCGGCCATCGCGTTCGGGCATGGGTGGCTGCAGCCCGCGTCGCGCTACCGGCACCTCCTGCACCACCTCGCGAGCTGGGGCGTGGTCGCCGCCGCGCCCGCGACGCAGGGCGGGCCGCTGCCGTCGTACCGCCTGCTCGCCAGCGACCTGCTGACGACGCTCGACGTGGTCACCACCGTCCGCCTCGGCCCCGACGGCATCAGCGTCGACCCGGCCAAGCTCGGCCTCGCCGGCCACTCCACCGGCGGCGGGTCCGCCGTCCTCGCCGCCGCCCGAGCCGCCGCGGCGGACGACTCCGCGCGCCCGCGCATCCGCGCCGTCGCGACAATCACCGCCGCCCAGACCCTCCCCTCCGCCTCGGTCGCCGCCCAGCTCATCACTGCCCCCGGCCTGCACCTCGCGGCGGAGGAGGACCTGGTCGCGCCGGCCGTGGGCCATGCGGAAGCCATTGCCGCGGCTTGGGCTGGGCCCGTTCAGCTGCGCACGTTGGGGAAGTCCTCGCACCTCGGCGTGACGGAGGGGCGGCACTGGAGCCAGCTTTTGCTCCACGGCAAACCGCACCGGCGCACCCAGCAGCTGACGCGGGCGTTGTTCACGGCGTTTTTCCTGACGCACCTGACGGGCACGGAGCGGTACCTGCCGCTGCTGGACGCCGACGTGAAGCGGGCGCCGATCGACCTGACGGAAGAGCCGGCTGCCTGACGGTCGGTGACCGGGGTTGGGGTGGAGGGGACCTTCATCGCTTCGGTCGGCGGGTGCGGGCTGCTCCTGGGCTCGGGTGCGCTTGGTTGGTGTTCGCTCCGGGTGCGAATGGCTTTCGCCACGCCGCCGACGTGTGAAGGGGCCTTCACCGGTTCCGAGTGCGGGTGAGGGCTGGACTCGACCCGGGTTGGCATCGTTTGCCCCGACAGCGGAGTCACCATTTCGCCACTCCGCCGGCGTCTGACGGGACCTTCACCGGTTCCGAGCGCGGGTGAGGGCTGGACTCGGCCCAGGTTGGCACTGAGAAGGCCTGAAGGGACCCTTCACGCCTGCACACGGCAGCCGAGTGGAGTCAGTCGACCATCCAGGTGTTGTTCGAGAAGTCGTGGTCGTCGAAGCGGCCCGGGCGGGCGGGGTGGCCCGGGGTTGGCGGGGTGGCCTCGTCGGGCCGCGGGTCGGCGGGTGGGGTGAGGTCGATGGTGTGCGTGCGGTCGGTCATGGTTTGTTCGGTGAGCCAACCGCCGGCTTCGCGGTGGCGGCGCCGGAGGTCCTGGGCCCGGGTGAGGTAGCGGCCGTGCATGGCGGCATCGCGGTGGAGGGACGCGGCGGCGGCGGACGTGGCCGAGGTGACGTGGCCGTCGCGGAGGGCGCGTTGTTCCTGGTGTTCACGGGTGGCGGCATCCTGGGCCGCGCGGGCGGCGGCGAGTCGGTCGGCGGCGGTCAAGGTCGGTTCCGCCATCCCGTGAGCTGGTGAGCAGCGGGCAAAGTGCGCCGGCCGGGAGTGGTGAGGATCCGGTCGGATAACCACCGGGGTTCGGCCGGCTGAGCCGCGGCGGTCGTGGCGTTCGCGCGGCGTGAGGCGGGCCGGTCGGCGGTGCTTGAGATCCGCTGCTCCGGCCGGCGGGCCGTGGTCGTGGCCCGATGCGGGGCGGGCGGGTCAGCGGCGGTCAACGCCGGGCCCGTCGTCCAGGGAGCCGCTGATGCGGCCGGCCGAGCCGCGGGTGTCGAAGACGTCCGTGCCGAGGCGGGCGGCGGGGCGTGTTTGGTCGCCAGGGGCGGTGCCGAGGCCGTTCAGGCCGGGGAGGGACAGGGCGCCGAAACCGTTCATGCCGTCGGGGAGGGAGTCGGGGCCGGGGCCGAGGGGGTCGAAGGTGACGTCGCCGCCGGGGGCCGTGCCGAGTTCCGCGGAGGGGTGCTGATCTTGGGGCGGGTCGACGATGTGGGCGCCGAGGTCGGACAGGGAGGCCGAGGCCGTGGTGCTGTCGTCCGGGACGTCCAGGTCGCCCGAGGTCGAGCCTGACGACGGGTCGAAGTCGGCCGGGACCACGGGGACACCCAGGGCAGGAGTCGGTGAATCCAAGGGGAAGCCTGGACCGGGAGTCGGCGAGCCGACCGGGAGCCCGAGAACGGGAGTCGATAAATCCGCAGGCCGCCCCGCGGCGGGATTGCGTGAACCCACCAATGGATCCACTGTGGATGTCTCGGTCGGAACAGTCAGGAATCCCACCAGCGCGCGGAAATGGCCGTCGATAGTGGAGGTGGCCGTCGCGCACAGACCCTGGAACGCGGCGTAGCGGCTGCTGAACTCGGTCGCGAAAGGACCGTTCAGCCATTGGCGGGCGGCGCGGGTGGTGTAGTCGTTGTCGCCGGGTTCGCAGTCGCGTAGGCGGTGGTGGAGGTCGTCGCCGGGGCTGGCGGAGTCGAGCCACTGGGCGAGGTCGAGCAGCTCGTCCTTCGAGACGGCGCCGCCTTGGGCCACCTCGGCAACCCGTTGCGCCACCGGCAAAGGCGCGCCCGCGATCGAGTCGGTGCGGAGTTTCAGCGATTCGTCCACTTTGGTCTTCAGAGCGGTGAAGACGTGGGTCATCGTCTCGGGGATGAGCTGGGCGGCGCCGGCGAGGTGGTCGAGCAAGTCATCCGGCCGGAGGCGGCTGTACACGCTCTGAGCGGCCGTCGCGGCGGGGCTTTGCCAGTCGCGGAAGAGGGTGGTGATGGCGGTGGTCGCGTCGGTGTGCGTGGACTCGAGGGTGTCGCGTGTGCGGGCCAGTGCGTCGGCGTCGGCGAGGAATTTGCGGAAGTCGAGGCCGGCGCTGTCCTGGAACCTCAGCCGGATGTCGTGCTCCACGTCGATCTTCGTGGCCGCGAATGCGTTCCAGACCGAGGCCCACTGTGCGAAGAAATCCAGCGCCGGCTCGGCGAACGCGAGCAGCTCGTCGGACGTCGCCACCCCGACGCCGCCAGGCCCGGGGCCACGCAGCGCGTCGGTCATCGGTTCGCCGTGTTCCGCGCGGCGTCGACGTGCTCGTCCTCGATCGACGCGTACCGCCCCGCCGCCACGTCGACGCTGCCACCGAACCTCGCGAGCTCATCGGCGTACGCCTGGACGGCGTCACTCAGCGCGGCGAACCCGTTGCGGTACGCGGCAAACGCCCCGTCGTGCCCACGCCCGAAATCCGCCTCGGCGACCTGCGACGCCACCCCGGACACCCGCCCGGCCGCCGCCTCGAGCGCGCCCTTGGCGGCGCGCATCGCCTCCGCGTCCGCCCGGTGGCTGCCCTCCGGCATGACCGCCCCCTCACTCCGCCGCCCCGCCCCCACTCCGACGCACGCCGACAGCGCTCGGTGTCGGTCCCGTGCACCGGAAATCTAGCGAGCCAGGAGGCTTGAGTCGACAGAAGCGCTCAGTTCTCGTCGTCGAGCAACGAGCCGCTGATCCGGCGGCCGCTCGACGTCGACTCGAACAGACCGGACCGGTACGGGTTCGACCCGCGCTCCTGGTCACCGCCGGTGTTGCCGAGCCCACCGCCACCCATCATGCCGCCGCCCATCATGGCCATGGGCTGTCCTTGCTGGTCGGTCGTGGTCGGGGCCGTGCCGAGGTCGCCGGAGGTCGGAGCGGTGGCGCCACCACCACCCTGCCAGTCGGCCGGTTCGGAGGTTTCGCCGAGACCGTCGTCGAACGCGGGGCCGAGGCCGCTGCGGCTGTCCGTGGGATCGGTGAGCGACTGGGCGGTGGTCGAGTCGTCCACGCTCGGCTGAGCGCCCGACGTCGCCGTGGCATCCACGGGGTCCGCCGGCATCCCGACATCCGGCGCGGCATGGTGACGACCGGTCGGCGCGCCGGCGTCAGTCGCGTCGTGGGCGCCGGAATGATCGACCGGGCCGCCCTGGTCTGATGCACCGTGACTGACCGGGGTGGCACGGTCGATTGGACTGGTCTGGTCCGACATCCCGGCGCCGTGCTGAGCCGCCGCGGGCTGCGCGAGATTCCCGGCGAGCTGTCCGTCCGCAGTAGCGGGGTGGAGGTCGCCGTCGTCGCCGAGCGTGTATTTCGTCGGCTGGCCGGAACCGTCGTCGACAGTCACCACCGTGGGACCGTCCGCGCCGTCGGGACGCTCGGCGGTGATCTTGAGGTTCCCGTCGTCGACGTGAATCTTGCCGTCGGGACCCGGCTGGTAGACCTGGCCGGACGTCGCGGTGCCGGCCGGCGTGCCGTCGGGCTGCGGCGCCTGGCGACGACCGTCGTCAGGCTGGCCCGACGCGTCCTGCGCGCCGTCGCGCCCCTGCGGACCGAAGTCGGCGCCCTGGCCTGGCGCGGGATCCTCGCCGAAGTCGAGCTGGTACTGCTTCTCCTGCCCGGTCCCGTCGTCGACGGTGATGCCCATCTTCCCGTCGTCGTCCGGCTCGGACATGGAGATCTTGTTGTCGCCCTGCTCGACGGTCACCGTCTCGGGTTCCGTCGCGTCGGACTTGATCGCCACGCCGGTCTTCGGGTCGATCGGGTACGGCTGGCCCGTCGATGGGTCCACCTCGAGCGGTTGGTGCGTGACGGGGTTGAGGTTCGGATCCGCTGCTGCCGGCGCGGTCACGGCGGGGGTTGGCGCCGGGGTGGCCGGCGGCGGAGTCATGCTGCCGCCACCACCGGCCGAAGACGGGCCGCCTGAGCCGCTGCTGTGCCCGCCGGAGCTGCTGGTCTTGGTGCCACCGCCGGGGTCGGGCGACGCGCCGAGGTGCAAGGAGCCGAATGGGTCCGTCGGCACGTTCAGACCATCCGAGAACGCCCGCAGCGCGTTGGTCGCGGCGGTGTGTGCGTTGCGGATCGCCTGCCGGAAGGTGGTCATGGCATCGGAGTACTGCACGCTGTACTCGTCCATCTGGCTGCACAGCTTGTCAGACCACTTGGAGTCGTAGTCCGTGTCGAGGTCCACTGACATGTGCCGAATGTCCTGCGGCGCGATCGGCCCAGTTCCATGTTCCTGGCTTCTTGCGACCTCGGACCCATTTCGAGCATTGCCCCAAAGGGCCGCGATGCTGTCGTCATCTCCCTTGTCACGGCCCCATTTGATGGCGTCGTCGAGCCGGTCGATGAACATCGACAGGCCGTCGCAGTCGTCGGGGTTGTGAGCATCCAAGAAGGCCTTCGGCCTCTGGCCCGGCGCATCCGGCAGCTTCGCCAAATCGGCGATCGGCGGTCGGACCGTGTGCCACAGGTTCTGCAGCAACTGGCTGAACCCGTTGACCGTGCCGCTGTAGTCGCCCAGAACCTTGTTCAGGTCGTCCATCTTCTCGCCGGCGGAGTCCGCGGCCTTGCCTTGCCAAGCCGCGGACAGATCCTGCTTGACCTGGCCGCTCGCGTCCTGCGCCGCCTTCGCCGCCTTGCCGAGGTTGGCCGCTCGGCCCTGCGCGCCCCAGAAATAGCCGAAGCCGAAGCCGCCCAGTTCCCCGAGGAGGCGGGTCTCCTCATCGCCCTGGCCGTACGGCGCCGCGAACTGGAACGCGAGATTCCGCGAAGGATGACCGATCCACCGCGCGTAGAGGCCGCCGAGCTTGCCGGTCATCTTGTCGTGGAAGCCGGTGAGCGACTTCAGCATGTTGTCGGACGTGTCGTCCAGGTGGACGTCAGCCGGGGGCTGCAGCGGGGCGATGATGCTGTCGCCGAGCCGGCCGGTGGCAGGAGGTGGGGTCACGGTCAGGCCTCCCTGCCCGCGTCGGTGATGCCCCAGGCTCTCTCCTGCTCGTTCTCCGAGTGCAGGGTCGCCGATTGGTTGAGCCGCGTGGCGTAGTCCTTGAGGAACGCTCCGCCCTTCGTGGCGGAGTCCCCGAGCGCCTGGGCTTTCGCGACATACGCGCCGGCCGCTTCGGAGAGGCCGGGGATCTTGCCGAAGTGCGCGGGCGTCAGCTGCGACTGAGCAGTGTAGGTCTTCATCTCGTCGAACGACGTCGCCATCGAGGACACCTCGTTCGCGACGTTCTTCACCTGATCCGGTTCGATGTTGAATCCGGCCAACGCACTTCTCCCCTCGTGCGGAACAGCTGCCTCAGTGGTCGTCGACCCAGTTCGTGGCCGAGAAGTCGTCGTCGACCTCCAACGCGCGGTGCCGGGCGGCCGGGCGGTCCGGGGCCTCCGGCGGTGCCGGCCGGAACGCGGGCACCACCGGCTGCGGCGGCGCTTCCACAGCGGTCTCGTCCTCGAACCGGAAGATCGCGCCGTCTTTGGCGTTGTCCGCCGCCCGTTTGGCGGCCAGTTCCGCTTCCTTCGACGCGGCGGAATCGCTCTCGGTTCCAGCGGCCTCACGCTCCGCGCGCAGCTGCTCGCTGCGGGCGCGGTTCTCCTCGACGAGCTTGGCGAACTCCGCCTGACGCGTCTCGTCGTCGGCCAGCGCGCGCTCGTGATCGGCCCGGTACTGGGCTCTGACCTCCTCCATCGCCACCAGGCTCCTGGTGAACTGAGGACTCAGCCCCACTTGCCCGTCCATCCCACTCCCCCGGTCGATCCGCACTGCATGCGGAATGTACCTCCGGGGTCACCAAGGGCGCAGGACGTCCACCGGAATCGGGATGATCAGGAGACCGCGGACACCACTCCGGCCAGCCGGTCCGCCGCCGCTTGGGCCGTGGCGTGGGCCGGGGCCTCGACCATGACGCGGACGAGCTGTTCGGTGCCCGAGGGGCGCAGGAGGACGCGGCCTTCTTCGCCGAGTTCGGCTTCGACCTCGCCGACGGCGTCGCGGACTTCGGAGGAGTCCGCGACGGCCGCCTTGTCCGCGACGGGGACGTTGACGAGGACCTGGGGCAGGCGGTTCATCACGGAGGCGAGCTCGGCGAGCTTCTTGCCGGTGGCGGCCATGCGGGACATGAGGCGCAGGGCGGTCAGCAGGCCGTCGCCGGTGGTGGCGTGGGCGGGGAGGACCACGTGGCCCGACTGTTCGCCGCCGAGGGCGAGGCCGGATGCGCGCAGCTCTTCGAGCACGTAGCGGTCGCCGACGGACGTCGTGACGACCGTGATGCCGTGGGCCTTCATCGCGAGGTGCAGACCCAGGTTGCTCATCACGGTGGCGACGAGCGTGGCCTTCACCAGTTCGCCGTCCTCGGCCAGCGCGAGGGCCAGCACGGCCATGATCTGGTCGCCGTCCACGAGCTCGCCCGAGGCATCCACCGCGACGCAGCGGTCGGCGTCGCCGTCGTGGGCGATGCCCAGGTCGGCGCCATGCTCGACGACGGCGGCCCGGAGCAGGTCGGGGTGGTTCGAACCGCAGTGCTCGTTGATGTTGATGCCGTCCGGCTCCGCGTGGACGGCGACGACCTCGGCGCCGGCGCGGCGGTAGGCCTCGGGGGCGGCGACGGCGGACGCGCCGTTGGCGCAGTCCACCACGACCTTCAAGCCGTCGAGCCGGTGCGGCGTGGCCGAGACCAGGTGGTCGACGTACAGGTCGAGCGCGTCGGAGACGTCGGACACGCGCCCGACGCCCGAGCCCGTCGGACGGACGACGTCGGCGCCGCCCAGGCCTGCCTCGATCTCGTCCTCGATGCTGTCGGGAAGCTTGTGCCCGCCCGCGGCGAAGAGCTTGATGCCGTTGTCTGGCATGGGGTTGTGCGAAGCCGAGATCATCACACCCAGGTCGGCTTCCAGCGCACCCACGAGGTACGCGACGGCGGGCGTCGGCAGCACGCCGAGGCGCAACACGTCGGCACCGGCGGACGCGAGGCCCGCCACCACGGCGGCCTCCAGCATCTCGCCACTGGCGCGCGGGTCGCGGCCGACGACGGCCACCGGGCGGTGCGAACGGTCGTGCGCGGCGAGCACACGCGCGGCGCTGGCCGCGAGCGAAAGCGCCAGCTCGGGGGTCAGCTCGGCGTTGGCCAGGCCTCGTACCCCGTCGGTACCGAACAGTCGGGCCATCTCCACGACCTCCTAGGTCCAAATCGACCACGACAACCTAGCGGCGGCTGCGACCCGGCCGGGCCCCTGCCCCCACCCCAGGAATGTCGCGGACCGCGCGCGAAATGCATCACTGTGGGGCAGATGGGACCCATGAGGTCCCAGAGAACACGTTCAGACAGCACTCGGAAAGCACGAGAGCGCCCTTCCGATGGACGGATGGGCGCTCCCGAGGTTGCCCCTTCGCAGGGACATGGGGGTACGAAACCCCCACACGACTCAGCGCTTGCTGTACTGCGGAGCCTTGCGGGCCTTCTTCAGGCCGTACTTCTTCCGCTCCGTGGCGCGCGCGTCACGGGTCAGGAAGCCGGCCTTCTTGAGGGCCGGGCGGTCGTCGGCGTCGACCTCGACCAGGGCGCGGGCGATGGCGAGGCGCAGAGCGCCGGCCTGGCCCGAGATGCCGCCGCCGTGGAGGTTGGCGAAGATGTCGAACGAGTCCGGCTTGTCGACCGTGACGAGCGGCTCACGGATGAGCTGCTGGTGCACCTTGTTCGGGAAGTACTCCGCGAGGCTGCGGCCGTTGAGCTTGAACTCACCGGTGCCGGGAACGACGCGGACGCGGACCACGGCCTCCTTGCGACGGCCGACGGTCTGGGCGTTGCCACCCGCGGCGCGCGACGGACGCGGGGCGGCGGGCGTCTCGCTGGTGGCGACGGCCTCGCCCTCAGGGGTCTCGGTCGAGGCGACGACCTCGGTCTCGGTGCTGGTCACAGACTGTTCCTCACTCACTGCGCGACCTGCGCGATCTTGGTGATCTCGCGCGCCTGCGGCTGCTGCGCGGCGTGCGGGTGCTGCGGGCCGGCGTACACCTTCAGCTTCTTGGCCATGGCGCGGCCGAGCTTGTTCTTCGGCAGCATGCCCTTCACGACCTTTTCGACAAGGTGCTCGGGCTTGGTGTCGAGCAGCTCGCCGAAGGAACGCTTGCGCAGGCCACCGGGGTAGCCACTGTGGCGGTACGCGAACTTCTGGTCGCGCTTGTTACCGGTGAGCGCGACCTTCTCGGCGTTGACGATGACGACGAAGTCGCCGGTGTCCACGTGCGGGGCATAAGTCGGCTTGTGCTTGCCGCGCAGCAGCGTGGCGACCTCGGTCGCGAGCCGGCCGAGCACGACATCCTCGGCGTCGATCACGTGCCAGGCACGAGTGACGTCGCCGGGCTTGGGGCTGTACGTGGGCAAGGGTCTACCTCGTCGTCAACATTGCGTGTGGGTTCTGTGCGGGCCTAGCGCTGACGCGCCGCAACGCACAACGACATATGAAGATACGCCCCTGCTCACGCGACCGTGCAGCGGGGGTGCAACAGGAGTGCGTGGTGGCCGAGACCTCCGGCAACCGCGCTCTTCGGACGCATTCGCAAGTGTACCGGCCGACCTCGCGGAACCACCCACGCGGGCACGCGCGGCACGCCACGATGAGACGATCCGCGCGGACAGCCGAACACCCCGGGGGAAGCGATGACGAAATGGGCAAGCCGGGCGGCGCTCGCCCTGGGTGCCGTGCTGGTGCTCGCGACCGCGTGCGGGCAGGCCCCCGCCGGCACCGCGCTGCCGAACCCCCGGAACCAGCCCACAGCTGCACCCCCCGAGCCCGCAGCAGTCCCCCGCCAGTGGTCCGCAGCCCCAGCCGTACGGCGGGCAGCAGGTGCCGGGCGTACCGCCGCAGCAGCAGGGGGCGGCGTTCGGCGGGCGGGTTCCAGCCGGCGACGTACGGTGGGCTGGGTGCGTTCTCCGCCGAGGCCGGAAAGTCGGCGCCGCGGTCGAAGCGGCCGTGGGTAATCGGCGGCGCGGCCGTGGCCGTGCTGGTGATCGGCGCCGGCGCAGCGTGGCTGCTCGGCGCGCTCCAAGGGGACACGCTCGACCAGAAGTCGTTGCAGGACGGCGTTTCCCGCGTGCTCGTGGAGAACTATGGCGAGCCCGACATCAAGAACGTGGCCTGCCCCTCGGGTGAGTCCACTCAGAATGGCACCACCTTCGACTGCACGCTGCAGCTCGGCGGGCAGCCGCGCAAGGTCACGGTGCGGGTGCTCGACGACAAGCCCGAGTACGAGGTCAGCGCGCCGCACTGAACGGATTCCGCAGCCGGCGTCCACAGTGGACCGAGTGGAGATCCGGAACCAGGGCACGAAAAGCGGCGGGCCCGCACCGAAGTGCGCAGCCCGCCGTGGTTTCGGTGCCCTGGACTCAGCGGGGGACGGTCATCAAGCGCCTCGTTCTCGGTTCACTTTTGGAACAGATTCGTGACGTCTTTGTCCGTGCGCTGGTAACCGTCCGCGATCTCCGGCAGCGCCTTCGTGAGCTGAGCGAGCAAAGCCTTGAGGTCATCGAACGACTGGTCCCACTGCGCCTGGGCGTCCATGTACTGCCGCTGGGCCTCACCGCTCCAGCTGTTGATCAGCGGGTTGAGGTCGCTCTTCAGCTGGTCGAACTGCGCCCCGAGCTGCGTGCCGGCGGTCGCGCAGTCCTCAGCCGCTTGGTAGATGGTGGCCGGGTCGACGAGAATGCGTCCCATGACTAACTCCTGTCAAAATTTGTAGGCGTAATAGGTGAACTCAACGTAGCCGGTACGGAATCAGCCGAGAACGCCGAAGCCCTTGTTGAAGCTGTTCACGGTTTCCTGCTGTTCCTGCTCGGCGCGCTGGTACTTCGAACCGGCTTGCTGGAGCAGGTCGGCAATGTTCTGCAATGCCTGGTTCAACTTCTTGCCCGCCGCGTCAAAGCGCTGCATCACGTTGTTGAACGCCTGCGCCGCGTCGCCGTCCCAGCCCGCGCGAGTGGCTTCAATTTCACCGCTCAGCTTGCTCAGGTGCTGGTCCATCGCCACGCGGACGTCGGTCACGCGGTTCTCAGCGTTGGTGAACTCTTCCGGAGTCCCCTCAAAGCCGCCAGTCGCCATGGGAACTACCCCCTTCGTCGGTTGTTGTGCGTATCGGCCTGCGTCGTCGCCGTACACCCCTACGACGAAGACATTGCCAGGTTCGGTTCACGCTTGCTGCAAGATATCTTAACTAGTTTGCTTTTGCGAACAACTCCGCCGGGATCCGGCGGCGACGAAGGTCGTCCGGCGCCGGGTGGATGAGCAGAGAACCGTGCCCCTCCTGGGGATTCAGCGCACGCGATGCGACGATGAACTGCTCTCACGGTTTCGGCTCATGATTCGCAACTGCGAAAAGTCCTCTTCGTCATCACTCGTTCGTGCAGCCGGCGAGGGAACTTCGGGCTCGGACCGGACCAATTCGGCCTCCGTCGTCAGGTGCGGCATCGGCAGTCCGCACGCCGCGCGGAACCGGGCGGCGGCACCGCGCAGCACCCGCGGAGTGGGTTCGACGGCGCCACCGCCCGATAGCCGGTGACGGGCGTAGGCCTTCAGCAGCTCCCGGTTGTCCTCGCGGTGGCGGACGTTGCGGGCGAGCGCGGTGCTGGCGACCCGGCGCGCGTGCGTGACCGCGTCCTGCCCCACTCGCGTGAAAGCCGCCGCGGCGGACTCGGGTTCCGACGGCACGGGCACTCCTTCAGCTGGTGATCTTCAGCGTCCGCACGATCTGCTCGCAGGCCGTGTCGACGCGTTGCCGCAACGCGGGGGCTTCGTACTGACACCCCACGTGCACCCGGATCTTTCCCTGCACCACCACATACCAGTTCACGGTAAGCTGGTCGCTCTTGCGCTGGTGGTACCCGATCACGGTGCGGCCACCGTACGTCAGGTTCGGATCGAAGGCGCTGTAGTTCAGGTCCCTGGCCGCCTGCGCTTGCAAAGAGTTCACGAGTTGCGCGCGGTCGACGGTCGCGTCGTAGTCCATCACGAACTCCTGCGCGACCACGAGGTCGTTGCCGGTGGCCGCGTTCTGCGGGTGCAGGATCACCTGCCGCTCGGCGACCTGGTCGGAGGTCTGGACCCAGTCCGGCGGCGCGCTGATGCTGAAGTCGTACTGGACGAACGTCTTGCCCTGCTGCGCCGCCGGCTCGTCGCTACCGCGGTTCACCACGAACAGCACCGCCGCGGCGGCGACTACGACCACCGCCACGACCACGACGATCACCCACAGCCGCTTCCGGCCGCGCGTGCCGGTGGCGCCGCTGTCCGACGCCCACGGCTGCCCGAGCGGTCGGACTGGACCACCCGGCGGCGCGAGGCCCGGCGGACCCGGCGGACCGGCGGGCCCTGCGAACCCGCGGCCCGGGGTCGCGCGCACCGCGGGGATCGGTCCCGACGAAGGCGGGGAAGGCGACCTCGGCCGGGCGCGGGGCGGGGTCGGCCGGGACAACAGCTCCGTGCGGCCCTCCCCCTCACCCTGCGCGGTGCCCGGCCGCCGCAGCTCACCGGGACGGACGACGTCGGTGCGCTGGTCCGGCAACGGGCCACTCGGTGAACCGGGCGAGCGCGCCACCGAAGCACCGGGCAGCGCACCCGTGCGGTCGGGGTCCACGAGCACCGCCCGCAGCGCGCCGCGCGCCACCACCGTCTCCGGCTGGTCGAGGCTGGTGGGCACCACGCCCGTGCGCTCGTGGACCAGGCGCGAGATCATCGGGATCCGGCTCGAACCGCCGACGAGGAAGATCGCGGTGAGCTGCCGGGGCCGCAGTCCGGCGTCGGCGATGGCCGCGCTGGTGAGCTCCACCGTGCGCCCGAGCGGCGCCGCGATCAGCTTCTCGAGGTCTTCGCGTGTCACGTGCGCGTCGGCGAACGGCGGCGGCATCGGCACGTCGGTGTAGGTGTGGCGCGACAACGTCTCCTTCGCGCCGCGCACGTCCTGCCGCAGCACGCGCCGCCGCCGCCGGTCGGTGAGCTCGCGGCCCGTGACGAGCTGCTGCCACGCGTCCGGATCGGCTCCCGACACCAGCGAGCCGACGTGCTCCAGCAGCGCCTGGTCGATGTCCGCCCCGCCGAAGCTCGGGTCGCCGCGGGTGGCAAGGACCTGGAATCCGCCGCGGGCGCCGGGACCACGCCCGGCTTCGGGCAGCCGTTGCACGACGCTGACGTCCACCGTGCCGCCGCCGAGGTCGAGCACGGCGAGCGCTTCGCCGGGCCGGCCGCTGAACTCCACGGTCCGCCCGTCCGGCGAAGCGACGGGCGCGAAGGTGGCCGCGTGGTACACCGCTGCGGCCACCGGCTCGGGCACCAGCGCGACCTCGCGCGCCAGCCGGCCCGCCGCCTGGCGCAGCAGCCGGGTGCGGATCGCGCCCCAGTCGGCGGGATGGGTGAGCACGAGCAGGTCGACCTCGGCGTCGCCGGCGATGCGGCGTGCCTCGGCCACCGCCCGGCCCAGCACGACGTGGACGACGTCGGTGACCCGCAGCACAGAGTCGCCGAGCAGCAGCTCACCCTCGTCGATGCGCCGCTTCGGGTTGGGCTCGTAGCGTGACGGGTCGACGGCAGCCTGCCGCTCGGCCTCCTGGCCGACGAACAGGGTGCCGTCGGCGGCCGCGAAGACCGCCGACGACATCAACGGCTGGCCGTCGATCACCACGACCTGCGGCTCGCGGCCGTTGACGGAGGCGACGACGCAGGTGCTGGTGGTCCCGAAGTCCACCGCCACCCGCACCGTCACCCGACGCTCCTGCCGTCGCCCGCGCGGGACTCGCGCACGTCGATCAGTCGGGCTGGATCCACGACACCTGCACGAGCTGCCTGCCGTTCTTGCGGCTGAGCATCACGCCCCGGCCCGGCGGCATCGCGCTGGGCCGGATGTTGCCGATCAGCGCGCCCTCGTCCTTCGACCCGTTCATGACCATGCCCGGCGCCGCGATCTCCTTCAGCTTGCCGATGATCGAGTCGTACGAGGCCCGCGACGCACCACCGCTGCGGCGTACGACGATCAGATGCAGGCCGACGTCCTTCGCCTGGGCGAGGAAGTCCGCCAGCGGCTTGAGCGGGTTGGACGTCTGCGTGGCCACGAGATCGTAGTCGTCGACCAGGATGAACAGCTCCGGTCCGGTCCACCACGACCGGTTCCTCAGCTGGTCCTGCGTGACGTCCGGACCCGGGAGGCGCCGGGTCATCGACCCGTGCACGTCCTTGACCATGCTCTCCAGCTGGTTGGCCGACACGGCGTAGCCCAGCAGCGAGTCACCCTCGAGGAACCCGAGCATCGTGCGCCGGTAGTCGACCAGCAGGATCACACCCTCCTGCGGCGAGTAGCGCTCGGCGATACCCCGGCCGATCTGGCGCAGCAGGTTGGTCTTGCCCGACTCGCCGTCGGCGAACGCGAAGAAGTGCGGGTCGGCGTCGAAGTCGAGGTAAACCGGTGCGAGGTCGTCCTCGTTGACGCCGAAGGGCACCAGCTTCGTGTTGCGCTTGGCGTCGATCTTGAGCACCTCTTCGTAGGTGATCATCTCCGGCAGCAGGCGGACCTGCGGTGCGGAGCGGCCACGCCAGGCGCCGCGGATCTTCGCCACGGCGTCGGCCACACCCGCGGCCAGCGACTCGGCGTCGCTGGAGCCGTCGATGCGCGGCAGGCCCGTGAGCATGTGCAGCTTGTCGCGGGTCAGGCCGCGGCCGGGGCGCCCGGCCGGGATGTTGACCGCGATGCGGCGGTCGATGTCCGACTCGGTCGGGTCACCGAGGCGCAGCTCGAACCGCGTGCCCAGCATGTCCTTGATCGCCGGGCGCAGGTCGGCCCACCGGTTGGCGGAGATGACCACGTGGATGCCGTACGACAGACCCTGCGTGGCCAGCTGCGTGATGGACGCCTCGAGCTCGTCGAAGTCGTCGCGGATGGCGCGCCAGTTGTCGACTATCAGGAAGGCGTCGCCGAACGGGTCCTGCTCGGCCGGGATTTCGCCGCGCCGCTTGCGGTTGCGGAACTCGGTCATCGAGTCGATGCCCAGCGCGCCGAACCGGCCTTCGCGCTCGGTCATGAGCGTGGTGAGCTCGGCGACGATCCGGCGCGCCTTGTCCGGCTCACGCCGGGCCACGGCGACACCACCCACGTGCGGCAGGTCGGCGAGACCGCCGAGCGTGCCACCACCGAGGTCGAGGCAGTAGAACTGCACTTCCTCGGGCGTGTGCGTGAGCGACATCGACATGATCAGTGTGCGGAGCATGGTCGACTTGCCGGCCTGCGGGCCACCGGCGATCACCGCGTGGCCGGCGGCACCGGAGAAGTCGGCCCACAGCAGGTCGCGCCGCTGCTCGAACGGCCGGTCGACGATGCCGAGCGGCACCTGAAGGCGGCCGTTGCCGAAGAACCCGACCGGGGACAGGCCGCGGTCGTCGGTGGGGTTGAGGTTCGGCAGCATCGTGTCCAGGGAGTTGGACTCGTCCAGCGGCGGCAGCCACACCTCGTGCGCGGGCGGGCCCTGGCCGATGAACCGGTCGACCATCACCTCGAGCTCGCTCGGTTCGGTGGCCTCCTCGGACTGCTTCGGCTTCGCGACCTCTTCGACCGGCTCGAGCTCGGGCTCCGGCTCGGGCGGCAGCTCGACGTAGTCGGGCACGAACAGCTGCGGGCGCTTGTCCGCGCGCACGACCGTGGCCACGGGGCCTGCGGCCTTGATGCCGGCGGGCCGGTACGGGCCCGACACGTACGACGCCTTGAACCGGACCATCGTGGAGGTGTCGTACTTGAGGTAGCCCGAACCCGGGATCGACGGCAGCTCGAACGCGTCCGGCACGCCGATCGCGGCGCGCGACTCCGCGGCGGAGAAGGTCTTCAGGCCGATCCGGTAGGACAGGTAGGTGTCCAGACCACGTAGCTTGCCCTCCTCCAGTCGCTGCGACGCGAGCAGCATGTGCATCTGCAGCGACCGGCCGACGCGGCCGATCTGGAGGAAGATGTCGATGAAGTCCGGCTTCGCCGTGAGCATCTCGGAGAACTCGTCGATGCAGATGAACAGCGCGGGCAGCGGGTCGAGGTCGGCGCCGTTCTCTCGCGCCTTCTCGTAGTCCCACACGTTCTTGTAGTTGCCCTTCGCCAGCACTTCCTGGCGGCGGGACACCTCGCCCGCGATGGCGTCCTTCATGCGGTCGACCAGCGTGAGGTCGCCCGCGAGGTTGGTGATCGTGGCGGCGACGTGCGGGGCCTTGTCCAGGCCGAGGAACGTCGCACCACCCTTGAAGTCGACGAGGATCATGTTGAGCGACGTGCTCGAGTGCGTGGCGAGCAGGCCCAGCACCAGCGTGCGGAGGAACTCCGACTTACCGGAACCGGTCGCCCCGATGCACAGGCCGTGGGGGCCCATGCCCTCCATCGCCGCTTCCTTGATGTCGAGCTCGACGGCCTGGCCGTACTCGCCGACACCGAACGGCACGCGGTAGCGGTCGCGCACCGGCCGCGGGCGCCAGGCCCCCTGCACGTCGAACGTCATCGGGTCGCCCGGGATGCCGAGCAGCTCCAGCAGCGTGGGGTTGGACAGCAACGGCTCGTCGTCCGACGCCTCCGTGCCGCCACCGCCACCGACGCGGTACGGCGCGATCAGACGGGCGAGCGCCTCGGCCTCGACCACCGACAGCGTGTCCGGCCGGCCGAACCACTCGACGCCGCCGGCGCTGCGCGCGCCGAGGCGGTCGGGCTCGACCACGAGCCGCAGGCCACGGCGGGCCGACAGGTTCCCGAGGGTGTCGGACAGGTCGACGAGCGTGACGCCGACCAGGCCCTCCTCCAGGATGATCTGCTCTTCGCGCGTGACCTCGGCGTCGTCGATCACGATCACGACGTGCGGCTGGTCTGGCGCGGGCGTGGCGTTGCGGGAGAACCGCTGCCGGTCGCGCAGCTCCTCGTCGAGCCACTGCTCGATCTGGGCCAGCGAGCCCGCCATCATGCGCAGCTGGCCGATGCCGTCGGACATCGTGGGGTGCTGGACGTGCGGGAGCCACTTCGCCCACTCCCACTCCTCCTTCGCGCGGCCCGCGGTGGCGATCGCGATCATCACGTCGTCGGGGCTGTGGAAGGTGATCAGCTGCGCGAGCATCGCGCGGGTGAGGCCACGCGTGAGCGAACGCTCGCCCTGCATGCTCACCGCGGCGAACCCGCGCAGGGTGATCTGCGTGGGCAGGTCGGGCACGATCGAGTGCGCGCGCACGAACCGGCGCAGCGCGAGGGTGGCGATCGGCTCCAGCTCGTCGACCGGGCCGGTCTGCGGCGGCACGAGCCGCGTGGCGAGGCGGTGGGAGCTGCGGCCGACGCGCAGGTGCAGGAAGTCCTGGTCGTTCTGCCGGCGTTCCCACATACGGCGGCTGGCCGCGAGCGACCACAGCGACTGCGGGTCGGGGTGCACCCACTCGAGCGCGGCGCGCTGGTCGACCATCGCCTCGCGGGCCCGGTCGCGCATCTGGCCGAGGTACCGCAGGTAGTCCTTGCGGTCCTCGTCCATCTCGGCCTTCTTGGCCCCGCCGCCCTTGCCGCCACCGCCGGCGAGCATGCCGACGGTGCCCATCAGCATCATGCCGCTCATCATGATCGTGGTCGGGTTCTTCCCACCCGCCGTGAACATGAAGACCATCATCCCGAGCGACGCGAAGATCATGACGCCCGGAATCGCCTTCGCGACGATGTTGCCCGGGATCGTGCGGGGTACTTCGGGTGGGGGCTCCAGGTGCACCTCGCCGCCCGGCGGGCGCGGCGCCGCCAGCCGCGGCGACTTCTTGAACTGAAGCGTGCTCATCGAAGGACCCCTCTATTCCAACTCGACGATTGCCGGCCGGCTCCCGCGCTCGGGCGCGCGTGACAACCTATCGAACGTCGCCGGGGAAATTCGGCCAACGCCCGGAAGTGCACCGCGCTTGCCCCCTCATCGGATACCGACGGATCCCGGCACGTCCGGCATCTCGCCCGCGAACCCGTTTCCTCTGATTTCCGGAGTGTACGACCCACCACCGACAGCGAGGACCCGAATCGGCCGATCCCACCTGGTCGCGCCGCCCTTCCGTCGTCCGGCCGGTGTACTTTCGCCAGGGATTTTCGGACAGTCGATGATCCCGGCTCCGGGGTTCGGTATAAGTTCCCCCGGGAGCTGACTCTTCAGAGCGGGGGCATCTAGTGGCAACGGGCACGACGGTATTCAGCAGGGTGACGGTGGTCGCGCCGAACACCCGGATCGACGTCGCGCTTCCGGCCGACGTCGCGGTGGCCGACCTGCTGCCGATGCTGCTGGAGATGGCCAAGGAGACCTCGCCCGACGGCGGCGCGCGCCACGGCGGCTGGGCACTGGCCAAGCTCGGCGACGCCCCGCTCGACCCGAGCCGGACGCTGGCTTCGCTCGGCGTCGTGGACGGCGAGTTGCTGCAGCTGCGCAAGCGCAACGAGAACCCGCCACCGCCGCTGTACGACGACGTGGTCGACGCCATCGCCGAGTCGACGCCCGACAGCTTCCGCCCGTGGACCAAGGAGACGGCGCGCCGCTTCGGCCACGTCGCCGGCGGCCTCGCGCTGTTCGTCTCCGCGCTGGCGCTGTTCATGAGCGGCTCGCTCTACGGCGGCAGCGCGCTCGGCGCGGCCATCGCCGGCGGCCTCGGCGCGATCGCCTGCGTGGCGGTCGGCGCGACGCTCGCGAAGGCTTACCAGGCCGAGGCCACGGGCGTGCTGATCGCGGCCGCGGGCGGCCTGCCGCTGGCGTTCGTGAGCGGCTTCTACATCGTGCCCGGCCTTTCGGTGCGCGCGAACCTGCTGCTGGGCGCGGTCCTCGTACTCATCGTCTCGGCGGTCTGCATCCTGATCATCGGCGCCGGCATCCGCGTCTTCATCGCCGCGGCCACGGCCGGCGCGTTCGGCGCGATCGCGTTCCTCGTCGCCACGCTCGTGCCCGGCGCCACCACGGCCGGTGTGGGCGCCGGTGCGGTCGCCGTGTCGCTCGCCTGCATCTCGATCCTGCCGCGCGCCACGATCTGGCTCGCGAAGCTCCCGCTGCCACACGTGCCCAGCACCGCGGAGGAGCTGAAGGAAGACTCGGGTTTCCCGGACTACCAGGCCATCGAGCAGCGCACCGCGATCGCCCACGACTACATGACCGGCCTGATGATCGGCTGCGGCGCCACCACGGCCATCTCCGCCGTGATCGCCGCGACCGCGCCCGGCTACTTCGGGATCATCCTCGGCGTGGTCGCCACACTCGTGCTGCTGCTGCGCGCCCGCGCGTACGCCAACGGCGCCCAGGCGATCGCGCTGCTGACCACCGGCATGGTGTCCGCGGCCGGCATCCTCGTCGGCTGGCTCTTCGCCACCACGGCGGAATACCGGCTGCTGTACGTGTTCGGCGCCCTGATCGTGGTCGCCGCGGGCTCGCTCGTGGTCGGCGTGATCTTCCCGAACCAGCGCTTCTCGCCGCCGCTGCGGCGCACCGTGGAGATCCTCGAGGCGATCTGCATCGCGGTCGTGCTGCCGCTCGCGCTCGGCGTGATGGACCTCTACACGACGCTGCGCCACCTGAACCTCAAGTGAGGCGGCAGATGCGCGCGCGAGGTCCGTTCGTCCGGCGGCTCGGGATCGGTGGCCGCACGGGAGTCGTCCTGCTCGCGGCCGGGCTCGGGGTGCTGTCGCCGTTCGCGATCGCCTCGCCCGCGTCGGCTCAGCAGGGCTCCGACGCCGCGGGCACGTGGGCGACGCCTCCGCAGGTGGACGAGAGCGCGCTGCCGCCCGACGAGCGCAAACCCGACCAGACCTATACGAAGAAAACCGAGTGCGTGAAGCGCAGCCTCGGGCAGAACATCGAGATCAACACGATCCCGTGGGGCCAGAGCTACCTGCAGCTGGACAAGGCCCAGCAGATCGTGCGCTCGGCCAAGGGCACGGTCGGCGGGGGCATCACCGTCGCCGTGGTCGACACCGGCGTCACCCCGCACCCGTGGTTCCAGGACCGGGTCGAAAGCGGCGGTGACTACGTCGCGAAGCCGGACAACGGCGCCGCGCCCGGCCTGCAGGACTGCGACGGCCACGGGACCGAGGTCGCCGGCATCATCGCGGGCAACCCGCAGGACCCGAAGGTCGGCTTCATCGGGGTCGCGCCCGACGCCACGATCCGTTCGTACCGGCAGCTGAGCTCGAACTACGCCGTCGACCAGAACGCCTCGAACAACACCGGGCAACCCGGTGGCGGCACCGGCAATCCGCCTGGCGACCAGAACGGGGGTCAGAACGGCAGCACCCCGCCCAGTGGCCAGAACGGCGGTCAGCTGCCCGGCACCGGCGGTGGTGGCGGTGAGGTCGGCGGCGGTACCGCTCCCCAGCAGGACGACAAGGGTGACACCCGTCAGCTGCAGAAGGAAGGCACCGCGGGCACGCTGAAGACGCTGGCCGAGATCATCCACGGCATCGCCGAGCGGGGCGAAGCCAGCGTGATCAACATGTCGGTGGACCACTGCCGGGCGGCCGACGGGACCGGCAGCATCCAGGCGGGCGAACAGCAGGTGCAGGCCGCGGTGAAGTTCGCGGCCGACCGCAACGTGGTGGTCGTCGCCGCCGCGGGAAACGTCTCCGACGACTGCCCGCAGAACGACCAGGCCGACCCGAACAAGCCGCGCTCGATCGTCACGCCGCCATGGTTCGCCGACGACGTGCTGTCGGTCGGCGCGATCGACGAAACCGGCGGCGTCGCGTCGTTCAGCGTGCACGGGCCCTGGGTCGGCGTCGCCGCGCCGGGCACCGACATCGTGTCGCTCGACCCGGCCGAGGGCTCGACGGGCCTGGCCAACCTGACCATCGAGGGCACCCAGCAGTCGCCGATCCAGGGCACGAGCTTCGCCTCGCCGTACGTGGCCGGCGTGGCCGCGCTCGTGCGCCAGATGTACCCGCAGCTCACGGCTCGCCAGGTGATCCAGCGCATCGAGGCCACCGCGCAGCACCCGGCCGCGCCGGGCGGGCGCGACGACTTCGTGGGCTACGGCGTGATCGACCCCGTGGCCGCGCTCACCGCGAACCTGCCGAACGACGTCGGTGAGCTCGCGAAGCCGAAACCCGTGGTGCAGACGGCGGTGCTGCCGCCCGCCGACTCCATGAGCTCGACGCCGATGATCGTCGCGCTCGCCGGCACCGGCGGCGGCATCGTGGCGCTGCTGATCACGCTGTTCGTGATGCACACGATCCGGCGCAATCGCCCGACCGGGCCGCCGAGCTGAGCACTACCTGCCCGAAGACGTTGAAGGGGCCGTACACCGTGGAAAGGCGGTGTACGGCCCCTTCGGTCAGTTCTGGGGTTTCTTGGTCTTGGCGGGCTTGCGAGGGTCCTCCCCGATCACGGGTGGCGTGACCGGCGCGGGATCGCCGAGGAGCTCGGAAGGCTTGGCGGGCGTGCGGTTCCTGGCCTGGCGCGAGCCGCCACCTCCACCGCCCATGCCGCCCCCGCCCATGCCGCCCATCGTCATCATGGGCATCATCGACATGCCACCGGACTCGTTCTGGGCGGCCGGCACGGGCGCCGGGGCGAGACCTTCCGGTCCGATCGGCGGCACGCCCGCCTGCCCCTGCGTGAGGCGAGGGTCGGCGCCGGTTTCCTTGCCCTGGTGGAGTTCCTCGGCCGCGGACGCCGAAACGGAGTCGTCGGCAGGCGGTGTCGCGGCGTCGGTGTCGGTCGCTGAGGTCGCGGCTTCCGCGTGGATCGCGGCGGCTTCCGCGTGGACCTGTTGAGCCGCGTCGTCGTGCGTCGGCTGCTCAGATGCGGACGGCCCCGCGGTGACCGCTGAGTGCTGCTGCGCCGGCGCGGATTCGGTTTCGTGCAGCCGAAACTGTTCCTGCGGGTAGTGCTGGCGCACGGCGATGCTCGACTGCTCCCCCGCCGGCGCGTCCACGCCGTTGCACAGCTGCGCGAAGTGCTGCAGCACGTCTTCCGCCGCGTCGTAGAGCGATTTCACCGACTGCGTGGTCTCGCGCAGCTGCGTGCGCGAGCGGCTGACGCCACCGACCGGCAGCATCGCCGACTCCGACAGCAGGTCGGCCGAGTCCACCAGCACGTCGGTGGCGTCGGCGACGATCTTGCGCAGCGATCCGGCCAGTTCCTCCAGCGCGCCCGCCAGCTCGTCCAGCGCGTCTTCGACGCCTTCGCTCGCGGACCGGATTTCACCCAGGTAAGTGACAAACGCGTCGGCGTCCTCGCCGGACCACGACGCGTCGAGCCGGCCCAGCTCGTCAGCCAGGTCGGCGGAAACGCCGCCCGCCGTCTTCGCCGCGGTGCGCAGGCGTTGGGCTTCCTCGTCGAGCTCGCCCCAGCGGCCGACGAGCGGCCGGTAGTACGTCTCGACGGGGTCGGTCACGCCGAGCTCACCCGCGAGCTCGGACACGAACGCCAGCGACGGCTCCGTCACGACAGCCCCCCGGCATGCTTGATCTGCTCCGCCGCGTCGGCGTCACGCTGCGCGTGGCCGGCGGTGAGCTGGTCCAGGGCCTCCGCGGCCGAACGCAGCGCGACCGCGCCCGCCTGCAGCTGCTGCCGCAACGTTGCGGACGCCCGCGCGTACGACTGGTCCAGACCGAGGCGGCCACCGAGCTCGCCGTACGCCTCAGACGTGGTCGCTCCCGCACCGACGCCGCCCGCGGCCGTGTCCAGCTCGTCGGCGGCCAGCGCGACCTTGGCCGCGTAGCCGCCGACGACTTCGCCGTCGATGTTCAGCGCGTTGTTCCCCGCTGCCACGACATCCCTCCGCTCACCCGACTGTCTTCGAGTGTGACGGAAGCGAGCCCGCTTCAGTTCCCCGCCGGCTGCCCGGCCTGCTGGTTGGGCGGCGACTGGAACGAACCGGCGTTCGGGTCGATCGGCACGGAGTCGAACTGCTTCATCACGTTCTGCGTGTTCAGCGACGAACCCGTGGGCAGCAGGCCGATGATCGACTCCGGCGCGGGCAGCGCGTTGGTCAGGCCGAGCGCGCCGGCCGTCGCCTGGTCCGGCACGCCGTAGCGGAGGCCGCGGTCGCTGATCAGCTGGATCGGGCCCTTGAAGAACGTCGCGCTCGACTCGGTGGCCGACTGCACCACGGCGCCGAAGCCCGGCGGCATGTAGAACCCGGTGATCGGCAGGCCGTTCGGGCCGGTGTTGCTGATGCTCTGGACCTTGCTCGAGCCGTCGGCGTTCGTCGTCTCGGCCGGCAGGCCCTTGCTCACGTACACCGACGTGTGGGCCGTCTTCTTGTTGATGTCGAACGACCAGCCCAGGCACGCCACCGGCGAGCCCTGCGTGGCGTCGAGCACGGTCGGGGCCTTCTCGGGGTAGTTGGCCACGTCCACGAAGCCCTGGTCGTTCGGCTGCAACTGCTTGACATTGTTGAGCTTCGCCAGGCCGAGGTCGGTGATCCTGCTGCCACTGCCGTTCTTCGCCGTGCGCACGATGTCGGCGACCGCCGAGGACACCTTCTCGATGCCGGCCTGGGTGATCAACCAGAAATCGGGCTGAGCGCCGGACGGGGTCGTGGAGAACACGTCGCCGACGGTGAGACCGTCGAAGTCCTGCGGCGGCGTCTCACCTGTGCCAGGGACGACCGGCGGCACCAGCTTGCCGACGTCGGGGATCGCGTTGAGGAACGCCTGGGAAGCCTTGCGCGCCTTGGCCGGCAGCTGTAGCGCCGCCCGCACCGGGTCGCTGTCGCCGAGGTCGACCTCGGCGCGCACGGTGTTGGCGTCGGGCCGCGCCTGCGTGGCCTGCAGGCGGTAGATCAGGTAGGTCTTGCCGTCGTCCGCGCGGCCGAGCAGCGCCTGGCTCCGGTTCAGCTCCGTGCCGACGTTCGCGACGCCACCGATCACCGTGGTGTCGGTGCGGTTCACGCTGTCGGGGTCCGGCAGTCGCGTGTCGAGCGCCACCTGGTCGCAGACCGCCCAGTTGGGAGAAATGCGCTGGGTCTCATTGGGCAGAAGTTGTGGCCCATCGGGAATGCCGGTCAGCTTCTCGCGCGGAATGTTCTTGAGCTGTTCATCGGAGACGACGGTCGGATTCACCACCGCGGCCGGCGCCGCATTCCCGGCGGGCTGCGCGCCGCCTTGTGCGCCTTGCGTCGCCTGCTGCGACTGCGCGAGCAGGATCAGGCGGGCGGAAGCGAGGTTGAACGTCGGAATCAGTTTCTGCGGATTTCCCGTGACCACGTAAACGGTGCCGGACTGCTCACCGATCACGATGCCGCCCGACGCGGGCACCGACGGAGCGGGGCTGAGCAGGGCGATCAACACGAAAACCACTGCGCCGAGCACGCCGAGGATCACCCCGACGACGGTCGCCCGCGAGTGTGTGCGCATCGGGTCGTGGAGCATCACCGCGTCGCGGCGGACGAGCGCCGACTGCATCCGGCGCATGACGAACTTGTAGGCCTGAACCTGACTCTTAGTCGTGGGTGTTGATGGCATTCTCGACCTACAGTCCTCCCCGTCGCGGTACGGTTCCGCAGGATAGCCGTACGGGGACCGTCTGGTGTGGGGTTTCTACCAACTCAAGCTAGGGTCGGACACCTCGGGACCGGCTTTCCGGGAACGTAGCACTCACGAGGGGAAGAGAACGCGCGGATGTCCGTCACCACGCCTCCACGTCCGCCAGGGCCCCCCGGGCCACCGCCGCCCGGAGGACGTCCTCCGGGCCCGCCGCAGCGGCCGGGCAGAGCAGGCGGACCGGGTGGACCTGGTGGCGTGCCGGGCGGTCCTGGCGGAGTCCCGCGTGGACCCGGTGGCCCGGGGGCGCCCGGTGCTCCCGGGGGGCCCGGCCCCCGTGGCGGCGGCCCGGGCGGGCCCGGTGGACCTGGCGGTCCGGGTGGACCCGGCGGCCCCGGAGGTCCGGGGGGACCTGGCGGGCCCGGTGGACCTGGGGGACCCGGTTCCGGCGGTCCCGGTCCTGACGGCCCCGGTGGCTCGCCGCAGGGCGGTGGCACCGCGACCGCGACGCGCCTGGCCCCGCCCTCGCGTCAGCGTTCCGGCGGCATCAACCTCGGCGCACTGCCCGTGGCGAACCTCGTGCTCCTCGAGGTGGGTGTCGCGATCGGACTCGTGCTGCTCGCCATCGACATGGAGCAGTTGAAGTACATCGCCATCGGGGTCGCGGCCGTGTTCCTCATCTTCGCGTTCCTGCGCTGGGGCGGGCGCTGGTTCACCCAGTGGCTCGGCCTGACGCTGCGCTACCGCTTCCGTTCGCACGACCGCGTCGCGACCCCGCCGCCGCCCAGCAGCCTCGAAGAGCTGGCCGCGGAGAACAGCACGGTGACGGGCCCGGACGACGCGCGGGTGAACCTGCTGCGCCTGGCCGTGCCGGACCTCGTGGTGGCGCACGGCGTCGACCACGAGCGCCAGCAGGTCGGCCTCGCCTGGAACGACGGCACGTGGACGGCGGTGCTCCTCGTGGAGCCGACGCCCGCGCTGATCACCCAGGCCGGCGGCGCGCCGAGCCTGCCGCTGTCGGCGCTCGCACCGTGCCTCGAGGACCGCGGTGTGGTGCTCGACTCGATCCAGATGATCTGGCACAGCTACCCGGGTTCCGCGGCGCTGCCGTCGGACTCGCCGGCGCTCAGCTCGTACATGGAGGTGCTCGGCCCGCTGCCCGCGGCGGCCCGGCGCACCACGTGGATCGCGATCCGTCTCGACCCGCGCCGCTGCCCGGAGGCGATCCGGGAACGCGGCGGCGGCGTCGTCGGTGCCCACCGCGCGCTGATCGGTGCGTTGTCACGCGTGCGCAACGCGCTGGAGTCGCAGGGCGTGCCGACGCGGCCGCTGGACCCGGACGAGCTGCTGCGCGCCAGCATCTCCGCCGCGGAACTCACGGCCGTGGCGGGTTCGTCGACGAAGGTCACGTTGCAGGAGAGCTGGACGGGCGTCACGGCGGCCGGCATCGGGCACTCCAGCTACGCGATCACGAGCTGGCCCAAGGGCAAGATCACCGGCAGCCTCGACGCGCTCACGAGCGTGCGCGCGCTGTCCGCCACGGTAGCCATGTCGATTTCCCCCGCGGCGGACGAAGGCCGGATCGGTCTGCGCGGCGTGGTGCGCGTGAGCGCCCGCAACCCGCGTGAGCTCGAGGCGGCCGACCAGCGGCTCAAGTCCATTTCGGAGCGGCTCGACGTCGACCTGACCCCCTTGCGCGGCCTGCAGATCTCGGCGTTCGCCGCCACCCTGCCGATCGGAGGTACGGCATGAGCACCCGCCTTCGCGACGCCGGGCAGAACCCCGGCGTGGCCCCGGAGTTCACGGTCGACCCCGCGATGCTCGACGCGATCAGCCCCTCGGGCGACCGCGGCGGCATCGTCCTCGGCTCGGGCCTGAAGGGCGAACCGCTCACCATCTCCGCCCTGCGCTCCACTCCGACGCGCATCGTGCTCGTGGGCGGGCTGTACCTGGCCCGTCAGGTCGCGCTGCGCGCGATGGCGGTGGGTGCGTGGGTGGTTGTGGCCACCGGGCGTCCGGCGGCCTGGCAGGTGCTCTCCCAGGCCGCCGGCAACCGCGACGGACGGCCGTCGCCCCTGGTGCAGATCCGGCGCCTGTCGCCGGTCGAGCTGCCGCGTCCCTCGGAGGACGCGCCGCTGCTCGTGGTCACCGACGGCGGCCCGACCCCGCAGGACCTCTTCCCGCCGCGCTCGCCGTGGCAGACGACCGTCTACGTCCTGCCGTACCTGCACCCACAGGCCGGCGCGACGGCCAACGCCGCGGATCTCGTGCTGATGCAGCGCCTGCCCGCCGGCCAGGCCGAGCTGGCGGCCCGCATCTGGCGCCTGCCGCCGCAGATGATGCGCCAGCTGACCACGCTCAAGGACGACCAGGTCGTGGCTCTGGGCCGCAACCTGTGGCGACCACTGCGCCTCGTGACGACGCAGAAGGAACAGCAGCTGCTCGGCCCGGTGCGCCGGGGCGACTGAGCCGGTTTCGCTTGTGGTGAAGGCCTCCTCGGCGCGTTCGCGGAGGCCTTCGCGGTATTCAGATCAGGAGCTCGGCGACGGCGCCCGGCGCCTCCCGCATCGCGTTGTGAGCGGTGGGGAGGTCGTGGACGCGCCAGACCGCATCGGCTCGGAGTCGGGCGCGGAGTCCGGCGAAGCGGGTGTGGTCTTCCCAGCCGGCGCAGTAGACGAAATCGCGCCGGGGCACACGCTCGACGGCTCCGGTCAGCCGGATCGTCTGCACGAGGGAGGCGAGGGGGTGGGGACGGCGGCGGGGATCGCCGCCGTGCGGGGCGCGGAACGGCGGACGGACGGCGTGGCCCGTGTCGGCCGCACCGGCCAAGAACGACTGCCGGTAGCCCTCGGTGGTCAACGACCAGCACGAGTCGCCGTCGCGCGGAACGTAGGCGTCGAGATGAACCAGACGGGACACGCGCCCGCCGACGCGGTCGGCGGCGGCGGCGATCACCATCCCGCCGTAGCTGTGGCCGACCAGCGTCGCGTCGGTGATCCGGGCGCGATCCAGGAGACTCACGACGTCGTCGGCGTGAGTGTCGAGGTGGGCGCTCGCCACCGTCGCGTCGTCATCGTCGGGCCGCAATCCCGTCAGGGTCAGGGCGTGGACGGTGTGCCCGGCCCGCTCCAGCATCGGGATGACCGACTCGAACGTCCAGGCACCGTGCCACGCACCGGGCACGAGGACGAACGTCGCCATGGCAGATCTCCTGCTCGGCTCGCGATCGAGGACCACACTAGATCAGCACGACCGCAGTGTGACGCACCACCGATAAGCCGCCCGTTGATGCCCGTTCGCCGCCAAGTTCAGCACCTGGCTCCCCGGCAGGCCGCGAGTCCGCTAGCGGCGCGACAGCACGTGGGCGTCGAGGAAACCCCGCTCGGCCCGCGGGTCGTGGACGAGCCGGGCGGACTCGGCGAGGCCGGCGCCGGCAAGCAGCTCGGCGAAGTGGTCGACCGGCCAGCTGTAGGCGGGCGCGACCTTGTGGTCGAAGCGGACCGGCTCGGGGCCGTCGGTCGCGAAGAACGAGACGAGTGCCAGACCGCCCGGGGCCAGCACGCGCGTCAGCTCCGCGAGCAACGCAGGCAGTTCCGCCGGCGGGGTGTGGATCAGTGAGTAGTGGGCGACCACGCCGCCGAGGGAGCCGTCCTCGAGCGGGAGGGCTTCCGTCCGGACCTCGTCGAACCGCAGCGCCGGGAACGACTTGCGGGCGTGCTCGACCATGCCCGGGGACAGGTCGAGCCCTCGGGCAGCCAGCCCCTGGTCGCACAGGAAAGCGGTGATGTGGCCGGGACCGCAGCCGATGTCGGCCACGTGCGAGTTGCCCGTCGCGGCCACCAGCTCGGCGAAGGTGCGGACCATGGTCCGTGTGAACGGCATCGTCTCCAACTGCCGGTCGGCGAAAAGCGAGGCGTACAGCTCGACGACGCCGTCGTAGGCCGCCCTGGTCTCGTCCTGGTGCTCCCCCATGCGGAGAGAAGCTACAGGTCCTCGGCGGAGCGGACGTTGCGCGTCTGCTCGGCGCGCGCGGCGAGTTCGGCGTCCGGCGGGTAGTCGACGGCGGTGAGCGTGAGGCCGTGAGCCGGGGCGACGGCGCTGTCCCGCGTGCCGCGGGCGAGGACCTCGGCGGGCCAGGAGCGGGGACGGCGCCCGTCGCCGACCATCAGCAGGACGCCGACGAGGCTGCGGACCATGGAGTGGCAGAAGGCATCGGCGGAGACGCGGGCTTCCAGCAGGTGCTCGTCGAGCCGGGTCCATTCCAGCTGCTGCAGCTCGCGGATCGTGGTGCCGCCCTCACGCTGCTTGCAGTAGGCCGCGAAGTCCTGCAGGCCCAGCAGGTCCGCGGCGGCCTCGTTCATGGCGTCCGTCGACAGCGGACGGCCCCAGGCGAGGGTGTCGTTGCGGCGCAGCGGATCGACGCCCCACGGCGCGTCTGAGACGCGGTAGCGGTAGTGGCGGCGGATGGCCGAGAAGCGGGCGTCGAAGCCCGCGGGGGCGACGCGGGCGCCGAGCACGCGCACGTCGGCGGGCATCAGCTTGTTCCAGCGGCCCGTCATGCGCGTCAGGTCTGGGATGCCCTGCGCGTCCACGGGTACGCGGCCGGGAGCGCCGGGCTCCAGCGGGACGACGTCCACGTGCACGACCTGACCGGTCGCGTGCACGCCGGCGTCCGTGCGGCCCGCGACGACCACGGACTTGGGCACGGACGCGCCGGGCGGCTGACGCTGCAGGGCCGCTTCCAGCTCGGCCTGCACGGTGCGCCGGCCGGGCTGGCGAGCCCAGCCCGAGAAGTCCGTGCCGTCGTAGGAAACGTCCAGGCGCAGACGAACGAGCCCGCCTTCCCTGGAGGGAGTGGCGGGCTCGTCCGGTGTCGACTGTGCCGTCAGGACTTCAGTCCTTCTTGGCGTCCGCGTCGTCAGCGGCCTCGTCCGAGTCCGACGAAGCCGCAGCTTCCTCGGAGTCCGAAACAGCCGCGGCCTCGGTGGTCTCCTCGGCCGGAGCCTCGGCGACGGCTTCTTCCGACGTGGTCTCGTCGACCACGGCGGCCTCGGCCGGCTTCTCGTCCTTCGCGAACTTCGTCTTGCGAGCCCGCTCGGCTTCCGACGTCACGGTCTTCTCCGCGACCAGTTCGATGACGGCCATGGCGGCGTTGTCGCCCTTGCGCGGCATCGTCTTGGTGATGCGGGTGTAACCGCCGGCGCGCTCCGCGAAGTGCGGACCGATCTCGGCGAAGAGCTTGTGCACGACGTCCTTGTCACGCACGACCTTCTGCACCTGGCGACGGTTGTGCAGGTCGCCCCGCTTCGCCTTGGTGATCAGCTTCTCGGCCAGCGGGCGCACCCGGCGGGCCTTCGCCTCGGTCGTGGTGATCTTGCCGTGCTCGAACAGCTGCGTGGCCAGGTTGGCCAGGATCAGCCGCTCGTGCGCGGACGACCCGCCGAGCCGGGCTCCCTTGGTAGGGGTGGGCATTGGTTCTCCTAGTTCAGCTGCACAGCTCCAGGCCTACGCGGCCTTACAGCTGCTCCGTCTCTGCGTAGTCCTGGCCATCGTCGTGGCCCTCGTCCGAAATCCCGCCGCCGATGCCGGCAACGCTTCCCGACCAGCCCTCACCGTCGTAGCTGGAGGCAGCCGCGGTCGGGTCGAACCCGGGCGGGCTGTCCTTGAGCGCCAGGCCGAGACCGACCAGCTTCAGCTTGACCTCGTCGATCGACTTCGCACCGAAGTTGCGGATGTCGAGCAGGTCCGCCTCGCTGCGCGAGACGAGCTCGCCCACCGTGTGGATGCCTTCGCGCTTGAGGCAGTTGTACGACCGGACGGTGAGGTC
This sequence comes from Amycolatopsis sp. NPDC023774, assembly GCF_040639695.1. Taxonomy (NCBI): domain Bacteria; kingdom Bacillati; phylum Actinomycetota; class Actinomycetes; order Pseudonocardiales; family Pseudonocardiaceae; genus Amycolatopsis; species Amycolatopsis sp. NPDC023774. Next base: position 322,355 of record NZ_JBFAAJ010000004.1, read on the forward strand.
CAGATCCTCGATCGGCATCGCGTAGGCGGCGATGGTGTCCGCTTCCTGCGGCGACGGGCCGATCTCGATGCCCTCGGCGTCGACGTTCAGCTCGCGAGCGAGGCCGAACAGCTCCACCAGCGTCTTGCCCGCCGACGCGACCGCGTCGCGCGGCGTGATCGACGGCTTGGTCTCGACGTCCAGGATCAGCTTGTCGAAGTCGGTGCGCTGCTCGACACGAGTGGCCTCGACCTTGTAGGTCACCTTCAGCACCGGCGAGTAGATCGAGTCGACCGGGATCCGGCCGATCTCGGCGCCGGCCTGCTTGTTCTGCAGCGCCGGGACGTAACCGCGACCGCGCTCGACGACGAGCTCGATCTCGAGCTTGCCCTTGCCGTTCAGCGCCGCGATGTGGAGGTCCGGGTTGTGCACGGTGACGCCGGCCGGGGGCACGATGTCGGCAGCCGTGACCTCACCGGGGCCCTGCTTGCGCAGGTACATGGTGACCGGCTCGTCCTCTTCCGAGGACACCACGAGCTCCTTGAGGTTCAGGATGATGTCGGTGACGTCTTCCTTCACCCCGGGAACGGTGGTGAACTCGTGCAGCACGCCGTCGATGCGGATGCTCGTCACGGCCGCGCCCGGAATGGACGACAGCAGCGTGCGCCGCAGCGAGTTGCCGAGCGTGTAGCCGAAGCCGGGCTCCAGCGGTTCGATGGTGAACCGGGAGCGGGTCTCGTTGACCGTCTCTTCGCCGAGAGCCGGCCGCTGGGAAATCAGCATTCTTCCTATTTCCTTTCCAGACGACGCCCGCCATATGACGTCGAAGGGATGGCGCGGCGGCGGCGCACCTGTTGCGCCGCCGCCCGTAACTCGATTACTTCGAGTAGAGCTCGACGATCAGCTGTTCCTGAACCGGAACGTCGATCTGCGCACGCTCCGGCAGCTGGTGGACCAGCACGCGGAGGTTGGACTGGACGACCTGCAGCCACGCCGGGATGGGGCGCTCGCCGAAGGACTCCTTCGCCACCACGAAGGGCAGCATCGAGAACGACTTCGGCCGCACGTCTATGATGTCCCACTTGGAGACCTGGAAGGACGGGACGTTGACCTTGACGCCGTTGACCAGGAAGTGGCCGTGGCTCACCAGCTGGCGCGCCTGGCGGCGCGTGCGGGCGATGCCGGCGCGGTAGATCACGTTGTCCAGCCGGGACTCGAGGATCTGGAGCAGGTTCTCACCGGTCTTGCCCGGACGCCGCACGGCTTCCTTGTAGTACCGGACGAACTGGCGCTCGAGAACGCCGTAGGTGTAGCGAGCCTTCTGCTTCTCCTGCGACTGCAGGAGGTACTCGGACTCCTTGATGCGCCCGCGGCCGTGCTGGCCCGGCGGGTAGGGGCGACGCTCGAAAGCCTGGTCGCCGCCGATGAGGTCAACCTTGAGGCGACGCGAAATACGCGTCGCGGGGCCGGTGTAACGAGCCATTTCTTCTTACTCCTCCCCGTTCCTCAGACCCGGCGCCGCTTGGGCGGGCGGCAGCCGTTGTGAGGCTGCGGGGTCACGTCCTGGATGGTGCCGACCTCGAGACCGGCGGCCTGCAGCGAGCGGATCGCCGTCTCGCGGCCCGAACCCGGGCCCTTCACGAAGACGTCGACCTTCTTCATGCCGTGCTCGGCAGCCTTGCGGGCGGCGTTCTCAGCGGCCATCTGCGCGGCGAACGGGGTGGACTTGCGCGAGCCCTTGAAGCCCACGTGACCACTCGACGCCCACGCGATCACAGCGCCCGTGGGGTCCGTGATCGAGACGATGGTGTTGTTGAACGTGCTCTTGATGTGCGCGTGACCGTGCGCAACGTTCTTCTTTTCCTTGCGGCGGACCTTCTTGGTCCCCGCCGCGGTACGAGACTTCGGTGGCATGTTCTGAGGGTTCTCCTGTTAGCGCGCGTTCTCTTGGTGAGCGGCAACCGCTTCGGCCTGACCGCGTCGGATGATCGATCCGGCGTCGGTGTACAGGTTCCGCAGCGCCATCGGGCGGGCGTAGAGCGCCTTGGGCGAGACACAAGCCGTGCCGCGACGGTTCCCGCCGCCCATCTGCACGACCTTCTTGCCCTTGACGCTCACTTCTTGCCAGCCTTCTTCTTGCCGGCGACCGTCTTCTTCGGACCCTTGCGGGTGCGGGCGTTGGTCTTGGTCCGCTGACCGCGGACGGGCAGACCACGACGCCAGCGCAGGCCCTGGTAGGTGCCGATCTCGATCTTGCGACGGATGTCGGCGTTCACCTCGCGACGCAGGTCACCCTCGACCTTGAAGTTCTCGTCGATGTAGTCACGAAGCTTGATGAGGTCCTCATCGCTGAGGTCCTTCACGCGGGTGTCCGCGTTGAGCTCGGCAGCAGCGATCATCTGCTTCGAGCGCGTACGGCCGATGCCGTAGATGTAGGTCAGCGCGATCTCCAACCGCTTCTCGCGGGGGAGGTCTACGCCAGCGAGTCGTGCCATGGGCGCTGGTGCTCCTTCTTCGATTTCGTCTTCAGGTCTTCTCCCCGTCCGGTTCCGGAACCGACTCGCCTGTCGTGCCCGCGGCTTGCGCTGCGGGTGTCCCGGCCCCGGCCTGAAGTCCGGGGGTGAACCGGACCGCTCACGCGGCCCGGCAGGTGCGGGGAGGGTGTGTAGCCGTCAATCCGCTCTGCTGGAGTGCGGTGCTCAGCCCTGACGCTGCTTGTGACGCAGGTTCTCGCAGATCACCATGATCCGGCCGTGGCGGCGGATCACCTTGCACTTGTCGCAGATCTTCTTGACGCTCGGCTGGACCTTCACGTCTGTCGACTCTCCTGCTTCTTCTCAGCTCTTCGTGATCACTTGTAGCGGTAGACGATGCGACCACGAGACAAGTCGTAGGGCGAAAGCTCCACGACGACCCTGTCCTCGGGCAGGATGCGGATGTAGTGCTGCCGCATCTTGCCGCTGATGTGGGCAAGAACTTTGTGGCCGTTCTCCAACTCGACGCGGAACATCGCGTTGGGGAGCGGCTCGACCACGCGGCCTTCGACCTCGATGGCCCCGTCTTTCTTAGCCATGTCCTCCGCAATCCCTGAATGCACGCTTGATGCACACAGCGTGATCGGTTTGAGCTCGAGTCCCTTGCTTACTGGGGTGCTGCTTCGGCACACTCCACCCCGACTCCGAGTGTTCGCGAGAGTTCACGAGCGCGCAGGAACCGGCGCGGTGAGTACGCCGACTTGACAGTGTACGCAACTCGTGTCGCGACCCCCAAACGGGGGGTAACTGTGCTACAAGCCGGCGGTGGGGCGCCTGGGTTCCAGTATGCCTGAAAACGAGCCGACCTGCGAGAATCGCCTGGTCAGGTGAACTTTCGCCGGCTGGGTGAGCGGCGGCGTCAGTCCTCTTCCGGCGCGGTGAGCACCCAGGGGCCGTCCTCGGTGATGGCGACGGTGTGCTCCCAGTGCGACGCGCGGGAGCCGTCGGCCGTGACCACGGTCCAGCCGTCCTCGAGCTCCACGGTCTCGCCGCCGCCCCCGGTGAGCATGGGCTCGATCGCGAGCGCCATGCCGACCGTCAGCCGCGGGCCCTTGCCGGGTTTGCCGACGTTGGGCAGGAATGGGTCCATGTGCATCTGACGGCCGATGCCGTGGCCGCCGTACTCGAGGATCATCCCGTATTCGACGCCGTTGTCGCGGCCCGCCTTCTCGGCCGCGGTCTGCACGGCGAACGAGATGTCGGTGAGCCGGCCGCCCGCGCGCACGGCCTCGATCCCGGCCCACATGGACTTCTCCGTGGCGGCGGACAGCGCGAGGTCCTTCTCACTGACGGCGCCGATCGCGAGCGTCACGGCGGAGTCGCCGTGCCAGCCGTCGAGGATGGCGCCGCAGTCGACCGAGAGCAGGTCACCGTCGGCCAGCACCTGCCGGCTCGACGGGATGCCGTGGACGATCTGCTCGTTCACCGACGCGCAGATCGACGCGGGGAAACCGTGGTAGCCCTTGAACGACGGCACAGCTCCCGCGTCGCGGATCGTCTGCTCGGCCAGCTCGTCGAGCTCGGCTGTGCTGACGCCCACTCGCGCACGCTCGCGCACGGCGGCCAGCGTCCTCGCGACGACCAGCCCGGCCGCCCGCATCGCCTGCAGCTCGCCCGGCGTCTTGACCTCGATCATGCGCCCACGGCGGAGCACTTGCAGAACACGCAACCCTCCGAGATTCACGTGCGGTCGCGCAGCGCTTTCAGCACGCGGTCCGAGATCTCGTGCACATCGCCCACGCCGTCGACAGCCACCAGGATGTCGGCGTAGTACTCCAGCAGTGGAGCCGTCTCGGACCAGTAGATCTGCTGACGGCGGCGGATGACCTCTTCGGTGTCGTCGGCGCGGCCGCGGGCCATCAGCCGGGACACGACCACGTCCTCAGGCACCTGCAGCTGGATCACGGAGTCGATCGCGCAGTCGGCTTCCTTCAGCATCTCGCTGAGGACCTCGGCCTGCTTCGTGTTGCGGGGGAAGCCGTCGAGCAGGAAGCCGGCCTTCGCGTCGGGCTCGGCGAGCCGCTCGCGGACCATCTCGTTGGTCACCGAGTCGGGGACGAGCTCACCCGAGTCGAGGTAGCGCTTGGCCTCCTGGCCGAGCGGCGTCTCCTGACCGACGTGTGCGCGGAACAGGTCGCCCGTCGAGATGTGCGGAACCCGCAGCTGCTCCGACAGGGCCACCGCCTGCGTACCTTTACCCGCACCGGGCGGGCCGACGAGAACCACACGCGTCACTTCAAGAACCCTTCGTAGTTGCGCTGCATCAGCTGGCTTTCGATCTGCTTCACGGTGTCGAGGCCGACACCCACCATGATCAGCACAGCCGTGCCACCGAACGGGAAGTTCTGGTTGTTCCCGCTGCCGGTGAGGGACAGGAAGAAGTTCGGGAGGATCGCGATGATGCCCAGGTACAGCGAGCCCGGCAGGGTGATCCGGCCGAGGACGTAGCTCAGGTATTCGGCGGTGGGACGACCCGGGCGGATACCCGGGATGAAGCCACCGAACTTCTTCATCTCGTCCGCACGTTCGTCGACGTTGAACGTGATCGTGATGTAGAAGTACGTGAAGAAGATGATCAACGCGAAGTACAGCAGGATGTGCACCCAGCTGCTCTGGTTGACCAGGTAGTTCTGGATGAAGGCCTGCCAGCCGGAGTTGCTGTTCGGGTCGCCGATGAGCTGGCTGAGCAGCTGCGGCAGGTACAGCAGCGACGACGCGAAGATGACCGGGATGACACCGGCCTGGTTCACCTTGATCGGCAGGTACGTCGACGTGCCGCCGTACATCCGGCGGCCGATCATGCGCTTGGCGTACTGCACCGGGATCCGGCGCTGCCCCTGCTCCACGAAGATGACGCTCGCGATGATCACCAAACCGAACACGCAGATCATGACCAGGGCGACCGCGCCGCCGTTGCTCATGATGTTGGCGCCCTCGGTGGGGATGCGGGCCGCGATGTTCAGGAAGATCAGGACCGACATGCCGTTGCCGACGCCGCGCTCGGTGATGAGCTCGCCCAGCCACATCATGACGGCGGTGCCCGCGGTCATGGTGCAGACGATCAGCGCCAGCGAGTAGACGCTGTTGTCCGGGATGATCTGCTGCTGGCAGCCCTGGAAGAGGGTGCCGCGGTCGGCCAGCGCGACAACGCCGGTGGCCTGCAGGATCGCCAGGGCGATCGTGAGGTACCGGGTGTACTGCGTGAGCTTGTTCTGGCCGGCCTGGCCTTCCTTCTTCAGCTCTTCGAACCGCGGGATCACCACGGTCAGCAGCTGGATGATGATGCTCGCCGTGATGTACGGCATGATGCCGGTCGAGAACAGCGACAGCTGGAGCAGCGCACCACCGCTGAACAGGTTCAGCAGCTGGTAGACGCCCTGCTGGTCGGCCTGAGAGCTACAGGCCTGCACGGCGGAGAACGAGATCCCCGGGGCCGGGATGGCGGCACCGATCCGGTAGACCGCGACGATGGCTAGCGTGAACAGGATCTTCTTGCGTAGATCCGGCGTCGCGAGAGCCGAGCGGAAGGCGCTGAGCACGCGGGGGACCTCCTCGGCGTCGTCGGCTGTCCTACCGACGATCGGCTTGGCCGGCACGAGGCCGGCGGGAACACAGCTCACTGGCAGGCAAGCCAGGAACGCCTCAGGGCACAGTGGTCCCGAAGCGTGTCGCCGACTCTAACAGCTTCGCAGGGCGTGTCCGCAGCGCGTGTGCGTTTTCCGTCTCAGCCGGGCCGGAGGCGCCTGGGACGATGCCGCAGGTTGGACCGTTCGCAGGCGAAATGATCACCTGTTCGGCCCCGGTCTTCGGTAGGTGTCCCAGTGGCCGCTACACGGTGGACTCACGGGTGCGGCGAGGGTGCTTTGTTGCGGGGCATAGGAATCGGGTCGCGGGGCACGAGTACCGCACGCCCGGCCACAACGTCTTCAGTGGCTCTCAGCGGACGCCTCCGGCCCGCTCCTCGCGACGTCGCTCGCTGAGGCCGCGAACGCGCGTACAGCGCCTGTGGATCAGCCCACAAACGACTCGGGCCCACCCAGCTGTGCGCTGGATGGGCCCGAGTCGTGGTGCCAGGTGCTTCAGTTGCCTCAGTTGGCGGTGGCGGAACCACCGGCAGCTTCGAGCTTCTCCTTGGCAGAGCCGGAGAAACCGTCCGCGGTGACGTCCAGCTTCACGCCGTTGACGTCGCCGTTGCCGAGGACCTTCACGAGGCTGCCCTTGCGGACGAGACCGCCCGCGACGAGCTCCTCGACGCCGATCTTGCCGCCGTCCGGGAACACGCGGGCGATGTCGCCCACGTTCACCGGCTGGTACTCGGTGCGGAAGCGGTTCTTGAAGCCACGCAGCTTCGGCAGCCGCATGTGGATGGGCATCTGCCCACCCTCGAAGCCGGCGGGCACGTTCTTGCGGGCCTTGGTGCCCTTCGTACCACGGCCGGCCGTCTTGCCCTTGGAACCTTCACCACGGCCCACGCGGATCTTGTCGCGCTTGGCGCCCGGAGCCGGACGCAGGTGGTGGATCTTGATGGCCGTCATGCCTGGACCTCCTCGACCTCCACCAGGTGGCGGACGGTGTGGATCAGGCCGCGCACCTGGGGGGTGTCTTCACGCACGACGCTCTGGCGGATCTTGCGCAGCCCGAGGGTGCGCAGCGACTCGCGGTGAGCGTGCTTCGTGCCGATCTTGCTCTTGACCTGGGTGACCTTCAGCTGAGTCATGTCAGACCCCCTGGCCCGCGCGCTGGCGCAGCATCCGGGCCGGAGCGACGTCCTCGAGCGGGAGACCGCGGCGGGCCGCGACCTCTTCGGGACGCTGCAGACCCTTCAGGGCCGCGACGGTCGCGTGCACGATGTTGATCGCGTTGTCGGAGCCGAGCGACTTCGACAGCACGTCGTGGACACCCGCGCACTCCAGCACCGCGCGCACCGGGCCACCGGCAATGACACCGGTACCGGCCGAAGCCGGACGCAGCAGCACGACACCGGCGGCTTCCTCACCCTGGATCGGGTGGGGAATGGTGCCGCCGACGCGAGGCACGCGGAAGAAGTTCTTCTTCGCTTCCTCGACGCCCTTGGCGATGGCCGCGGGAACTTCCTTGGCCTTGCCGTAGCCGACGCCGACCTGGCCGTCACCGTCGCCGACGACGACGAGGGCGGTGAAGCTGAAGCGACGACCACCCTTCACGACCTTCGCGACGCGGTTGATCGTCACGACCTTCTCGAGGTGCGGGGTCTTGTCCTGGGCCGCCCCGCCACGGCCGCTGTCGCGCCGGTCCCGGCGGTCGCGACGGTCACCGCGGTCGTTGCCGCCCTGACCGCCCGGTCCGCCCTGGCCGCCGCCGAATTGCCGCGTACGTCCCGGCATCAGGCTTTCCTTCCATTGACGAGCATCTGCATCAGAATTCCAACCCCGCCTCACGGGCAGCGTCGGCGAGCGCGGCGATGCGGCCGTGGTAGGCGTTGCCGCCGCGGTCGAACACCACAGCCGAGATCCCGGCCGCCTTGGCGCGCGAGGCGACGAGTTCGCCGACCTTCGCGGCCTTGGCCTTCTTGTCGCCGTCGGCCGCACGGACGTCCGCCTCGAGGGTGGACGCCGACACCAGGGTGTGGCCGGCGAGGTCGTCGATCACCTGCACGGCGATGTGCCGCGAGGAACGCTTGACGACCAGCCGCGGACGAACCGGCGTGCCACTGACCTTCTTGCGCAGGCGGAAGTGCCGACGGGCCTTCGCGACGCGGCGGCGGGTCGAGATGTCCTTGCCGACCGGCTTGCGCTTCGTCGTAGTCGTGTCGCTCATGATCACTTACCCGTCTTTCCGACCTTGCGGCGGATCTTCTCACCCTCGTAGCGCAGGCCCTTGCCCTTGTACGGGTCGGGACGGCGCAGCTTGCGGATGACCGCGGCGATCTGGCCGACCTTCTGCTTGTCGATGCCGGACACCGAGAACCGGGTGGGGGTCTCCACCTTGAAGGTGATGCCGTCCGGCGCCTCGATCTTCACCGGGTGGCTGTAGCCGAGGGCGAACTCGAGGTCCGAGCCCTTGGCCTGCACGCGGTAACCCACGCCGTGGATTTCCATCTTCTTCTCGTAGCCCTGGGTCACGCCCACCACGAGGTTGTTCACCAGGGTGCGGGTGAGCCCGTGCAGGGCACGGCTCGTGCGCTCGTCGTCCGGACGCTTCACCAGCAGAGTGCCTTCTTCGCCGCGCTCGACGATGATGGGCTCCGCGACGGTGTGCTCCAGGGTGCCCTTGGGCCCCTTGACCTCAATGTGCTGACCGTTGATGGTCACCTCGACCCCGGAGGGGACGGCGACCGGCAGCTTTCCGATGCGTGACATGTCTGTGCCCCCTTCCTTACCAGACGTAGGCGAGGACTTCGCCGCCCACGTTGTTGCGCTTGGCCTGACGGTCGGTCTGCAGGCCGCCGGACGTCGAGATGATCGCGACGCCGAGGCCACCCAGCACGGACGGCAGTTCGGTCGATTTTGCGTACACCCGCAGACCCGGCTTCGACACGCGCCGGAGGCCGGCGATGCTGCGCTCACGGTTGGGGCCGTACTTCAGCTCCACAATCAGGTTCTTGTGCTTCTCGCCCGGCTCGTCGCGGTAGCCCGCGATGTAGCCCTCGCGCTTGAGGATCTCGGCGATGTTCGCCTTGATCTTCGAGTGGGGAAGCACGACCTCGTCGTGGTACGCCGAGTTCGCGTTACGCAGACGCGTCAAGAAGTCTGCGATGGGGTCGGTCATCGTCATGGTGACCTGTCAACCTTTCTCGCCTGGTTCCCCGCCCTGTCTGGGTCCGGGTATCCCGGAGAACACAGCGGGCGGGGCCTGTGGCGAACTGGGAAATAGTTTCGAGCCTCTTACCAGCTGGACTTGTGGACGCCGGGCAGCTCGCCCGCGTGCGCCATCTCCCGGAGGCAGATCCGGCAGAGCCCGAACTTGCGGTACACCGAGTGCGGCCGACCACAACGGTTGCAGCGGGTGTAACCCCGCACGGCGAACTTCGGCTTCTTGGCGGCCTTGTGGACCAGCGCTTTCTTGGCCATCGGCTCAGTTCTCCTTGAACGGGAAACCGAGCTTGCGCAGCAGCGCCCGGCCCTCGTCGTCGGTGGTGGCGGTCGTGACGACGGTGACGTCCATACCGCGCGGACGGTCGATGTCGTCGGGGTTGATCTCGTGGAACATCGACTGCTCGTTGAGACCGAACGTGTAGTTGCCGTTGCCGTCGAACTGCTTGCCCGACAGACCGCGGAAGTCGCGGATACGGGGCAGCGCGATGGTGAGCAGCCGGTCCAGGAACTCCCACATCCGGTCGCCGCGCAGCGTCACGCGCGCACCGATCGGCTGGCCCTCACGCAGCTTGAACTGCGCGATGGACTTGCGGGCCTTGCGGACCTCCGGCTTCTGGCCGGTGATCAGGGAGAGGTCGCGGACCGCGCCCTCGATCAGCTTGCTGTCGCGGGCGGCGTCACCCACACCCATGTTCACGACGACCTTCACGACGCCGGGAATCTGGTGCACGTTGGGGATGGAGAACTCCTTCTGGAGCTCGCCCTTGATCTCGTCGCGGTACCGGGTCTTCAGACGCGGCACGATCTTCTCTGCGGTGGTCATGTCAGATGTCCTTGCCGTTCCGGCGCGAGACCCGGACCTTCTTGCCGTCCTCGCCGATGCGGTAGCCCACGCGGGTCGGCTTGCCGTCCGAGTCCACGACCATCACGTTCGACACGTGGATGGGCGCTTCCTGGGTCACGATGCCACCGGACTGCGCACCACGCTGGGTCTGGGTGATCCGGGTGTGCTTCTTGATCCGGTTCACGCCTTCGACCAGCACGCGGTCCCGCTCCGGGTAGGCCTGGATGACCTTGCCCTTGGCGCCCTTGTCCTTGCCGGCGATGACGACGACCGTGTCGCCCTTCTTCACCTTCATCACAGCACCTCCGGCGCGAGCGAAATGATCTTCATGAACTTTCGGTCGCGCAGCTCGCGGCCCACCGGGCCGAAGATGCGGGTGCCACGGGGCTCGTTGTCGTTCTTGATGAGCACAGCGGCGTTCTCGTCGAAGCGGATGTAGGAACCGTCCGGACGACGGCGTTCCTTCACCGTGCGGACGATGACGGCCTTGACGACGTCGCCCTTCTTCACCCCGGCAGCCGGGATGGCGTCCTTCACGGTGGCGACGATGATGTCGCCGATACCCGCGTAGCGCCGCCCCGAACCGCCGAGCACCCGGATGCAAAGGATCTCCTTCGCGCCGGTGTTGTCGGCAACCCGTAGCCGCGACTCCTGCTGGATCACGTCAACTCCTGTATGTCGCGCCGGTTCTCGCGTGTTGTCTCACAGCGCGAGCCTTGCGGAACCAAGGACTCCGAAGAGCCCTGCTTACTTGGCCTTCTCCACGACCTGCACGAGGCGCCAGCGCTTCGTCGCCGACAGCGGCCGGGTCTCCATCAGGGTGACCCGGTCGCCCACGCCCGCCTCGTTGTTCTCGTCGTGCACCTTGACCTTGGTGGTGCTGCGCAGAACCTTCGAGTAGCGCGGGTGCTTCTTGCGGTCTTCGAGCTCGACCACGATCGTCTTGTCCATCTTGTCCGAGACGACGTAGCCCTCGCGCACCTTGCGGTAGTTGCGCACGACCTTCTCGGTCTCGGTGGTGGGCTCGCTCATGCGGCACCTTCACTCTCGCTGTCGGGGGCCACGGAAAGCCCGAGCTCCCGCTCGCGCATGACCGTGTAGATCCGCGCGATGTCCGTGCGGACGGTGCGCAGCCGACGGTTGTTGTCCAGCTGCCCGGTCGCCATCTGGAAGCGGAGGTTGAAGAGCTCCTCCTTGTATTCCTTCAGACGCAGCACGAGCTCTTCCGCGGTGAGCTCACGAAGCTCCGATGCCTGGGCGGCGCCGTTGGCCATCAGAACTCACCACCTTCACGGGTCACGATGCGGCACTTCATGGGCAGCTTGTGGATCGCGCGACGAAGGGCCTCGCGGGCCGTCTCCTCGTTCGGGAAGCTGATCTCGAACATCACGCGACCCGGCTTCACGTTGGCGATCCACCACTCGGGCGAACCCTTACCGGAACCCATGCGGGTTTCGGCCGGCTTCTTGGTCAGCGGGCGGTCCGGGTAGATCGTCGTCCACACCTTGCCGCCACGCTTGATGTGACGGGTCATGGCGATACGAGCGGACTCGATCTGCCGGTTCGTCACGTAGCTGTGCTCAAGCGCCTGGATGCCGAACTCGCCGAAGCTGACCTTCGTACCGCCCTTGGCGGCGCCGTGGCGCTTCGGGGAGTGCTGCTTCCGGTGCTTGACCCTGCGCGGGATGAGCACGTCTCAGCCCTCCGTCTTTTCTGCGGTCTCGGCAGCCGGGGCCGCTTCGGTCGCCACGGGTGCCGCGTCTTCGGTCTTCGCGGCGGCGGCGGCGCGGCCGGCTTCGGTCGAGGTGGCCGTCGTGCCCGAGGCGCCGGAGCGGCGCGGACGGGACGGACGGTCGCCACGGTCGCGGCGCGGGGCCCGCTCGGCAGCCGCGGCGGCGTCGCGCGCCTCGCGGGCCTTGAGGCCACCGACCAGCTCACCCTTGTAGATCCACACCTTCACGCCGATGCGACCGAACGTCGTCTTGGCCTCGAAGAAGCCGTAGTCGATGTCGGCGCGCAGCGTGTGCAGCGGGACGCGGCCGTCGCGGTAGTGCTCGGAGCGGGACATCTCGGCACCGCCGAGACGACCGCCGCACTGCACGCGAATGCCCTTGACCTGCGGCGAGCGCATGGAGGTCTGGATCGCCTTGCGCATCGCGCGGCGGAACGCCACGCGGTTGCTCAGCTGCTCCGCGACACCCTGCGCGACGAGCTGCGCGTCGGCCTCGGGGTTCTTGACCTCGAGGATGTTGAGCTGGACCTGCTTGGCGGTCAGCTTCTCCAGCGCGCCACGGATCCGGTCGGCCTCCGCGCCGCGGCGGCCGATGACGATGCCCGGCCGGGCGGTGTGGATGTCGACGCGGACGCGGTCACGGGTGCGCTCGATCTCAACCTTGGAGATGCCGGCGCGCTCCATGCCCGTGGACAGCAGCTTGCGGATCTTCACGTCCTCGGCCACGTACTCCGAGTACTGCTTGTCGGCGTACCAGCGCGACTTCCAGTCCGTGGTGATACCCAGGCGGAAGCCGTGCGGGTTGATCTTCTGGCCCACTACCGGCCACCTGCCTTCTTCTTGCTCTGAGCCTTCTTCACGTCGGCCTTCGGACGCGACTCCACCTCGACGGTGATGTGGCTCGTCCGCTTGCGGATCCGGTACGCGCGGCCCTGGGCCCGCGGGCGGATGCGCTTGAGGGTCGGGCCCTCGTCGGCGTACGCGTTCTTGACCCAGAGCGTCTCCGGGTCCAGCTGAAGGTTGTTCTCGGCGTTGGCCACGGCGCTGGCGAGCACCTTCGCGACCGGCTCGCTGGCCGCCTGCGGGGCGAACCGGAGCACGGCCAAGGCGTCGGCGGCGCTACGTCCCTTGATGAGCTCGATCACCCGGCGCACCTTGGTCGGCGAGTCCCGGACGAAGCGAGCCCGCGCGTAAGCCGTAGGCAGAGCCTCGACCGTCGCGTCGTTCTGGGCGTTCATCGCTACTTCCCTTGTCTTGTTTCGTGCCCGCTCAGCGGCGGCGCGACTTGCGGTCGTCCTTGATGTGACCCTTGAAGGTCCGAGTCGGGGCGAACTCGCCCAGCTTGTGACCCACCATGGCCTCGGTGACGAACACCGGGACGTGCTTGCGGCCGTCGTGCACGGCGATCGTGTGACCCAGGAAATCCGGGATGATCGTCGAACGACGCGACCAGGTCTTGATCACGGTCTTCTTGTTGGCCTCGTTCAGCGCGTCCACCTTCTTGAGCAGGTGGTCGTCCACGAACGGGCCCTTCTTGAGGCTACGTGGCATGTTGTTCTACCTCCCTGCTCAGCGCTTGTTCTTGCCGGTGCGACGGCGGCGGACGATGAGGGCGTCGCTCGGCTTGCGCCGGCGCGTACGACCCTCGGGCTTACCGTTCGGGTTGACCGGGTGGCGACCACCGGAGGTCTTGCCCTCACCACCACCGTGCGGGTGGTCGACCGGGTTCATCACGACACCACGGACGGTGGGGCGCTTGCCGCGCCAGCGGTTACGACCCGCCTTGCCCCAGTTGATGTTCGCGTGCTCGGAGTTGCCCACCTCGCCGACGGTCGCGCGGTTGCGCACGTCGACGTTGCGGATCTCGCCCGACGGAAGCCGCAGCTGGGCGTAAGGCCCGTCCTTGGCGACCAGCTGCACGCGGGCGCCGGCGGAACGCGCCATCTTCGCGCCGCCACCGGGGCGGAGCTCGATCGCGTGGACCACGGTGCCGACCGGGATGTTGCGCAGCGGCAGGTTGTTGCCCGGCTTGATGTCGGCGCGGGGGCCGTTCTCGACGGTGTCGCCCTGCTTCAGCTTTTCCGGCGCGATGATGTAGCGCTTCTCGCCGTCGGCGTAGTGCAGCAGCGCGATGCGCGCGGTGCGGTTGGGGTCGTACTCGATGTGCGCGACCTTGGCCGGCACGCCGTCCTTGTCATTGCGACGGAAGTCGATGACGCGGTAGGCGCGCTTGTGGCCGCCACCCTTGTGCCGGGTGGTGATCTTGCCCGACGAGTTGCGACCGCCCGAACCGCTCAGCGGACGCAGCAGCGACTTCTCCGGCGTGGAGCGGGTGATCTCGGCGAAGTCCGAGACGCTCGAACCGCGACGACCCGGGGTCGTCGGCTTGTACTTGCGGATGCCCATGTCAGCTCAGTCCTTTACGCGGTGGGTCCGCCGAAGATCTCGATCGCCTTGCTCTCAGGCGAAAGAGTCACGATGGCGCGCTTGGTGTCCTTGCGCTTGCCGAAGCCCGCGCGAGTCCGCTTCCGCTTGCCCTGACGGTTGGCCGTGTTGACGCTGACCACCTTGACACCGAACACCTTCTCGACCGCGATCTTGATCTGGGTCTTGTTGGCGTCCGGGCGGACGATGAACGTGTACTTGTGGTCCTCGAGCAGCCCGTAGGACTTCTCGGAGATGACCGGCGCGAGCAGGATGTCGCGGGGGTCCGGAATGGCGACCGAGCTCACTTCTCGTCACTCCCTTCCGTAACCTCGCCCGACCGCGCGGAGGCCTTGACGGCCTTGCCACGGACGGGGCCTGCGACGAACGCGTCGTACGCGGCCTTGGTGAACACGACGTCGTCGTTGACCAGCACGTCGTAGGTGTTGAGCTGGTCCGCCCAGAGCAGGTGCACCTCGGGCAGGTTCCGCAGCGAAACCCAGGACAGCTCGTCGTCGCGGTGCAGCACCACGAGAACGCGCTTCGCCTGCGTCACGGCGGCGATCGCGGTCTTGGCGGCCTTGGTCGACGGCTTCTCACCGGAGACCAGTTCGGTCACGACGTGCAGCTGGCCGGCGCGGGCCCGGTCCGAGAGGGCGCCACGCAGAGCGGCGGCCTTCATCTTCTTGGGGGTGCGCTGGGTGTAGTCACGCGGCGTGGGGCCGTGGACGACGCCACCGCCGGCGAACTGCGGTGCGCGGGTCGAACCCTGGCGGGCACGACCGGTGCCCTTCTGCCGGTACGGCTTCTTGCCGCCACCGGAGACCTCACCACGGGTCTTCGTGTCGTGCGTGCCCTGGCGCGCGGCGGCCAGCTGGGCCACCACCACCTGGTGCATCAGCGCGACATTGGCCTGCACGTCGAAGATCTCCTCGGGGAGGTCCACGGTGCCGTCGGCTTTACCGGCCGGGGTCTTCAGCTCGACGCTTGTCATTCGGAGTTACCACCCTTCGCGGCGCTGCGCACGAACAGCAGGCCGCCCTTGGGACCGGGCACGGCGCCCTTGATCAGCAGCAGGCCGTCCTCGGCACGCACGGCGTGCACGGTGAGGCCCTGCGTGGTGACCCGGTCCGAGCCCATACGACCCGCCATGCGCAGGCCCTTGAAGACGCGGCCGGGGGTGGCGCAGCCACCGATGGAACCCGGCTTGCGGTGCACGGCCTGAGCACCGTGGCTCGCGCCCTGGCCCTTGAAGCCGTGGCGCTTCATGACACCGGCGTAGCCCTTGCCCTTGCTGGTACCGGTCACGTCGACCTCGACGCCGGCGGCGAACACCTCAGCGGTGATCTCCTGACCGACCTCGTACGTCTCGGCGTCCGTGGTACGCAGCTCCGCGAGGAAGCGCCGCGGGGTCACGCCCGCCTTGTCGAAGTGGCCGGTGCGCGGCTTGTTCACCTTGCGCGGGTCGACCGCACCGAACGCCAGCTGCACGGCCGCGTAGCCGTCCTTGTCCTGGGTCCGAACCTGGGTGACCACGTTCGGACCGGCCTTGACGACGGTGACCGGGACAACCCGGTTCTGCTCGTCGAAGACCTGGGTCATGCCGAGCTTGGTGCCCAGGATGCCCTTCATCTGCCTGTCAGACATGAGTCTCTTACTCTCCGCCGCTCGCCAGCCGCTACTGGATGTTGACGTCGACGCTCGCCGGCAGGTCGATGCGCATGAGCGCGTCGACCGTCTTCGGCGTCGGGTCGAGGATGTCGATCAGACGCTTGTGCGTGCGCATCTCGAAGTGCTCGCGCGAGTCCTTGTACTTGTGCGGCGAGCGGATGACGCAGTAAACGTTCTTCTCGGTGGGCAGCGGCACCGGCCCGACAACACGGGCGCCGGTGCGCGTGACCGTCTCCACGATCTTGCGCGCCGAGGTGTCGATCGCCTCGTGGTCGTAGGCCTTGAGCCGGATGCGGATCTTCTGTCCCGCCATGGTGGCTGCTCGTTCCTTCGTCGTCTCGTGCCGCTTGTCTCGTCAACCTGGGCCGGAGCCCCGGTTTCAGCAGTTCAACGGCCCTGTCCCCGGTCCACGCGGTCGGGCGTGTCGCGCCCGACGCACAGACGGATCCCGTGGGATCGTCCTGCCTGGTCTTCCTCAACGTGAGGAGGCCGCGAGCCCGCCATGCCGTTCCTCGAATACCGCAGGATCAGCACTGCCGGCCGGTTGGCCTTTGCCCGCTAGCCTCACCCCGAAGGAAGAGCTGGACGGACCGTGGCTGCTCGTACAGGGGCGGCCGGAACCCCGTGAGTCATTCGCACAACTCTGGGATTCGGCCGCCCCGGGACGAGCAACCTGAATAGTGTCGCACACGTGAGTTGACGCCCTCGACCGGGGGGTGTATTGCCCCGGTCGAGGGCGTCGAAATCACTTGATGATCTTGGTGACCTGACCCGCACCCACGGTGCGGCCGCCCTCGCGAATAGCGAAGCGCAGGTTCTCGTCCATCGCGACCGGCTGGATCAGCTGGACCGAGATGTCCGTGTTGTCGCCCGGCATGACCATCTCGGTGCCCTCGGGGAGGGTCACGACGCCGGTCACGTCGGTCGTACGGAAGTAGAACTGCGGGCGGTAGTTGTTAAAGAACGGGGTGTGACGGCCACCCTCGTCCTTCGACAGGATGTAGACCCGGCCCTCGAAGTCGGTGTGCGGGGTGGTGGTGCCCGGCTTCACGACGACCTGGCCGCGCTCGACGTCCTCGCGCTTGATGCCGCGGAGCAGGAGGCCGACGTTGTCGCCCGCCTGGCCCGAGTCGAGCAGCTTGCGGAACATCTCGACACCGGTGACAGTCGTCTTCTGCGACTTCTCCTTGATGCCGACGATCTCGACCTCTTCGTTGACGTTGACCACGCCACGCTCCACACGACCGGTCACCACGGTGCCGCGGCCGGTGATGGTGAAGACGTCCTCGATCGGCATGAGGAACGGCTTGTCGAGCTCACGCACCGGGTCCGGCACGTTGTCGTCGACGGCGGTCATGAGCTCGAGGACAGCCTCGGCCCACTTGGCGTCGCCCTCGAGAGCCTTCAGGCCCGACACGCGCACGACCGGCGCGTCGTCGCCCGGGAACTCCTGCGAGGACAGCAGCTCGCGGACCTCCAGCTCGACGAGCTCGAGGATCTCCTCGTCGTCGACCATGTCGGCCTTGTTCAGCGCGACCACGATGTAGGGCACGCCGACCTGGCGGGCGAGCAGCACGTGCTCGCGGGTCTGCGGCATCGGGCCGTCGGTGGCCGCCACGACCAGGATCGCGCCGTCCATCTGGGCGGCACCGGTGATCATGTTCTTGATGTAGTCCGCGTGACCGGGGGCGTCGACGTGCGCGTAGTGACGCTTCTCGGTCTGGTACTCGACGTGCGAGATGTTGATCGTGATACCGCGCTGGCGCTCTTCGGGCGCGTTGTCGATCTGGTCGAACGCACGCGACTCGTTGAGCTCCGGGTACTTGTCGTGCAGAACCTTGGTGATCGCCGCGGTCAGCGTGGTCTTGCCGTGGTCGACGTGACCGATGGTCCCGATGTTGACGTGCGGCTTGCTCCGCTCGAACTTCGCCTTCGCCACTGGAATGTCCTCCTGGACTGATTTCGCTTTGTGCTCCCCGGCCGACGTGGCTGCCGGCCGGGGATTGTTACTCGTCGTCTTTGCTGCGGACGTTCAGGAGTGTTCCTTATGCCCGCGAGCGAGGGGGAACTACTCCCCCGTCGCCTTCGCGATGATTTCCTTCGCGACGTTCGCGGGAACCTCGGCGTAGGAGTCGAACACCATGGAGTAGTTCGCGCGACCCTGGGTGCGAGACCGCAGGTCGCCCACGTAACCGAACATCTCCGACAGCGGCACCAGTGCCTTCACGACACGGGTACCGGCGCGCTCCTCCATGGCCTGGATCTGGCCACGGCGGGAGTTGAGGTCACCGATCACGTCACCCATGTAGTCCTCGGGAGTCGTGACCTCGACGGCCATCATCGGCTCGAGGATGACCGGGCCGGCCTTCTTCGCGGCTTCCTTCATCGCCATGGAACCGGCGATCTTGAACGCCATCTCCGAAGAGTCGACCTCGTGGTACGCACCATCCAACAAGGTGAACTTCAACCCGACGAGCGGGTAGCCGGCCAGCACGCCGTACTGCATGGCGTCCTGCGCGCCCGCGTCGACCGACGGGATGTACTCCCGCGGCACGCGGCCACCGGTGACCTTGTTGTCGAACTCGTAGAGTGCACCGTCCGTCGTCTGCAGCGGCTCCAGCTTCACGATGACCTTCGCGAACTGGCCGGAACCACCGGTCTGCTTCTTGTGCACGTAGTCGAGCTTGTCGACCGTCTTCTTGATCGTCTCGCGGTAGGCGACCTGCGGCTTGCCGATGTTCGCCTCGACCTTGTAGTCGGACTTCATGCGGTTCACCAGCACCTCGAGGTGCAGCTCGCCCATGCCCGCGATGATCGTCTGGCCCGTGTCCTCGTCGAGCTGAACCTGGAAGGTGGGGTCCTCCTCGGCCAGCTTCTGGATCGCGAGCGACAGCTTCTCCTGGTCGGCCTTCGTCTTCGGCTCGATGGCCACGCGGATAACGGGATCCGGGAAGGTCATCGACTCGAGGACGACCGGGTTCTGCGGGTCGGCCAGCGTGTCACCGGTCGTGGTGTCCTTCAGGCCGATGACCGCGTAGATGTGGCCGGCCTGGGCCTCCTCGACCGGGTTCTCCTTGTTGGAGTGCATCTGGAAGAGCTTGCCGATGCGCTCCTTGCGCTCCTTGGTCGCGTTGACGACCTGGGCGCCCGCGGAGACCTTGCCCGAGTAGACCCGGATGTAGGTCAGCTTGCCGAAGAACGGGTGCGCCGCGATCTTGAACGCGAGCGCGGAGAACGGCTCGTCGACCGACGGCTTGCGCAAGACCGGGGTCTCGCCGTCGGGCAGCGTGCCCTCGACGGCCGGCACGTCCAGCGGGGACGGCAGGTAGTCGATGACCGCGTCCAGCATCGGCTGCACGCCCTTGTTCTTGAACGCGGAGCCGGTGAGCACCGGGTAGGCCTCGCGCGCGACCGTGAGCTTGCGGATGCCGGCCTTGATCTCGGCCTCCGTGAGCTCCTCGCCCTCGAGGAACTTCTCCATCAGGGAGTCGTCGGCCTCGGCGACCGTCTCGACCAGCTTCTCGCGGTACTCGGCGGCGCGGTCGGCCAGCTCGGCGGGGATGTCCTCGACCGAGTAGTCCTCACCCTTGCTCACTTCGCCACGCCAGGTCAGCGCCTTCATGCGGACCAGGTCGACGACACCCTCGAAGTCGTTCTCGGCGCCGATCGGCAGCTGGATGACCAGCGGCCGGGCACCGAGGCGCTCCTCGATGGTGCGCACGGTGAAGTAGAAGTCGGCGCCCAGCTTGTCCATCTTGTTGACGAAGCAGATGCGCGGGACTTCGTACTTGTCCGCCTGCCGCCAGACCTGCTCGGACTGCGGCTCGACGCCTTCCTTGCCGTCGAAGACGGCCACGGCGCCGTCGAGCACGCGGAGCGAGCGCTCCACCTCGACGGTGAAGTCGACGTGCCCGGGGGTGTCGATGATGTTGATCTGGTGATCGGCCCAGAACGTGGTGGTGGCAGCCGAGGTGATGGTGATACCCCGCTTCTGCTCCTCCTCCATCCAGTCCATGGTGGCGGCGCCGTCGTGGACTTCGCCGATCTTGTAGTTGATCCCGGTGTAGAACAGGATCCGCTCGGTGGTGGTGGTCTTACCGGCGTCGATGTGCGCCATGATCCCGATGTTGCGGACCTTGTTCAGGTCGGTCAGCACTTCACGTGCCACGAGAGTGTTCCCCTGTCTCAAGCGTGGGGCCCGGCATGGCTTGGATCGGCAGCCGGGCGGTCATCACCAGCGGTAGTGCGCGAAGGCCTTGTTGGACTCGGCCATCTTGTGCGTGTCCTCACGGCGCTTGACGCTGGCGCCAAGACCGTTGCTCGCGTCGAGCAGCTCGTTCTGCAGCCGCTCGATCATGGTCTTCTCGCGGCGGGCCTGCGAGAAGGAGACCAGCCAGCGCAGGGCCAGCGTGGTGGAGCGGCCGGGCTTGACCTCGATCGGCACCTGGTAGGTGGCGCCACCGACGCGGCGGCTCTTCACCTCGATGGTGGGCTTCACGTTGTCGAGCGCGCGCTTCAGCGTGACGACCGGGTCGGTGCCGGTCTTCTCGCGAGCGCCTTCCAGCGCGCCGTACACGATGCGCTCGGCCAGCGACCGCTTCCCGTCCTTCAGCACCTTGTTCACCAGCTGGGTGACCAGCGGGGAGGCGTAGACCGGGTCGGAGATCAGAGGCCGCTTCGGGGCCGGACCCTTGCGGGGCATTAGCTCTTCTCCTTCTTCGCGCCGTAGCGGCTGCGCGCCTGCTTGCGGTTCTTCACACCCTGGGTGTCGAGCGAACCGCGGATGATCTTGTAGCGAACGCCCGGCAGGTCCTTCACCCGGCCACCGCGCACGAGCACCATCGAGTGCTCCTGCAGGTTGTGGCCCTCACCGGGGATGTACGCCGTGACCTCGATGCCGCTCGTCAGCTTCACACGCGCAACCTTGCGCAGCGCCGAGTTCGGCTTCTTCGGGGTCGTGGTGTACACGCGGGTGCACACGCCACGACGCTGCGGGCTCCCCTTGAGGGCCGCGGTCTTCTGCTTGGCAGCCTTGTCCTGGCGGCCCTTGCGGACCAGCTGCTGGATCGTGGGCAATGGACCAGCTTTCTGTCGCGATCTTGCTTCTTCGTGTCTTCACCGGCCCCCGCGGTCGGGCGTGTCGGCCCGCGTCACGGTCTCGCGACCGGTAACTTCCCGGAGGGGTTTTCCGTCGGAACCCCACGTGGACGAGGCCGGTGAACCGGGTGCGCGAGCACCCCGCTCATGCCGTACGGCACGCGGAGCGGCCCGACGCCTGCCGGGCACGGTCTCCAAAGATACCCGGCCACCTGACGGGCGGTCCGGGCGGGGGGTCCGAAGTGACGGTGACCGCCCATCGTAACCCCAGATGAGGGCTCTGCGGCCAGAGCCGCGCGGCGTCCCACCAAGCGGTCTCATCAAGCGGCCGCACCAGGCGGCCCCACCAAACGGGGCGGCCCCACCAAACGGGGCGGCCCCACCAAACGGGGCGGCCCCACCAAACGGGTGCCGTCATTCACAACGTGACGGACGTCCCCGCTATTCCTCGTCCGGCTTCGCGTGGTCGGGCCGCCCCGGGTGGGGGTCGCGCGACAGGTCGATCAGCGGGTGGACGCCGGCCCCCTCAGGCGCGGCGTGGCTCCCCTTGGTGTCCTTCTGCCCTTCTTCAGGCCGGTCGGCGGTGCCGTTGCCGTCCATGACGCACTCCTCAAGTCGGTTTCCCTGCGGCTCGCACGCTACCCATTTCCACGAACAGGTGACACACGGGGATCGAACGTCGCTTTCCCGACGTGATCGACTTGCGCGTTAACCAGTGGACACGCGGCCGACCATGATTTCGTGACCGAGAACTGGACCATCTCGCCGATCGCCGTCGACCACTTCGACGCGCGCGCGATCCTGCGCGAGTACCTCACGGACGTCGCGAGCCGCTACTGGGGTCGCCCGGCCACGGAGGCGGAGGTCGACGAGGCCCTGGCCGACGCACCGAGCACCGACCTCGTGCCGCCGACCGGCGCGTTCCTCGTCGCCCGCCTGCCCGACGGCACCGTGGCCGGCTGCGCCGGCACGCGGGTGGTGCGGCCGGGGCTGAACGAGCTCACGAAGGTGTACGTGCGCCCGGCCCACCGCGGCCGGGGTGGCGGCGCGCGCCTCGTCGCGGCAGCCGAGGAGGCGGCGCGGTCGCTGGGTGCCGAGGTGCTGCGGCTCGACACCCGCCACGACCTCGTCGAGGCACGGGCGCTGTACGCGCGGACCGGGTACACGGAGGTCGAACCGTTCAACGACGACAAGTACGCGGAGCACTGGTTCTCGAAAACGCTCGGGTGAAACGGTTCCACACCGTCCACACCGGATTTCCGCCGTCCGCAAAGGACTTTCGGGGGCGATCGGGCACCGGGGCGGCGCCGTCGCCTCTTCCGGGAAAAGATTCACGACTTCGCAGCGCGAACACGACAGAAGCGGCATAATCCGCACGTCCGCACACCCGTCGTGCACGTGAGGGGGCCGCTGTGTCGGCTGAGATGGATCGTCTCGTCGCCGAGTTCGAGAAGTTCCAGAGCAAGATCAAACAGGCCGAGGCGAACTTCGCGAAGGTCGGTGACCTGCAGAACGACGTGGTCGCGCTCGAGGCGACGGCGATGTCGCCCGACCGCGCCGTGACCGTCGTCGCGGGCCCGGGCGGTTCCGTGAAGGACATCCGCCTCACGACCGAGGCCCTGCGCCAGCAGCCGCAGCAGCTGGCCACCACCATCCTCTCCACCCTGCACCGCGCCGTCGCCGACGCGGCCGTGAAGCAGGCCGGCATCGTCGACGCGCACGTGGGCGCCGCCTTCGGCCTCGACGTCTCCGGTCAGGTCCTCGAGGCGCAGGCCGAAGCCATGGGAACCACCGCGGAAGAGCTGAAGTCCAAAGCAGCGGAGGCGCAGCCGGGCCCGCGCCGGCTCACGGACGAGGACCTCGAACACGGCGACATCCTGCGCCGCGACGAACCCCCGGCCGCGGCCCCGCCGCCCCCGGCCCGCCCCGCCGACGACGGCGTCCGGCGCCTGTGGGACCACGAGGAGGACCGATGAGCCACGACGTAGACCCCCAGATCCTGAGGAATTACGCCTCCGGCACGTTGCCGCACTACAAGGACGAGGCGACGAAGTTCGGCAACCTCGTCAACTCCGCCGATGTCACGGACAAGTCGTGGGGCCTGATCGGGCTGGCGGTGAAGCAGACGTACACGAGCAAGCTCGAAGATCTCCGCCAAATGCTCGAACTGATGAAAACCGGCGTCGACACGCTCGGCGGGAAGCTGAACCAGGCCGCGGAGATCTACGACGGCCACGAGAAGGACACCGTCATGGCCTTCGGCAAGTTCAAGGCGAACATCGACGGACCGCTCTGAGCAGGGGGAGACCGAAATGGCCGACAGCATCGCCGACGGCGTCAAGGTGGAGCACGAGGGCGAGGGTTTCCGCCACGACGCCAACGAAGCCGCCAAGAAAGCGCCGATCATCGGCAAAGGGGTCGAGGGCGTCGAACGAGGTATCACGGGCTTCAGCGAAGCCGACGACGCCGGCGAGTTCGCGGCGGCCACCGGGCAAATGCTTCAGGACGGCGCCGGCTTTGTCGCCGGCGCCGCGGTGGACGTGGCGAGCTTCGCGCTCGACCCCGTCGGCTGGCTGGTCAGCAACGGCCTGAACATGCTCCTGGAACTGATCTCGCCGCTGCAGGACGCACTGCACTTCGTGACGGGCGACGGGCCCGCGCTCAAGGAGGCGGCCGGCAACTTCAGCGAGATCGGCGTGGGCTTCGTCAAGCTCGGCGACGACTTCGCCAAGAAGGGCAAGGACGAGCTGCGGACCTGGCAGGGCGACGGCGGCAACGCGGCCCGCAGTTCACTGGACCAGTTCTCCGAGGGCATCAAGGGCATCGGCTCGACCACCGGCGGGGTCGGCGAGACGCTCCAGATGTGGTCGATGGTCATGACCGTCATCGAAGAGGTCGTGAAGGCGATCATCAGCGAGCTGGTCAGCTGGCTGATCTACATCTGGCTGCCGGCTCTCGCCGCCTCGATCGTGAGCCTCGGCTCATCGGTCGCCGCTGCGATGACCGCCTCGATCGCCAAGGCGGCGAGTGCGTTCACCAGGATCACGTCGAAACTGGGGAAGCTGGGCGAGCTGCTCCAGAAGTTCATGACCTTCCTCGCGAAGTGGACCGACGACCTGATCAAGCAGGGCCGCAAGCTCACCCCGTCGGGCGCCCCGGGCATGACACCGGGCATGGAGAAGGCCGCCACCGGCGCGCTCGCCTCGGCGACGAACTCCCGAGGCATGGCAACGGTCGAGGCGCTGAAGGAGTCGGTCAAGGCCGGCGGCGAAGAGGCCCTCAAGGGCGTGACCGGCGTGAAGATCGGCGACCTCGACAAGGGCTCGGCCTACAGCGGCAAGGCCGGCTTCGACTTCGCCAACAAGGCGGTCGACAACACCCGCGACCTCCTGAAGTCGCGCGGAGGCAGCGACGCGGCCGGCTATCACTCCGAAGAGGACACCCGCGAGAACCTGGACATGGACCAGTAGATGGACCTGTTCGAGCCGTGGTTCATCGTCGGCGGCTACGCGCTGGGGTTCGTCCTGCTGTGGCTGGCGAACCGGCTGGAGCGGCGCAGCGGCGTGGCCGCGACGGTGTGTTGTGCGCTGTGCGGCGTGGCGTTCTCGGAGACGTCGCTGTACTGGCTCTCGGCCGGCACCGGAAGCAACGTGCCGCAGCTGCTGTGGATCGTGTTCCCGGTGGCGTTCGCCGCGCTGGTGGCGTGGCGGGGCTGGCGGCAACGCACGTGGATCGCGCGCACGGCCTCGGACGGTCGGCAGACGTTCGGCGTGCTCCCCCACCTCGGCCGAGGGGTGACGCTCGGCCACCCGGACCCCGACCCCGTGCGCACGACGGTCGAGTTCGACCAGCAGGGCCACCGGGTTCTGGGCATCGAGTACTCGATCACGCCACGCCGCGACGAGCGGTTCGCCGAGGTCGCCAAGGTCGCCGAGCAGATCGACTCGATCTACTCGGCAGTCGAACTGCGGATTCCCGCGGTGCCTGCCCTGACGATCTCACCGAAGACCGGGGCGTTTGAACCCGAGCACTTCACCCCGTTGGAAGACGCCCGGATCACCCGCAACGCCTTCGGCTGGCTGCGGCCCGACACGAGTCTCGACAGCTTCGAGGTCGACGCCGAGTTCGACCGCCGATTCGCGGTGACCACGTCCGACCCGGAGTTCGCCGCGGCCGTGCTTACCGAAGAGGTCCGCGCGCTGCTCCTCGGTGACCTGTGGTTCCGCGTGCACACGGTGGCCCTCCACGGCAACGCGATGTGGACCAGCGAATCAGGCGGGCTGACTGAGGACCGCATGTTCGGCAACTCACGTCGGCTCGCAATCCTGGCCGCCACGGTTCCTGCCGCGGTGTGGGAGGTCTGGGGCGGTGACCGCGGGTTCGCTTCGGTGACCACCGGCTCGGACACGAGCTACCTCGCCTGGAACGGCGGCCGCGGTGGTGCCGTGCGCACGCCGGTCAACCGCTTCCGCGAGGCCGCGGACCGGCAGCCGGTCACCTCGGTGTCGCTGACCACGCGCACGGTCATCGCGCTCGTGCTCGTCCTGACGGGCCTGCTGCCGATCGGCAATTCTCTGTCGGCGCTCGTCAACGTGGCGCCCCAGACCCAGCTGTCCGTCCTCGAAGTCCACGAAGGCTTTGCCGGAAGCTGCTCCCGAGGGCGCGGCAGCTGCACCGGCAGCAACGACTGGGTCCGCGGCACCTACGTCCTCGACGGTGAGACCCACGACGTATCGACCGAATGGGTCGACACGCTGCCCGCCAAGGGCGCTGTGGTCGACGTGGAGATCGGGCCCCTGTGGTGGCACCCGGTCTTCGAGAGCAGTCTCGCCGCGGTGGTCACCCTGCTCCTCGCCCTGCTGCCCCTCCTGGCGGGCGCGCTGCTCGCCAAGGCCACTTACCGGCCGCGGCCACCCCGACGCGTCAGGAAGCTGCGCAGGACACAGGAAGCCACCGTCACGTAATCACAGCCGGGTGCCGCAGTCGCCGCAGAAAGCGGCGCCGGCGGTGGAGGGCTTGCCGCATTCGGTGCAGTGGACTGTGGGGCCAGGGACGAGCCGCAGGAGGCGCAGAACTTGCCGCCCTCGGCTTTCACGCGGCAGCTCGGACAAGTCAGGTGGGCGCGGGTGTCCAGGTCGAGGTCGCGGGTCCAGTCGCGGGCGCGGTCGCGGATCTGGTCGCGCTGTGCGGAGCCTGGGCGCGCGAGATCTCCTCCGCGACGCTCGGCGGGCAGCGCAGGCACTGCCCGATCTCGGCATTCCAGCACTGGTCCGTGCACATCCAGTCCCCGCAGCCGCGGCGCTGGCGGAAGCTCGGCCCGATCTCCTTGACCGCGGCCGCGAGCGCGCGGTCGTTCGTGGCGCGGTCGTAGCGCCACTGGTCGGCCGAGTAGCGCAGGTCCTGCAGGCTGCCGCCGAAGAACGAGCCCACCGCGCGCAGGACGCCGCGGCCCGTTCCGACCGCATCGCGCTGCAAGCCTGACCGGCGGCCGTTCCCGCAGCGTTCACGCGGAACTCGAACTGGTAGCCCTGCGTGTTCGAGATATCCGAGAAGTTGTCCGTGAACGGCACGACGTCAGCCACGGCTGCCCAAGTAGGCGCACTCCCCGGCGCGGGGACTGTAGAAGTGCCGCCAACAATGCGACTACCCAGAGCAGTCATCTCAGCTGACGCCCCCGCAAGAAGAAGGCCCCCGCCCCGGAAACCCGGGACGGGGGCCTTCTCAGCTACTCAGACGGTCAGCGGAAGTCGCGACCGAAGTCGTAGTCGTCCAGCGGAACAGCGGCACCGGTGCCCGAACCGAACACGTCCGGGGTGTAGTAACCGTCGTCGTAGGACGGGATCGCGTAAGCCGCGACCCGGGCCTCCTCGGTCGGCTGAACCTGGATGTTCCGGTACTTGTTGATGCCGGTACCGGCCGGGATCAGCTTACCGATGATCACGTTCTCCTTGAGGCCCACGAGCTTGTCCGAGCGGCCGTTGATGGCCGCGTCGGTCAGGACGCGCGTGGTCTCCTGGAACGAGGCCGCCGACAGCCACGAGTCCGTGGTCAGCGAGGCCTTCGTGATGCCCATCAGCACCGGGCGACCCGAAGCCGGCTCGCCACCCTCGGCGACCGCGGCGCGGTTCGTCGCCTCGAACTTGGTCCGCTCGGGCAGCTCGCCCGGCAGGAAGTCCGTGGCACCGGAGTCGATGATCGTCACGCGGCGCAGCATCTGCCGCACGATGACCTCGATGTGCTTGTCGTGGATCGACACACCCTGCGCGCGGTACACCTTCTGGACCTCGTCGGTGAGGTGCATCTGCGCCTCACGCGGGCCCATCACGCGGAGCACCTCGTGCGGGTCGGGCGTGCCCTCGAGCAGCTGCTGACCGACCGCGACGTGGTCGCCGTCGCCCAGCGGGCCGTTCGGGGTGTTGGCGAGCCGCTGCCGCTTGGACAGCTTGTCGAAGACGATCTCCTCCGACCCGTCGTCCGGGATCAGGGTGATCTTCCAGAACCGCTCGCTCTCCTCGATCCGCACGCGGCCGTCGACGTCCGCGATCGGCGCCTTGCCCTTCGGCACGCGAGCCTCGAAGAGCTCGGTGACACGGGGCAGACCGGTCGTGATGTCGTCACCGGCGACACCACCCTGGTGGAACGTACGCATCGTCAGCTGCGTACCCGGCTCACCGATCGACTGGGCGGCGACGATGCCGACGGCCTCGCCGACGTCGACGAGCTGGCCCGTCGCCATCGAGCGGCCGTAGCAGGTCGCGCACACACCGACCGCCGACTCGCAGGTCAGGACCGAGCGGACCTTGACCTTCGAGATGCCGCTGGAGAGCAGCTTCTCGATAGCCGGGTCGCCCACGTCGTCGCCCGCGTTGAGCACGACGTTGCCCTTGGCGTCCACCGCGTCCGTCGCGAGGTTCCGCGCGTACACGCTGGTCTCCACGTGCTGGTCGCGGATCACCTTGCCGTCGCCGACGTCCTCGCCGACGACCATGGAGATACCGCGGGTGGTGCCGCAGTCGATCTCGCGGACGATGACGTCCTGCGAGACGTCCACCAGACGACGGGTCAGGTAACCCGAGTCGGCGGTACGGAGAGCCGTGTCCGCCAGACCCTTCCGGGCACCGTGCGTCGCGATGAAGTACTCCGCCACCGACAGGCCTTCACGGAAGTTGGCCTTGATCGGACGCGGGATGTACTCACCCTTCGGGTTCGACACCAGACCACGCATCCCGGCCAGCGACCGGACCTGCGTCATGTTGCCCGCCGCGCCCGACTTCACGATCATGGCGATCGGGTTGTCGTCCGGCAGCGCCGTCTCCATGATCTTGTGGACCTCTTCGGTGGCCTGCGTCCACACCTTGACGAGCTCGTTGTTGCGCTCGGTGTGGGACAGCTGACCACGCTGGTACCGCTTCTCGACCTGGTCTGCCTTGCCCTCGTACTCGTCGAGGATGGCCTTCTTGCCCTCGGGCACGAGCACGTCGGAGATGGCCACCGTGACGCCCGAGCGGGTCGCCCAGTAGAAACCGGCGTCCTTGAGCTTGTCCAGCGTCTGCGCCACCTGCGTCATCGAGTAGCGCTCGGCGAGGTCGTTCACGATCGCGGCCTGACGCTTCTTCGGCATCGGCTCGTTCACGAACGGGTAGTCCGCCGGCAGCAGGTCGTTGAACAGCACGCGGCCCAGGGTCGTCTCGGCCAGCCACGTCTTGCCCGGCTCCCAGCCCTTCTCCGCGAGACGCGCTTCGTCGGCCTTGGCCGGCTGGCGGTCCGTGACGCGGATCTTGATGGGAGCGTGCAGGCTCAGCGCCTTGCGGTCGAATGCCATGATCGCCTCGGCCGGCGAGGAGTAGGCGTTGCCCGCACCCTCGGCCTTCTCGTTGAGGCGGGTCAGGTGGAACAGACCCGTGACCATGTCCAGACGCGGCATGGCGAGCGGACGGCCCGACGCCGGCGACAGGATGTTGTTCGCCGACAGCATCAGGATGCGGGCCTCAGCCTGAGCCTCGGCCGACAGCGGCAGGTGCACCGCCATCTGGTCACCGTCGAAGTCCGCGTTGAACGCCTCGCAGACCAGCGGGTGCAGCTGGATGGCCTTGCCTTCCACCAGCTGCGGCTCGAAGGCCTGGATACCGAGGCGGTGCAGGGTCGGTGCGCGGTTCAGCATCACCGGGTGGCCGGTGATGACCTCTTCGAGCACGTCCCACACCTGCGGGCGCGAGCGCTCCACCATCCGCTTGGCGGACTTGATGTTCTGCGCGTGGTTCAGGTCGACCAGCCGCTTCATGACGAACGGCTTGAACAGCTCGAGCGCCATGTCCTTCGGCAGACCGCACTGGTGCAGCTTCAGCTGCGGGCCGACGATGATGACCGAACGGCCCGAGTAGTCCACGCGCTTGCCGAGCAGGTTCTGGCGGAACCGGCCCTGCTTGCCCTTGAGCAGGTCGGACAGCGACTTCAGCGGCCGGTTGCCCGGGCCGGTGACGGGACGACCGCGGCGGCCGTTGTCGAACAGCGCGTCGACGGCCTCCTGCAGCATCCGCTTCTCGTTGTTCACGATGATCTCGGGCGCGCCGAGGTCGATGAGCCGCTTGAGGCGGTTGTTGCGGTTGATCACGCGGCGGTACAGGTCGTTCAGGTCCGACGTCGCGAAGCGGCCACCGTCGAGCTGCACCATCGGGCGCAGGTCCGGCGGGATGACCGGCACGGCGTCGAGCACCATGCCGCGCGGGTCGTTGCCGGTCGCCTGGAAGGCGGCCACGACCTTGAGGCGCTTGAGCGCGCGCAGCTTCTTCTGGCCCTTGCCGTTGCGGATGGTGTCGCGCAGGTTGTCGGCCTCGGCGGCGACGTCGAACTCGGTGGCCAGCTTCTGGATGGCCTCCGCGCCCATGCCGCCGGTGAAGTACTCGCCGTAGCGGTCGACGAGCTCGCGGTAGAGCAGCTCGTCGGCGATCAGCTGACGCGCGTCGAGCTTCGTGAAGGTCGTCCAGACCTCCTCGAGGCGGTCGAGCTCGCGGCCGGCGCGGTCGCGCAGCTGACGCATCTCGCGCTCGCCGCCTTCCTTGACCTTGCGGCGCACGTCGGACTTGGCGCCCTCCGCCTCCAGCTCGGCCAGGTCCGCTTCCAGCTTCTGCGCGCGAGCCTCGATGTCCGCGTCACGCTTCGTCTCGAGGTTCTTGCGCTCGACGCCGATCTCGTTCTCGAGGGTCGGCAGGTCGTTGTGGCGCAGCTCCGTGTTCACGCCTGTGATGACGTAAGCCGCGAAGTAGATGATCTTCTCGAGGTCCTTCGGCGCCAGGTCCAGCAGGTAGCCCAGGCGGGAGGGAACACCCTTGAAGTACCAGATGTGGGTGACGGGCGCGGCCAGCTCGATGTGGCCCATCCGCTCACGGCGCACCTTGGCGCGGGTCACCTCGACGCCGCAGCGCTCACAGATGATGCCCTTGAAGCGGACGCGCTTGTACTTGCCGCAGTAGCACTCCCAGTCCCGGGTCGGACCGAAGATCTTCTCGCAGAAGAGGCCGTCCTTCTCGGGCTTGAGCGTCCGGTAGTTGATGGTCTCCGGCTTCTTGACCTCGCCGTACGACCACTGACGGATGTCGTCAGCCGTGGCGAGACCAATGCGGAGCTCATCGAAGAAATTGACGTCCAGCACGTCTAAGTCCCCTTGGGGTTGTTTCGGCTAGAGGGGTCGGCGGTGGAGCGGGGACCCACGGGAGGCAGGTCCCCGCTCGACACCGGTCAGTGCACGACGTCGTCCACGCTGGGCGACTCGTTGCGGGACAGGTTGATGCCGAGGTTGGCCGCGGCGCGCTCGAGGTCCTCGTCGTCGGAGTCGCGCATCTCGATGGCCGCACCGTCGCTGGAGAGCACCTCGACGTTCAGGCACAGCGACTGGAGCTCCTTCAGGAGCACCTTGAACGACTCCGGGATACCCGGCTCGGGGATGTTCTCCCCCTTGACGATGGCCTCGTACACCTTCACGCGGCCGACCACGTCGTCCGACTTGATCGTGAGCAGCTCCTGCAGCGTGTAGGCAGCGCCGTACGCCTGCATCGCCCAGCACTCCATCTCACCGAAGCGCTGGCCACCGAACTGCGCCTTACCACCCAGCGGCTGCTGCGTGATCATCGAGTACGGACCGGTGGAGCGGGCGTGGATCTTGTCGTCGACCAGGTGGTGCAGCTTCAGGATGTACATGTACCCGACGGACACCGGGTACGGGTACGGCTCGCCGGAGCGGCCGTCGAACAGCGTGGCCTTGCCGTTCTCCTTGACCATGCGCTCGCCGTCGCGGTTCGGCTTGGTCGAGCCCAGCAGCCCGGTGAGCTCCTCTTCCTTCGCGCCGTCGAACACCGGGGTGGCGGTGTTCGTGTTCGGCGCGACGTCGTAGAGCTCCTCGGAGAGGTTCTTCGCCCACTCCGGGTTGCCCTCGATCGTCCAGCCCTGCGACGCCAGCCAGCCCAGGTGCAGCTCGAGGATCTGGCCGATGTTCATCCGTCGCGGAACACCGTGGGTGTTCAGGATGATGTCGACCGGCGTGCCGTCCTCCATGAAGGGCATGTCCTCGGCGGGCAGGATCTTGCCGATGACGCCCTTGTTGCCGTGGCGGCCGGCGAGCTTGTCGCCCGGCTGGATCTTGCGCTTCTGGGCCACGTAGACGCGGACCAGCTCGTTGACGCCGGGGGGCAGCTCGTCGTCGTCCTCGCGCGAGAACACGCGGATGCCGATGACCTTGCCGGTCTCGCCGTGCGGCACCTTCAGCGAGGTGTCGCGGACTTCGCGGGCCTTCTCACCGAAGATCGCGCGCAGCAGGCGCTCTTCCGGCGTCAGCTCGGTCTCGCCCTTCGGCGTGACCTTGCCGACCAGGATGTCGCCGTCGCGGACCTCGGCACCGATGCGGATGATGCCGCGCTCGTCGAGGTCGGCGAGCACCTCCTCGGAGACGTTCGGGATGTCCCGGGTGATCTCCTCGGCGCCCAGCTTGGTGTCGCGGGCGTCGATCTCGTGCTCCTCGATGTGGATCGACGTGAGCACGTCGTCCTGCACCAGGCGCTCGGAGAGGATGATCGCGTCCTCGTAGTTGTGGCCCTCCCACGGCATGACCGCCACGAGCAGGTTCTTGCCCAGCGCCATCTCACCGTTCTCGGTGGACGGGCCGTCGGCGATGACCTGGCCCTTCTCGACGCGGTCACCCTCGTCGACGATCGGGCGGTGGTTGAAGCACGTGCCGTGGTTGGAGCGGCGGAACTTGTACAGTCCGTAGCTCTTCCGCGTGCCGTCGTCGTGCATGATCGTGATGATGTCCGCGGACAGCTCCTCGACCACGCCGGCCTGCTCGGCCACGAGGACGTCACCGGCGTCGACCGCGGCGCGCAGCTCCACACCCGTGCCCACGTACGGGGCCTGGTTGCGCAGCAGCGGCACGGCCTGGCGCTGCATGTTCGCGCCCATCAGCGCGCGGTTCGCGTCGTCGTGCTCCAGGAACGGGATCATCGCGGTGGCGACGGAGACCATCTGCCGCGGCGACACGTCCATGTAGTCGATCTCGAGCGGGTCGATCAGCTCGACCTCGCCGCCCTTGCGGCGACCCAGGACCTTGCTCTCGACGAAGTGGCCGTCGTCGGTGATCGGCGCGTTGGCCTGCGCCTTGACGAAGCGGTCTTCCTCGTCGGCCGTGAGGTAGTCGACCTGGTCGGTGACCTGGCCCTCGACGACCTTGCGGTACGGCGTCTCGATGAAACCGAACGGGTTGACCCGCGCGTAGGAGCAGAGCGAACCGATCAGGCCGATGTTCGGGCCTTCCGGCGTCTCGATCGGGCACATGCGGCCGTAGTGCGACGGGTGGACGTCGCGAACCTCCATGCCGGCGCGCTCACGGGACAGACCCCCGGGGCCCAGCGCCGAGAGGCGGCGCTTGTGGGTCAGGCCCGACAGCGGGTTGTTCTGGTCCATGAACTGCGACAGCTGCGAGGTCCCGAAGAACTCCTTGATCGCCGCACCGATGGGGCGGATGTTGATCAGGGTCTGCGGCGTGATCGCCTCGACGTCCTGCGTGGTCATGCGCTCGCGCACGACGCGCTCGGTGCGGGAGAGACCGACCCGGATCTGGTTCTGGATCAGCTCGCCGACCGTGCGCAGGCGGCGGTTGCCGAAGTGGTCGATGTCGTCGGTCTCGACCGGCACCTCGACGTTCGACACGCTGGTCATCTTGTCCTCGCCGGCGTGGAGCCGGACCAGGTACTCGATGGCCGAGACGATGTCCTCTTCGGTCAGCGTGCCGGTGTCGTACGGGGTGTCAAGACCGAGCTTCTTGTTGACCTTGTAGCGGCCGACCTTGGCCAGGTCGTAGCGCTTCGGCTTGAAGAACAGGTTCTCCAGCAGCGTCTGCGCGCTCTCCTTCGTGGGCGGCTCGCCCGGACGGAGCTTGCGGTAGATGTCGAGCAGCGCCTCGTCAGTGCCGGCGGTGTGGTCCTTCTCGAGGGTGGCCAGCAGCGTCTCCGAGAAGGAGAAGCGCTCGCGGATCGCCTCGGTGGTCCAGCCCAGCGCCTTCAGCAGCACGGTGACCGGCTGGCGGCGCTTGCGGTCGATGCGCACGCCGACGGTGTCGCGCTTGTCGACGTCGAACTCGAGCCACGCGCCGCGGCTCGGGATCACGCGCACGCTGAAGACGTCCTTGTCGGTCGTCTTGTCGACACTGCTGTCGAAGTACACGCCCGGAGAACGCACGAGCTGGGACACGACGACCCGCTCGGTGCCGTTGATGATGAAGGTGCCCTTGTCCGTCATCACCGGGAAGTCGCCGAGGAAGACCGTCTGGCTCTTGATCTCACCGGTGTTGTTGTTGACGAACTCCGCCGTGACGAACAGCGGGGCCGCGTAGGTCATGTCCTTGTCCTTGCACTCCTCGATCGAGGCCTTGACCTCGTCGAAGCGCGGCGCGGAGAAGGACAGCGACATGGAACCGGAGAAGTCCTCGATCGGGGAGATCTCGTTGAGGACCTCCTCCAGGCCGCCGACCGGGTTCTCGTCACCTTCGTTGACGCGGCGCTCGAACCACGCCTCGTCGCCGGTGAACCACTGGAACGACTGGAGCTGCACGTCCAGCAGGTTGGGGGTGTTAAGGGGCTCGCGAATCTTTGCGAAAGAGACCCGCTTGGGCGCGCCGGGGATACCCGTGGACTCCGAGCGGGATACAGCCGAGGTGGTCGCAGCAGTGGCCTGGTTCGCGGGAGAGACTGCCAAGATGCGTCCTTCCGGGGACAATGAGCGGTGAGCAGCCGCAATGGCAACAGGTGCCGTCGCGGACTGTCAGGGGTGCCGTGTGCCCACTATCCTAACTACCGGCTCCGGGCAGCCTGAAAGAGGGCAGCGCAAAGAGGCAGTCTAGCCCGAACGACGCGGTCTGTCCAGGGGGCGCTCCCGATGGGGCCCAGCCTGCCTCGCGGCGTTTTAGCAATGCCTCCGACCCGCCCGGGTTCTGCGTCCCTCCCGCAAGGTTCGCGCTCCCGGCCGTGACCGTTGGCAGTAAGCCTGAACCCACGACGCCTTCGAGTCAAGATGCCACTCGGGGGTCCGACCGGTTGGCGCAGCGTCGATCGGGGCATGCGGAGGGTGACAAGCGGGATGATCATCCCGGTTACCTGTCAGTACCTGCGGAATCGCGGTCGAGGGACGGGTCGGAGAGGGATTCAAACGGTGTTCTGCGTCACAAAAGGGTGTCGTGGGGGGTGAATGGCCCGGTCGGCCCAGGGTGAGGTGGGGGCGCGGATCAGGGGCAGCGGTGGGTTGTGAGCAGTCCGGGTGCGCTGGTCCGTGACCTCTATGGGCCCGGGTGTGGTGCCCGGCCCATAGGCGCCCGTGCGCCTTGGGCCACGGGCAGCTTGGCCGGCCATGGGCGGCTCGGCGCTTGTCCACAGGCCAGCGGCCGGCGGCGGGGTTGTCCACAGATTCGATTCCGGGCGTTTTTCGAGGTCAGAGGCCGATAGACTGGGATGGGGACGCCCCCCGAGGGGAGGGCGGGGGATCGTCCGGCGAGAGTGCGGGGATTGTTTACCAGGAGTGTGGGGCATTGTCCGGCGGACGTGCGGGCATTGTCCGGCGGGAGCGCGGGGCCTTGGAGCGGCAGGGGCGGTCCGGGAGTTGTCGACGGCTCGGCGGCGTCGGGATCGAGCCGCGCCAGTACGCAGCGCGCCACGAGGATCCGGCCAGACTGGGTGGCAGCGCTGTTGCGACCGCCGCCGGAACCGTCCGTGATCTGTGGGGCCGAGTTCCGCGGTACGTCCGGGCAGACAAATCCGGCATCGGCATGATTGCGTGTCCATCCGGCGAGATTGTCCGGGTTTCGTGAATTCCCCACCGCTAAAATCGGAGCCGATCCCGTCGCCGGCTCACGACGGAGTGCTCGTGCTCGAGACCGCTCGGCGCTCCGCCGTGGTCCTCGCCGTGGCGCGGGCCGCACTCACCGTCGGAGGCATTCTGGCCATGGCCTCATCCGAACAGACCGCCACAGACACCACCGGCACCGCGGGCCACACGATCGGCCGGCTCGGGCCGCTCACCGACCTGGTGGTCGAGCGGCTGCGGATGGGCGATCGCGTGGCCGCGTCGAAGTTCGGCACCGACAAGCCCATCGACGACCCGGCGCGCGAGGAGCAGGAGCTCGCCGCGGTGCGCACGCGTGCGTTCGCGCTGGGGCTGGACCCCGAGCGCACGGCTGCGTTCTTCTCCGACCAGATCACCGCCAGCAAGGTCGTGCAGCGGGGGCTGTTCGACCGCTGGACCGCGCGCCCCGAGCAGGCGCCCACCACGCGCCCGGACCTCACCGAAATCCGCGCCGAGCTGGACGAGCTCACGACGTCGCTGCTGACCGAGCTGGCGGCCACGAACGACGTCCGCAAGCCCGGCGCCCCGTGCCGCGTCGACGTGCTCGAGGCGCAGATCTCGCCCGCCGTCGTCGACCACCTGGACGAGCTGCACCGCACGGCGCTGCGCACGGCCCTGCAGTCGCTCCGCTGAGGGCCCCGACAAAACAAAAGAGGCCCGGCACCCGCTCAAGGCGGGCACCGGGCCGTCCGCTTCGACTTACTTAGACGGCGGCGGCGAGGCCGGCGCCTTGGCCGCGGGCGGCGGCGGGGCCTTGTACGTGTCGAGGTCGGTGATCTTCCACGTGTCGCCCTGCAGCTGCGCGTCGACGTGCAGCTGGGCCGAGCCGGCGGTGGTCTGCTTGGTGTCGGCGCGCGTGGAGGTCTGGTCCACGAACACCATCACGCGCGCGAGGTCGCCGTTGAGCATGATCACGGCGCTGCGCGTGACCTTGCACGTCACCACCATCTTCTGCTGCGGCGCGAGGCGCTTCACCTCGCCCATGAGCGAGTTGTACTTGGCTTTGACGCTGTCGTTGGCGAGCAGGCCGTTGGCGGCGTCCTCGGTCTTCTTGATGTTGTTGTAGTCGTAGGAGAACAACGCCTCGGTGGCCTTGGAGACCTGGTCCTTGACCTGCGCGGTCTTCGCGACATCCAGCAGCGCCGTGTTGCTCGTGGAGTCGGCGGCGTCGTCGTAGCCGAGCTTGAAGAACACCGCGCCCGCGGCGAACACCAGGCCCACCACGAGCAGCACGACGGTCAGCACGACCGTGCGGTCCTGGCGCGGCTGCTTCGCCCACGGCGGCGGCACGGCGGGCGCGCCGGCGGCCTCCTGCTCGGCCTCGGCGACGTTCACGGGCTTCGCGCGACCCGAGTCCCGGCGCTTGCGGCGGGGAGCCGCGCGGACCGGTTCGTCGGTTTCCCCGGGCGTTTCGGTGTCCACGGCTTCGCCGGTGAGGGCGTCGACCTCGGGTGCGTCCTCCGCCGCGGTGTCCACGTCGGAAGCGTCCGAAGCGTCCTCCGTGGCGAGCCCCCGCGACCGCGAGATCCCCGCGCTCTTCGGGAACCGGATCTCCTGCGTGACTTCGGACGGGTCCGCGCTGGTCAGCGGGCCGGTCCGCGGCACCGGACGCGGGCGCGGCTTGGCCGCGGCGGGAGCCGGAGCGGGGGTCGGCCGCTCGTCGGTGGACGCAGGTGCCGCGTCCGCGCTCGACGGCTTGCGCAGCCCGGCCACCCTCGGCCGGCGGGCCGGCGGGGTGCTGCTGCGGGGCGGCTGGCGGCGGGAGGGGGGCACTAGGAGAACTCCGTTCTGCGGTGAAGCTACTGGCCGGAGGCGACGAGGGGGACGTTGTCGATGCCGGACAGTTTCCAGTCGTTCCCGACGCGGGTCATCGAGACCTCCAGCCGCAGCGCCTTCGAGGAGCTCTGCGCGCCCTGGGTGACGTCGGTGTTGATGGCGGCCAGGAAGCTGGCTTTGCCCTCGTGGTCGTCGAGCTCCTCGACCGCGATGTCCTGCACGGTCGTGGTGACCTTCGTCTTCGCGTCGGTCAGCGCCTTGCCGTAGGTGGGCTTGAGCTGGTCGATCTGCTTGGCCATGTCGTCGTCGGACACGGACTTCTGGCGGGCGAAGACGGCGTCGAGGTTCTGGTAGTCCACCTCGGTGTAGGCCTTCACGGCGTTGGCGCCCGCCTTCACGACGTCGTCACGCGACAGCGCCAGGGCCGCGTTCTCCCCTGTGCCCGCGACCCACCACATGATCCCGAAGACCACCGCGACCACGAAGGCGGCGAGCGCGAACGCCCCGGCGCCGAAGAGCCACACGCGCGGCGAGCCCGGCAGGGACCGCTTGGCCGGCGAGGCGGCCGCGTCCGACGCGGTCTCCGAAGCGGAAGCCGGGGCCTCCGGCGGCGACGAGGTCACCTCTTCCTCGGCGGCGGCCTGTTCGGAACTCATATCACTCCAGGGTAGGTAACGGTCATCAAATCCTCGTCAGCGCGGACCAGCTCAGCCGGCGAGGCCGAGCAGCGCCCCCAGGCTGTTCAACGAGACACCCGGGCTCCCGGCTACGCCCGGCACGGCGGCGTCGCGCATGTCCTGCAGCTCCTGGGCCGGACGGCCCGCGTTGGCGTCTACATCGGCCTGCGACGGTGTGACCGGGGCCCCGCCGTACGGCGCGTTCTGCGAGCCGCGGACGTTGATGGGGCTGCCCTTGGGCTCGGCACAGTACACGTTGTCGTCGGCCGGCCGAGGTGACGTGTCGGCGCCCGTGCGGTACTGGCTGTAGGGCAGGTAGCCCTTCGTGCAGGCCGGCGGGTTGAACAGGTTCAGCACGAGCCCGAGGTGGGCGGTGCCGTCACCCGGCGCCACGCTGGAGGCGGCGCCGGCCAGTGCCGGGTAGGTCACCAGGCCCTGCTCGATGCCGTCGAGCCGGGTCACGGTGAGGTTGGCTGTGGTCAGCAGGTTCGCCGTCAGCGCGCCCAGACCCGGCCCGGTCTCGTTGACGACCTGGTCGATCTGCGCCGCGACCTGCGGCGTGATGCCGATGAGCTTGCGCAGGTCACCGTCGGAGTTCTTCAGCGTGCCCGTGAGCTCGTTGAGGTTTTCCGAAAAGTCCGCGAAGTTCGACGCTTCGTGGTTCTGCGTGTCGAGCGCCTGGCCGCCGGCGTCGAGCAGCTGCACGGTCTGCGGCAGATACTGCTGGGCCGTGGCCGTGAAGCTCTGCGCGGTGTCGAGCAGCTGCTGCAGGTCGCCGCCGGTGCCGCGGAACGCGTCGTAGGACTCGTCCACGACCGTGCGCAGCGAGTCGGTGGGCACCGAGGCCGCCAGCGAGTCGAGGTCGGCCAGCAGCCGGTCGGTGCTGACCGGCACGGTCGTCTTCGCCGCCGGGATCACCGAGCCGCCCGCGAGGTACGGGCCCTTGTCGTTCTTCGGCCGCAGGTCCACGTACTGCTCACCCACGGCCGAGCGGTTGGCGACCACGGCGTCGAGGTCCGCGGGCACCTGCGGCGCCGACGGGTCGATGTTGAGGTCGGCCTCCAGGCCGGTCTGCGTGAGCCGCAGCTGGCCGACGCGTCCGACGTTGAAGCCGCGGTAGGTCACCTCGGCGTTGGTGAAGATGCCACCCGACTCGTTGAGCTCGAGTTTCACCGTGTAGCCGCTGCTGCCGAACACCGAGCCGAGGCCGGCGAAGCGGACCAAGGCGTAGACGAGCGCCACGATCGAGATGATCGCGAAGGCCACGAGCTGGAACTTCGTCTTGCGCAGCAACATCAGCCCGCACCTCCCGAGAGGATCCCGAAGAGCCCGGACAGCCCGCCCTGCGAAGGCTGGCCGCCGCCCTGGCCACCGCTGGAGTTCGGCTTCTGCGAGCCCGAACCCGAGCCCGTCTGGCCGGGGATCGGCAGCGGCGGCGGCTGGTCGCCCGGCGTGCCGCTGACGCCACCGGTCAGGCCCGGCAGCGGCAGCAGGTTCGACAGCGAGTTGTCCCGGCTGCGGCCCAGGTTGTCGATGATGTCCTTGAGGTTCAGGTCGACCTTCGCGAAGAGGTTGAAGTAGTCGCCCTTCACGTCGTCGTAGGCCTGGTCGGTGAACGGGAAGGTCAGCAGGATCTGCAGCGCCTGCGGCAGGTCGTTGCCCGCCTCGCCGAGCTTCTGCAGCGTCGGCGTGAGCGCCTTGAGGTCGGCCACGAGGTCCGCCTTGCTCTTGTTCACCGTGTCGGTGGCGACACCGGAGAGGTTGTTCAGCGCGTTGAGCATGGTCACGAGCTGGCCGCGCTGCTGCTCCAGCACGCCGATGCCGGGGCCGAGGTTGTCGACGGCGCCCACCAGCTTGTCCTTCTGGTCCCTGAGCGTCATCGACAGCCGGTCGAGCCCGTCGAGCGCGCGGGTGATGTTGCGCGACTGCTCGTCGAGGTTGGTCACGAGCTCGTTGGCGTTGTCCAGCAACGCCTTGATGTCGGGCTCCTTGCCCGACGTCGCGTTGTTGAGCTCCTTGGTGATGGTGTTGAGCTGCTCGACACCACCGCCGTTGAGCAGCAGCGACAGCGCGCCGAGCACCTCCTCGACCTCGACGTCGCGGCCGGTGCGCGCGAGCGGGATCGTCGCGTTGTTCGCGAGCGTGCCTTGCGCCTGGCCGTCGCCGGGCGAGGAGAGCTCCACGTACTTCTCGCCGAGCAGGCTCGACTGCTTCACATTGGCCAGCGCGTTGGCCGGCAGCTTCACGTCGCCGTTGATCTCCACGGTGACCTCGGCGTGCCAGCCGTCGGGGGTGAGACCCACGGACTCGACCTGGCCGACCGGCACCTCGTTGACCTTCACACCGGCCTGCGGCACGAGGTCCAGCACGTCGGAGAACTGCACTTTGACCTTGTACGGGTGGCTGCCGAGGTCGGCGCCACCGGGCAGCGGCACGTCGTAGATGCCGGTGAACCCGCAGCCGGACAGCACCAGCGCGGACACCGTGGTGACCACGCCGGCGGCGGCGACCCTCCTGAGGCGCTTCATGCTCAGCTCCCCGTCCCGTAGACCTGGCCCGCGAGCGGGAGCGGCAGTGGCGGCAGCTTGCCGTTCTGCAGTGACTGCACGACCTGCGCGGTGGACGGCAGCGGCACGAGCCCGTCGACCACGCCGGCGATCGAGCCGCACGTGTTGCCGAGCAGCTTGAGTGCTTCGGGCGTCTGCTTGAGCAGGTTGCAGACCATCACCAGCGGCGGCTGCGTGAGCTCGTTGAGGTTCGGCCGCGCGTCGAGCGTGCCCGAGGAGCCGTTGTAGACGTTGACCAGGTTCGACAGCGCCACCGGCGCCACGTCGAGGATCTCGGCGAGCGCACTGCGCTGGTCCACGAGCACCTTGGTGACGCTGGCCAGCTTGTCCACATTGGACTTGAGCCGGCCGCGGTTCTGCTCGATGAAGCTCTGCACCGACTGCAACGTGGTGCTCAGCTGCTGCACGGTGGCGGCGAGGTCGTCCTTCTCCCCCGCCAGGTACCCGCTCACGTCGGCGAGCTGGCTCTCGAACTGGCGCACCTGGCTGTCGCTGTTGACGAGCGTCTGCGAGAACTGGCCGAGGTTCTGCACGGTCTGGAACAGGTCGTCCTTGTTGCCGGCGAGCGTGCCGGACGCCTGGCCGAGCTTGGCGATCGTGTCGTGCAGGGCCTGGCCGTTGCCGTCCACGTTCTTCGCGACGGTGTTGAGCAGGTCCGACAGCGAGCCGTTTTTGTTGGCGCCGTTGGGGCCGAGGGTCTCGCTGACCTTCGCGAGGCTCGCGGCGAGCTGGTCGACCTCGAGCGGCACCTCGGTGCGGTTGAGCGGGATCACGGCGCCGTCGGAGATCTTCGGACCGCCGGTGTACGCCGGGGCGAGCTGGATGTAGCGGTCGCTGACCAGCGACGGCGAGACGATCAGCGCCTTGGCGTCGGCGGGCACCGGCACCGAGCGGTCGTACTCGAAGTCCACGCGCACCTGGTTGCCCATGGGCTGGACCTTGGTGACCGTGCCGAGGTCGACGCCCAGCATCCGCACGCTGTTGCCCTCGTAGAGGCCGACGGCGCCGGAGAAGTACGCGGTGAGGTGGTTGCGCCCCGCGTCCTTGAGCGTCCACCAGATGCCGCCCGCGACCACGAGGGCGAGCACGACGGCGATGGACGCGCCGCGCAGCAGCGACTGGCCGAACCGGGTGTCACTCATTTCGTGTAGCACCCTTCCTGGTTGATCGGGCCGACCGACGGCGCCACCAGGCCGCAGATGTAGTTGTCGAACCAGTGCCCGGTGCCGATGGTGTTGGTGAACACGCGCACGAACGGGGCGAACTTGGCGATGCCCTGGGCGAGCGAGTCCTGGTTGCGTTGCAGCATCGACGTCAGCTGGTCCAGCTGCGTGAGCACGGGGTCGAGCTGCTTGTCGTTGTCGTCGACGAGGCCCTGCAGCTGCGTGGCCAGCTCCTTGGAGCCGTCGAGCAGTGCGGTGATGGCCTGCTCGCGCTTGGAGATCTCGTCGAGCAGCTGGTTGCCGTCGGTGATCAGCTTCTGGACCTCGGCGTCGCGGTCGACCAGCGTCTGCGACACCTCGCGGGTGTTGGCCAGCAGGTTCGACAGCTGGGCGTCGCGCGAGGCGATGGTGTCCGAGAGCTTCGACAGGCCCGAAAGCGCACCCTTCACGTCCTCGGGGGTGTTGGCGAAGGTCTGCGTAATGGTGTCGAAGCTCTTCGCGAGCTGGTCGGTGTTGATGTCGTCGACGGTCTGGGAAAGACCGCGGAACGCGTCGAGCACGTCGTAGGGCGACGTCGTGCGGTCGCGCGGGATCGGCTGGCCCGGGTTGAGCGTGCCGACGCCCTGCGGGTCCAGCGACAGGTACTTCTGGCCCAGCAGCGTCTTGATCTTGATCGCGGCCGAGGTCTTGTCGCCGAGCCAGGCGTCCTTGACCTTGAACGACACCTTGACGCTGGCGCCGTCGAGCTTGATCTCGGAGACCTTGCCGACCTTCACTCCGGCGATGCGCACGTCGTTGTCGGTCGTGAGCCCGGCGGCCTCGGAGAACTCGGCGCTGTAGGTTGTGCCGCCGCCGATCACCGGCAGGTCGTCGGAGTTGAGCGCGGCGACGAAGCCGAGCACGAGGACCGCGAGCCCGACCAGGGCGATCGGGACGGGGTTGCGCTTCTGGAAGGACTTCATCCGCTGCACCTATCCCGGGTCGACGGCAGCACAGTGGCGTCGAGAGGCTTGTTGATCAGCGGCGGCAAGGCGATGCTCCCCTTGACCTCGCACGCGTAGAAGTTAAACCAGGAGCCGTAGTCGGCGGTGCGGGTCAGCGCGCTCACCTTCTGGGGCAGGAACTGGATGAAGTGCTCCAGCGTCGGCTCGTTCTTGTTCAGCTTCGTGGTCAGGTCGCCCAGCGCGCTGATGTCGTCCTTCAGCGGCTGGCGCGCGTCGCCGAGCAGGCCGGCGGTGGTCTGGGCCAGGTTGCCGAGGCTGTCGATCGCGTCGCCGATCGGCTTGCGGTCGGCGGCCAGGCCGGACACCAGCTGCTGCAGTTTCACGATCAGATCACTCAGCTGCGGCGTGTGCGCGTTGACCGTGTCGAGCACCGAGTTGAGGTTGTCGATGACCTCGCCGATCACCTTGTCCTTGTCGGCGATCGTGGTGGCCAGCGAAGCGGTGTGCGACAGCAGGCTCTCGACGGTGCCGCCCTCGCCCTGCAGTACCTGGATGACCTCGTAGGAGAGCTTGTTCACATCGTCCGGGTTCAGCGCGGTGAACAGCGGCTTGAACCCGTTGAACAGCTCGGTCAGGTCCAGCGCGGGCGTGGTGCGCTCGAGCGGGATCGTGCCGCCCGGGGGCAACGTCTTGCCGGAGGTGTCGCTGCCTTCGCCGAGCGAGAGGTAACGCTGGCCGACGAGGTTGCGGAACTTGATCTGAGCGGTGACACCCGCCGGCAGCTGCCGTCCCGCGTCGACCTCGAAGTCGACCTGCGCCTGGCGCTTGTCGACGATCTTCACGTCCTTCACCGTGCCCACGCGGACGCCGGCGATGCGGACGTCGTCGCCGTTGAGCAGCAGCGTCGCGTCGGTGAAGCGCGCCGAGTAGTCCTTGGTCGCGGTGGTATTGATGTTCGCGATGCTGATGCCGAGCACGGCGGTGAACAGCACGGTGATCACCACGAAGATCGACAGCTTGATCAGCGGTGCGGCCAGTCCCCTCACTTCACCGTCACCTCCGCACCCCGGTAGAGCGGGCCGACGAGCAGCGATCCCCACCCGGGGAAGTCACCTTCCGGCATCCCGACCTGCGGGGACACGAGCTGGCCGAGGAAGTCGTTCTCCGCGCCCGAGTACGCCGGGTCGCCGCCGCTCGTACCGCCGCCGAGGCCCGCGGCGTCGGCGAGGAAGTTGCCCGGGTTCACGCCGGTGCTGTGTGAGTTGGGCGATGTCGTGTGGGTGGTGCCGTCCTTGAACGCGCCGTCCGGCGGCTCCTGCGGGAACGGGTTCGGCAGGTTCTTGAGGTCGTAGCAGCGCGGGCCGCGCTTGTCCTCGAACCGCGGCTCGTCCTGGCCGGCCTTGTAGGGACCGCGGTTCACGACCACCTCGATCGTCGCGTGCAGGCCGGGCTCCTTCGTACCCTTGCCCAGCGCCTTGTCGACGACCGGCACGAGCTTCGACATCTGCCCGATCACGCACGGGTACTCCGGCGCGTACTTGGCGAGCAGCTCGGCCGTGGGCCGCGCGGTGTCGGCGAGGCTGATGATGTTCTGGGAGTTGGCTTCCAGGAACGACTGCACGTCCTGCGAAGCCGCGGTCAGGTTGCGGTAGAGGCTCGCCAGGTTCTGCTGCTCGTCCACCACGGTGCGGGTGGTCGTGCTCAGGTTGTCGAGGCTCTGCACCAGGTCCGGCGCCGACGCGCTCAGGTTGTCGGAGAAGTCCGCCAGCGCCTTGAGGTTGTGCTGCAGCTGTGGCTCGTGCGGGTTCAGCTTGCCGATGTAGTCGCCCAGCTGCGAGAGCGTCTCGCCGAGCGGCTTGCCGCGGCCCTGCAGGGCGGTGGAGATCGCGGTGAGCGTGCTCGACAACTTCTGCGGCTGCACCGCCTGCAGCACCGGCAGCAGGTGCTGCAGCGCCTGCTCCAGCTCGATCGCACCCGAGGTGCGGTCCTGCGGGACCACGTCGCCGTCGGTGAGCGTCTTGGCCGACGGGTTCTTCGGGATTTCCAGCGACACATAGCGTTCGCCGAAGAGCGTCTTGGGCAGGAAGCGCGCGGAGACGTTCTCGGGGATCAGCTTCACGTAGTCGGGCTGCA
Source organism: Amycolatopsis sp. NPDC023774 (assembly GCF_040639695.1). NCBI lineage: Bacteria > Bacillati > Actinomycetota > Actinomycetes > Pseudonocardiales > Pseudonocardiaceae > Amycolatopsis > Amycolatopsis sp. NPDC023774. Next base: position 367,069 of record NZ_JBFAAJ010000004.1, read on the forward strand.
GCTCGAGCGTGAGCTCGGCCCCGTCGGTGGTGGCCGCGATGGTCTTGACCGACCCCACGATCAGGCCGCGCACCTTCACGTCCGACTGCTCCAGCAGCTGGTTGCCGATGCTGTCGGCCTCGAGCTTCACCGTCACGAACTTCGTGAACGCCTTGTCGTACAAGGCGATGCTCAGGGCCACGCCTCCCACGAGCAGCGCCACGAGCAGCAGGCCCAAGAGCCTGCGCCGCAGTGTTGCCACCGGCCCACCCGCCCCGCCTGCGATCATCCCGCAATCCTCACCGTGACGTCGGTTCCCCAGATGGCGAAACCGATGAAGAAGTTCACGATCGAAACCGTGACGATGGAAAGGCGAACCGCGCGGCCCACGGCCACGCCCACGCCGGCCGGCCCACCGGAGGCGCGGTAGCCGAAGTAGCAGTGCGAAAGAATGATCAAGACGCTGAAGATCAGCACCTTGATGAACGAGTACAGAACGTCTTGCGGTGGTAGGAAGAGGTCGAAGTAGTGGTCGTAGGTTCCCGCTGACTGGCCGTAGATGTAGATGACCACCAGTCGCGACGCGAGGTAGGAGCTCAGCAGGCCGATGATGTAGAGCGGGATCACGGCCACGAACCCGGCGATGATCCGCGTGGTCACCAGGTACGGCAGGCTCGGCACACCCATGACTTCCAGCGCGTCGATCTCCTCGGAGATCCGCATGGCGCCCAGCTGCGCGGTGAAGCCGGCGCCGACCGTGGCCGACAGGGCCAGGCCCGCGACGAGCGGCGCGATCTCGCGGGTGTTGAAGAACGCGGTGAGGAAGCCGGTGAACGCCGAGGTGCCGATGGAGTTCAGGGCCGAGTAGCCCTGCAGGCCCACGAGGACACCGGTGAAGAGCGTGAGGCCGACCATCACGCCGACCGTGCCGCCGATGACCGCGAGCGAGCCGGAGCCGAAGCTCACCTCGGCGAGCAGGCGCAGGACTTCCTTCATGTAGCGGCGCAGCGTGCGCGGCGTCCACAGCAGCGCGCGGCCGTAGAAGGACATCTGGTCGCCCAGCGTGTCCAGGGTCTCGAGCGGACGGTGGGCGACGCGCTTGGCACCCGAGATGAACGTCATGTCAGTCCAGCTTTCCGGGCACGATCTGCAGGTAGATCAGCGTGATCACGAAGTTCACGACGAAGAGCAGCAGGAACGTGATGACCACCGACTGGTTCACCGCGTCGCCCACGCCCTTCGGGCCGCCGCTGGGGTGCAGACCCCGGTAGGCGGCCACGACCGCGGCGATGAAGCCGAAGATCAAGGCCTTGAGCTCACCGACCCAGAGGTCGGGCAGCTGCGCCAGCGCGGAGAAGCTGGCCAGGTAGGCGCCCGGCGTGCCACCTTGGAGGACGACGTTGAAGAAGTAACCGCCGAGCACGCCGATGACGCTGACCATGCCGTTGAGCAAGAGCGCGACGAGCATCATCGCGAGCGTGCGCGGCACGATCAGGCGCTGGACCGCGGAGACGCCCAGCACCTCCATCGCGTCGATCTCCTCGCGGATGGTGCGGGCGCCGATGTCGGCGCAGACCGCGCTGCCGCCCGCACCGGCGACCAGCAGTGCGGTGACGAGCGGGCTGGCCTGCTGCACCGTGGCGAGCACGGAGCCGGCGCCGGTGTAGGACTGCGCGCCGAGCTGGCGGGCGAGCGCACCGAACTGCAGCGAGATGACCGCGCCGAACGGGATCGCGACGAGCGCTGTCGGCAGGATCGTGACGCTGGCGACGAACCAGGCCTGCTGGATGAACTCCCGCAGTTGGAACGGGCGCTGGAAGATGCCGCGGATGATGTCGAGACCGAGGGCGAACAGGTTCCCGGTTTCGCGGAGCATGCCGTGCCCGGGGATTTTCCTCGCCGGTGCTGCGTTCGAGCTCACGCGCCACCCGGCCCGTTGCCGCCGGGGCCGAAGTAGCCGCTACCTGGCCCTTGCGGGCTGGAGCCGCCGGGGATCCGGGCGACTTGGTCGGCGGGCAGCTGGCCCTGGTGCTGGTTCGGCACGGGGCCGCGGTCGGAGATCCGGGGGATCTGCTGTGTGTCCTCAGGGCCGGGCCGACGGGCCGGCGCGCGGGCGGCGTGCACGTTGTAGTGCCGCTGCTCCTCCGGGCTGAGGGATTCGATGATGCCCTCCTGCGCGGCCGGCGGGAGCGTGTGGAGGATCCGCATCACGCGGTCCATCCGGCGGCGGGCGCCCGCGCGCTCGGGCAGGCCGGGGCTGGGCTGCATCTGCGGGACGACGCCGCGGACGTCCTCGTCGGGCGAGCCGTCGGAGTGCCCTGCGGCGGCTTCGGCCTCTTCGCGGGCCATCGTGGCAGTGTCCTTCTCCTCGGACATGCCGATGGGGCCGCGCTTGCGGCCGTTGAGGAACTGCTCGACCACGGGCTCGTCGCTCGTGAGCAGCACCTCGCGGGGGCCGAACATGACGAGTTCCTTGCGGAACAGCATGCCCAGGTTGTCGGGCACGGTGCGCGCGAGGTTGATGTTGTGGGAGACGATGAGGATCGTCGCGTCGATCTGCGTGTTCAGGTCGATGAGCAGCTGGGAGATGTACGCGGTGCGCACGGGGTCCAGACCGGAGTCCGGCTCGTCGACCAGGATGATCTGCGGGTCGAGCACCAGCGCCCGCGCGAGGCCCGCGCGCTTGCGCATACCGCCGGAGATCTCGCCGGGCAGCTTCTTGTCCGCGCCGGCCAGGCCCGTCATCTCCAGCTTTTCCTGGACGATGCGGCGGATCTCGGACTCGGACTTCTTGGTGTGCTCGCGCAGCGGGAAGGCGACGTTGTCGTAGAGGTTCATCGATCCGAACAGCGCGCCGTCCTGGAACAGGACACCGAAGAGCTTGCGGATCTCGTAGAGCTTGTGCTCGGAGCACGTGACGATGTCCACGCCGTTGATCACGCAGCGGCCCTTGTCGGGCTTCAGCAGGCCGATCATGGACTTGAGGAACACCGACTTGCCGGTTCCCGACGGGCCGAGCATCGCGGACACCTCACCCGGGGGCAGCGTCAGCGTCACGTCCCGCCAGATGGTCTGCCTGCCGAAGGACTTCGTCAGACCTTCGATGACCACCTCGGCGCCCATCACACCTCCAGGAGCTGTTCCGCGTCGTCGCGCACCGCTGCCCCGCCGCAACTGGCAGCGGAGCCCGCGCCGATGCGCGCCGCGATCTCCGCGTCAACCAGGTGCAACGAGCTGAGTGCGAACAGGTTACTCACCAGTTTTCCGGCCTGGCGAGGCCGGTGAGCACCTCACCCGTTCGTGGCCTTGTCCGGTGACCGCTGGCAGCACGGTAGTGCACGTCACCCCGTGACGCAGATCCAGATGGCCCAACGATCGGGTTACGGCTGGTCCAAGCGGGCGAATCGGACCCGAACGGTGATCAGTCGGTCGCCGAGGCGGCGAACGGGAAAGGGGCGGGCATCCGAGTGGATGCCCGCCCCTTCACGAGGTGGTGCGACAGGCGCTTGCGCGCCCGGGATCACTTGATGGTGATCTTGGCGCCGGCGGCCTCGAGCTTCTCCTTGGCGGCCTCGGCGGCGTCCTTGTCGACCTTCTCCAGGAGGGCCTTGGGAGCGGCCTCGACCAGCTCCTTGGCCTCCTTCAGGCCCAGGCCCGAGACGACCTCGCGGACGACCTTGATGACCTGGATCTTCTTGTCACCGGCGGACTCGAGGACGACGTCGAACTCGTCCTGCTCCTCGGCGGCGGCCGGGGCGGCACCCGCGGGGCCGGCGGCGGCGGCGACGGCGACCGGGGCGGCGGCGGTGACGTCGAAGGTGGTCTCGAACTCCTTCACGAAGTCCGACAGCTCAAGAAGGGTGAGCTCCTTGAAGGCGTCGATCAGCTCGGCGGTGCTCAGCTTCGCCATGATGGCTTCCTCTCAGAAAAACGAACTCGACGTTCGGGGTGGGGGTGATCAGCTCTCGGCGGGTGCTTCGGCTGCTTCGGTACCGGCGGCGTCGCCCTGCTTCTCCTGCAGCGCGGCAGCCAGGCGGGCGACCTGGGACGCCGGCGCCTGGAACAGCGCGGCGGCCTGGGACAGCTTCGCCTTGAACGCGCCCGCTGCCTTGGAGAGCAGGACCTCACGGCTGTCGAGATCGGCGATCTTGCCGATCTCCTCCACGGACAGCGCTTTGCCGTCCATGTAGCCGCCCTTGATGACAAGCGCGTTGTTGTCCTTCGCGAAGTCGCGAAGCGCCTTCGCGGCGTCGACCGGCTCACCTTCGACGAAGGCGATCGCGGTGGCACCGACGAACAGGTCGTCCAGACCCTGGACACCGGCGTCCTCGGCGGCACGCTTCACGAGGGTGTTCTTCGCGACCCGGTACTTGGCACTGGTGCCGAGAGCGCGGCGCAGCTGGGACAGCTGGGACACGGAGAGGCCGGTGTACTGGGTAACGACGGTGGCCGAGCTGCTGCGGAAGCTCTCCGCGATCTCGGCGACGGCCGCCACCTTGTCGGGCTTCGCCATGGTCGCCTCCTCTCTTGGCTAGTGGATTCCACTGGTCCTTCGAGAGCCCTCTGAGACGAAAAAACGCCCACGCGCAGTCAGCACGGGGCGTCACACGGCATTTCCCCAGGGGAAGCCGAACCTCGTTCCTCCTGCGCGGGCCGCCCGCTCATCTCGCGGGACCTTCGTTCCGAGCGCCGTGGAGCACCCGGAAAACCAGCGGTCTTCGGTAGAACCGTCGCCAACTATACGTGAGGGCTTTCCGGCCTTTCGCCCACCCCCTGCCTGACCAGCGACAAGCCGCCCGGACTCGGGGATTCGCCGACGAGCGGGCATCATTGGTGACGTGGCGGAGCAGCGTGATCACGGACAGCCGGACAACCCCACCGGCCCCGGCCCCCGACCTGCCGACGGCACGCGACCGGTTCCGGGCGGGTGGCCGCAGCTCTCGGGGCAATCTGGTTCTGAGGGCCGGCCAGGCTCACAGCAGCCTCCGGCGCCTGGGGCGCCTCAGCACGGGTTGCCGCCGGGTTCGCAGCTGTCCGCGTCCGCACAGAACGGCCGGACTCCGGCACCAGGGTTCCCGCTGCCACAGCCGTCCGGGCAGCAGAACAGCCTGCCGTCGGATTCGCAGCCGCCTGGCGCGGAGTCTGCCCACCTCCCCGCGTTGCCCCAGCCTTCCCAGCCCGCTCCCGGAGAGCCGCAGCTGGATGCCGCGCAGCTCGAGCAGTTCCGCCAGTTCCAGCAGTTCCAGGACTACCTCCGCTTCACCCAGGCCCAGCAAGGCAAACAACCCGCTCCGATGCCCGACGCCGGCCTCGTCCCCGCGGGCACCCGCCAGCCGCAGACCCAGCAGGGCCGGCAGCCGCCCGTACCCCCGGGCCCGCCGGGAGCGTTGGCGCCGTACGAGGAACCCCGCCGTCGCCGCCCGGTCCCCCGCTGGCTCAAGCGCCTCGGCGGGAAGGTCCTGGGCTGGGTGATCGTGCTGGTGATCCTCGGAATCGCGGCCACGTGGGCCTACCGCCATTACTTCCCCAGCGACGACGGCAAGTCCTCCGCCCAGATCGCGGCCGAGGGCGGCGGGACCTACCACACGAACCACATCTTCTCGACAAACCCGTACGAGGCCGTCCGCTTCGTCTACCACAACATCGCGCAGGGCCGGGTCGAAGACGCGTGCGGCCGGTTCGACGAGCCCGTCCAGACCAAGTTCGCCCAGGACGTCGGCCAGCCCGACTGCAAGGTGGCCGTCGAGAAGCTGCACGCGCAGGTCACCAACCAGAACGACTACGCCGAATCCCTGCCCTCGTACGTCTCCGGCGCCCCGCCCGCGGGCGTGGTGACCATCGACTCGTGCGACTACGCCATTTCCGGCGGCCCGGCGCTCGGCGTCTTCACCGTGTCCCAAGTGGACAAAGGTCAGTGGCTGATCACGGGCCACTCGCCGGGGCCGGAGAAGTGCGGGCCGCCGTCACCCTCGAACTCCACTCCCCCAACGACCTGACCAGCTCCGGCAGCCGCGCAGCGACCACTTCGGACGGTGCGGCCAGCGCCGCGGCCGCCACCACGCGCCCCGACTCCGTGACGGGCACGGCCACCGCGGCCATCGTCTCCATGGCGTGCCCGGAGTCGACCACGGCGTAGCCCCGCGCGCGAATCTCCGCCGCCTCCGCAAGCAGGTCGACCCCCGTGCGGGTGTCAGGCTCCTGCGCCACCACCGCGCGACGGTCGGCTTCCGGCAGTGAAGCGAGCAGCACGCGCCCCGCCGCCGTGCGCGGGAGCGCGGAGCGAAGAGACCGGGAAAGCGCGTAGTCGAACGGCTCGTCGGTGCCGGCCCAATCGACGTACACCGCGTTGTCGCCCACCTGCACCGCGAGCAGCGCTGCGCACCCGGCGGCCACGCTCAGCTCGGCCAGCGACTCGTGCGACACCGACCGCACCGGCACGCGGCCGGAGCGCACCGTGAGCACGTGCGGCGCCGGGCCGAGCACGAAGTGCCGCTCCTGCTCATCGAGGTACCCGACGGCGGCCAGGCCGTTCACCAGCTTCTGCACCGACGACACCGGTGCATCGAGCCGCGCCGCGAGCTGCGTGAGCGTCAGCCCCGAAGCACTGTTCGCGACCGCCTCGAGGATCGCGGCGACGCGGTCCACCGTGCGGTGATGTTGTCGAATACCCATATAGGAAGCAGAGTATCACATTGCGTAGCATACTTAGCCTACCTAACTTAATGGGAGAGCCAATCGATCAAGGAGGCACGAAGTGTCCGAAGGCGCCCTGCACGGCATCCGCGTGATCGCCTTTCGTCCGTGGTCATGGGCCCCTACGCCACCCAGATCATGGGCGACCTCGGGGCCGACGTGGTCAAGGTCGAGTCACCCGCGGGCGACAGCACCCGCCGTACCCACCCCCAGCGCCACGACGGCATGGGCGCGCTCGCGCTCAACGTCAACCGCAACAAGCGCAGCGTCGAGCTCGACCTGAAGTCGGCCGCCGGCCACGACGCCTTCCTCCGCTTGGTGAAGACCGCTGACGTGCTGGTCACCAACATGCACCCCGGCGCGCTGCGGCGCCTCAGCTTGGACTACGAGCAGCTCGCGGAGCTCAACCCGCGGCTCGTCTACTGCAACGCGCAGGGCTTCCGCACCGACTCCGACCGCGCGGGCCTCGCCGCCTACGACGAGATCGTGCAGGCGTCGTCCGGCATGGCCGACCTGATGCGCCGCGCGACCGGCACGCCCACCTACGCGCCGACGATCCTCGCCGACAAGCTGTGCGCGCTCACCATCGTGTACTCCGTGCTCGCCGCTGTGGTGCACCAGCGCACGACCCGCCGCGGCCAGCGCGTGGAGGTGCCGATGGCCGACACGATGCTGGCGTTCAACCTCGTCGAGCACCTCGCGGGCCACACGTTCGGGCCCGCGATCGGGCCGATGGGCTTCAACCGGTCGATGACCGAGGGCCACCAGGCCGCGCGGACGGCCGACGGCTGGGCCTGCGTCCTGCCCTACACCGAGAAGAACATCGCCGACTTCTTCCGCGCGGCCGGACGCGAAGACCTCGCCACCGACCCGCGGTTCGGCGACCCCGCGAGCCGCGCGAAGCACTACGGCGAGCTGTACGACGAGATCGGCAAGCTGTCGGTCGAGAAGACCACAGCGGAGTGGCAGAAGATCTGCGCCGAGCTGTCCATCCCGTTCGCACCGGTGCTGGAGCTGGAAGACGTGGAGACCGACCCGTACTACACGGGCAGCGGCCTCGTCTCGCCCGCCGAGCACCCGACGGAGGGCACGTACCGCCAGGTCGGGCCGCCGATGATCCTGTCGGACACGCCGGCGTCGGTGCGCCGCCACACGCCCGCGCGCGGTGAGCACACGAGGGAGCTGCTCGCGGAGCTCGGCTACGCCGGCGAGGACATCGCGAACCTCGTCTCCCCCGTGTCCGAGTAGGCGAAGAAGTCGGCCAGCGCCAGGGCGAACGCGGGGTCCGCGACGGCCGTCATGTGGTCGCCCGGGACGCGGACCAGGCGGGCGCCCGCGATGCCGATGGCGAGGCGCTCGGGCTGGGCCGCGAGCTGGTCGCGTTCGCCGGCGAGGATCAGGGTGGGGACGGTGACCTCGGTCAAGGGGATGGATGTGCGGCGTGAGGCGCGCAGAACGGCGGCCAGGGCGTCGACATCGCCGCCCGTGCGGCGGGCGAGGCGGCGGAAGGGGCGGACCTGGGCGGGCACGTCGGCGTGGTCGTCGGCGAGGAGGCCGTCGGCGAGCTGTTCGGGCTCGACCACGCGCGTGTCGACGCCGCCGAAGTCGATGATGCCCGCGCCGACGCCGCCGGTGGCCAGGCAGCGCACCCGCTTGTCCGCGGTGGCCACGAGGAGGGCGACGATGGCGCCCATCGAGTAGCCGGCGAGGGAAACCTCGTCCAGATCCAGCTCGTCGAGCAGGGCGGACACGTCCCGGGCCATCACGTCCTGGCCGTAGCAGGCCGGGTCGTGGGGTTTGTCCGACGCGCCGTGACCGCGGGCGTCGAGGCCGATCACGGTGAACCCCGCCTCGACCAGGGTGCGGACGACGCCGGTGCCGACCCAGTTCACATGGGCGTCCGCCGCGAAGCCGTGTTGCAGCACGACCGGGCGACGGTGCCGGCCGTCGCCTTCCCACACCGTGTAGCTCAGGCGGAGCCCGTCGGGAGCGGTGAACGTCGTCGTCGGCATAGTGTCCATGAGACACGAAAAAAGGGCGGCCACGCACATTGCGTGACCGCCCTTTCGCGTGATGTGCGACTCAGACGGCCGCGTCCTCGCTGAGGAGGTTGCGCGTCCGCAGCGGGTCGACCGGGATGCCCGGGCCCATCGTGGTGGTGAAGGTGATCTTCTTGACGTAGCGGCCCTTGGCCGACGACGGCTTGGCGCGCAGGATCTCGTCCAGCGCGGCCGCGTAGTTCTCCACCAGCTTCTCGGTGTCGAACGACGCCTTGCCGATCACCAGGTGCAGGTTGGCCTGCTTGTCGACGCGGAAGTTGATCTTACCGCCCTTGATGTCCTGCACGGCCTTCGTGACCGCGGGGGTCACCGTGCCGGTCTTCGGGTTCGGCATCAGGCCACGCGGGCCGAGGATGCGGGCGATGCGGCCCACCTTGGCCATCTGGTCCGGCGTCGCGATGGCGGCGTCGAAGTCGAGCCAGCCACCCTGGATGCGCTCGATCAGCTCGTCCGTGCCGACCGCGTCCGCACCAGCGGCCTCGGCCTCGGCGGCCTTGTCGCCGACGGCGAAGACGATGACGCGAGCGGTCTTACCGGTACCGTGCGGCAGGTTCACGGTGCCGCGGACCATCTGGTCGGCCTTGCGCGGGTCCACACCGAGACGCATCGCGACCTCGACGGTCGCGTCCATCTTGGTCTTGGAGGTCTCCTTCGCCAGCTTCGCGGCCTCGAGCGGAGCGTAGAGACGCTCCTTGTCGATCAGCTCGGCAGCCTGGCGGTAGGCCTTGCTGTGCTTGGTCATGCTTCTGTCCTTACTTCGTCAAGACGGATCAGTGTGGTGACGAGCCAGCACTTGGCTCTCCCACGGTGGTGCGTTGAGAGCTTCAGCCCTCGACCGTGATGCCCATGGAGCGGGCGGTGCCGGCGATGATCTTCGCCGCCTGGTCGATGTCGTGGGCGTTGAGGTCGGTCTCCTTGGTCTTGGCGATCTCGCGGACCTGGTCCCAGGTGACCTTGGCGACCTTGATCTTGTGCGGCTCGCCGGAGCCCTTCTCCACGCCCGCAGCCTTGAGCAGCAGCTTGGCGGCCGGCGGCGTCTTCAGCTTGAAGTCGAACGACCGGTCTTCGTACACGGAGATCTCGACCGGGACGACGTCCCCGCGCTGCGACTCGGTCGCGGCGTTGTAGGCCTTGCAGAACTCCATGATGTTGACGCCGTGCTGGCCCAGCGCCGGGCCGACCGGCGGGGCCGGGTTGGCCTGGCCCGCCTTGATCTGCAGCTTGATGATCGCCGCAAGCTTCTTCTTCTTGGGTGGCATTACCTTGTGTCCTTCTTACTGACGTGAGTCCCCCGCACACCTGCCAGTACGCGGGGACTGCCGGTCGGTATTCCCGACCGTCAGATCTTGGAGACCTGGGTGAACGAGAGCTCGACCGGGGTCTCCCGGCCGAAGATCGACACCAAGACCTTCAGCTTCTGTCCGTCGACGTTGACCTCGGAGATCGTCGCGGGCAGCGTGGCGAACGGGCCGTCCATGACGGTGACCGACTCGCCGACCTCGAAGTCGACCTCGACGGCGCCGCCACCGGACGGCGTGGACGCCGCGGCGGCCTCGCCCTTGCCGGCCTTCGCCGGGGCTTCCTTCTCGACCTGCGGCGCGAGGAACTTCAGCACCTCGTCCACGGTGAGCGGCGACGGGCGCGAGGTCGCGCCGACGAACCCGGTGACGCCCGGCGTGTTGCGCACCGCGCTCCACGAGGCGTCGTTCAGGTCCATCCGGACCAGGATGTAGCCGGGCAGCACCTTGCGCTGCACCTGCTTGCGCTGGCCGTTCTTGATCTCGGTGACCTCTTCGGTCGGAACCTCGATCTGGAAGATGTAGTCCTCGACGTCCAGCGTCGTGGTGCGGGTCTCGAGGTTGGTCTTGACCTTGTTCTCGTACCCGGCGTAGCTGTGTACGACGTACCACTCGCCCGGCGCGGCCAGCAACTCGGCGCGCAGCGCGGCGACCGGGTCGTCGGACTCGGCGGCCGGCTCGGCCTCGACGGCTTCGTCGGTCACGACGGCTTCGTCGGTCACGACGGCTTCGTCGGTCCCGGCGTCGGCTTCGGCTTCGCTGTCGTCAGCCTCGGTGTCGGCTTCGTCGTCGGCGCTCTCGTCAGCGCTGTCTTCGACGGCTGCGTCGACCTCTTCGCCGGCGTCGGGCACCTCGACGGGCTCGAGGTGAGCGGACTCCTCGTCGCCGAGTGCCGCGTGCACCTGCTCGTCGGAAAGCTCGGTCAGGTCGCGACCGGCTCCTGTGCCGTTGTCGGAGGTCACGTTCCGTCCTCTCAGTTGATCACTTGCCGGGCTCGGGCAGGCCGGCCCGCGCGGCGCACGGTGGCGCGCCTCTTCGGCGTCAGCCGAAGACCAGCCCGATGACCTGCTTGAAGGCCAGGTCGAGGCCGCTCACGAGGGCCACCATGAACACCACGAACACCAGCACGACCGCGGTGTAGGTGACCATCTGCTTGCGGTTGGGCCAGATGACCTTGCGCAGCTCCGCCCAGACCTCGCGGACGAACCGCATGATCCGCGCGAAGACCGACGCCTTCTTCGGCTTCTGGTCCCGCTTCGGGGTCGGCGCACCCTTGGCGTCGGCGGGCTTCGCGACCTTGTCGCCCGCCTTGCCGGACGGCCGCGTGCCGCCCGAACGCGCTTCGGACTTGCCGGACGGGCGGGCGGAAGCGCGGCGCTCGCGCCGAGCCGCGGCGGTCGCCGGGCGGGACTCGACCCCGGGCTTCTCGCCCGACGCGTCCTGCTCGTGCTCGCCGCTGGCGTCGCTGTCGCTCACGACCACTCCTCCGCTCCACCAGTACCCGTACGCAGGGGTGACAGGACTTGAACCTGCAACCTGCGGTTTTGGAGACCGCTGCTCTGCCAATTGAGCTACACCCCTGTGGAACCTGGTCGCCCAGGCTCCGGAGGACGCATTCCATCGTCCCCACCATCCAGCGGGGATGACCGTAGTGCGTTCCGAGTTCCGAAGTCTACGGCAAGCCGGATCGAGGCCCGCAACCGCGCCCCCCTCGTTGGTCGGGCGCCCTCGCATCGGCCCCCCGGCGCCCTGCTCCAGCGTGCCGGGAACGTGCCCGGCGGGCGCCGCCAGGCCGTGCCAGGATGGCCGCATGCGCCCGTCCGCGATTAATCCGGAAACGACCCTCCGCCCGGTGGTCGACGCGGATTCCGCGGTCGTTCATCCCGTATTCGCGGGGCACTTCGGAAGCCGCCGGAAAACCTTGCCGCACCGAGGAAATTCCGGCACCCCGCCCGAGAATCCGGCGATCCCCAGCGAGGTCCCCGGCTCAGCGCCTGATCTTCGTTGTCCCGCAAGGAAAGTCGTCCCCGAGGAGGCCCGGTGAACGCGTTGCGACTCGGACTCGCACTGCCGCAGTACGGCAAGCTCGCCGACCCCACTGCCATCGCCGGATTCGCCGCCGCGGCCGAGGAGATCGGCTACGCTTCGCTGTGGGTTGGTGACCGTGTGCTCACCCCCCTCGAACCCTCGGACCTGTACCCGGGAGGCGGGACGCCGGAGCGGCCGTACCCGCCGGAGTTCATCCACTTCGTCGACCCGTTCGTCGCGCTGACGGCCGCCGCCGGTGCCACGAAGACCGCACGGCTGGGCATGAGCACGCTCTCGGCGCCCGTCTACGCGCCCGTGCTGCTCGCTCGGACGCTCACGTCGCTCGACCTACTCTCCGGCGGCCGGCTCGACGCCGGGTTCGGCCTCGGCTGGCTGCGCGACGAGTACACCGCCGCCGGCGCGCCGTGGGCGGGGCGCGGCGGGCGCCTCGACGAGCTGATCCAGGTCCTGCGCACGCTCTGGACCGCCGACCCCGCGGGCCACGACGGCGAGCGCTGGCAGATCCCCGAGTCGCACGTCGGGCTGCGGCCCGCGCAGAACCCGCACCCGCCGATCCTGCTCGGCGGCATGTCCGAACGCGCCCTGCGCCGCGTCGGCACGAGCGCCGACGGCTGGCTCCCGACGCTGCTGCCCGCGCCGTACCTGCACCGGATGTGGTCGGTGATCGCCGACGCGGCCACCGAAGCCGGCCGGGACCCGGCGACGCTGCGGCGCCCGCTGCGCGTCAACCCGCGCGAGGGCACATCCGTGGTGACCGTGACCGACCTCGCGTCGGCGCTGAAGGGTGCCGCCGACGAGGGGTTCACCGAGGCATTCGTGGACCTGCACTACATCGCCGACGGCGTCGAGCACGCGCTGGAGCTGGCCGACCAGCTGCGCGCCGCCGTGGACCGATAGGCGTCTCACCCGGATACCCGTCGTCACACAGGGTCGCGGACCGGTAGAAACAATCAGGTGGCGGCGAAGAAGAGCGGCGGATGCGGGTTGCTGATCGTGGTGGTGGTGATCGCGCTGCTCGGGGTGGGGTACTACAACTCGAAGCACGGGTCCTCGACCGAGCCGCCGGACGGCGCCGGCACTGGAGGCGGTACGGGCCGCTACGTGGCGCTCGGCGACTCGTACACCTCCGCGCCGCGCACGGGGAAGGCGGCGGGCACGCCCGCGGGCTGCGACCGTTCGGACAACAACTACCCCCACCTGGTGGCCGCGAAGATCAAGCCGGCGCAGTTCGTGGACGCCAGCTGCAGCGGCGCCACCACAGCGGACCTCACCGGCTCCCAGCCGACCCACAACGGCACGAACCCGCCGCAGCTGGACTCCGTGACGTCGGCGACCACGCTCGTGACGCTGGGCATCGGGGGCAACGACGTCGGGTTCATCGCGCTGGCAGCCAGCTGCACCACCTCGCACCGCGACGGCGCGCCCTGCCACGAGCGCCTCACCGCGGGCGGCCACGACCAGCTGTCGGACCGCATCGACGCCGTGGCGGGCAAGCTCGGCGCGGTGCTCGACAAGATCCACGCCCAGGCCCCGAAGGCCCGGGTGGTCGTGGTCGGCTACCCCACCGTGCTGCCCGACGGCGAAGGCTGCTGGCCCGCGATCCCCGTCGGTTCCGGCGATGTCGCGTACCTGCGTGACTCGTTGAAGCACCTCAACGACGTGCTCGAAGAGCAGGCCAAAGCCCACAACGCGGGCTACGCCGACACGGCCGGGCCCAGCAAGGGCCACGACGTGTGCACGGGCTCGGGCACGCGCTGGGTGGAGGGCCTGGTACCGACGTCGGCCGCGGCCCCGCTGCACCCCAACGCGAAGGGCGAAGCGGGGATGGCGACGGCCGTCGAGCCGGTGGTGAGCTGACGCGCCCCAATGTGGCGTTCGGTGCGCTCAACGCACCGAACGCCGCATTGGGTGCGTTGAATGGGGCCTGGGCGCGCAGCGCCTCCGTTGAGGGTGGTGGCGGGGGGCATGGATGGAGCAACCAACGCCACATTGGGGAGCGCGGGGCCGGGGTCAGGCGCGGACGAGCGCCTGCGGTTTGCCCAGCACGGTTTTGCCGTCGAACTTCACGACCAGGTCCAGGCGGGCGACACCGTCGTCTGAGATCGCGCCGACCTTGCCGGCCAGTTCGACGAGGGCGCCCTCGGCGTCGTCGGGCACCGCGACGGGGCGGGTGAAGCGGGCGCTGAAGTCCAGCAGGCGCGAGGGGTCGCCGAGCCAGTCGGTGACGACGCGGCCGGCCAGGGCCATGGTGAGCATGCCGTGGGCGATCACGTCGGGCAGGCCGACTTCCTTGGCGAAACGCTCGTTCCAGTGGATCGGGTTGAAGTCCAGCGCGGCGCCCGCGTAGCGGACCAGCTGCTCGCGCGTGACGCGCACCTGCAGCGAGGGCAGTTCGTCGCCGACGTTCACGCGTTCTCCCCTCGCACCACGAGCTGCGCGCGGGTGGTACAAACCAGCTTGCCGTCGGCGTCGGTGATCCGGGCACTGACGTTGATGAAGTCGTTGCCGGCACGGGCCATGATGTTGTCGATGGTCGCGCCGATCTCCAGCACGTCGCCCGCGTGCACGGGGCGCTCGTAGGTGAAGCCCTGGTCGCCGTGGACCATGCGCGAGTAGTCGAGCCCGAGTTCCGGGTCGGCCACGATCCCGTTGACCTTGGGCAGGTTCAGGAGCGTGAGGAACGTCGGGGGCGCGACCACGTCCGGAAAACCGGCCGCGCGAGCCGCCTCCGGGTCGCGGTAGATCGGGTTCGGGTCCCCGATCGCCTCGGCGAACTCGAGGATCTTCTCGCGGCTCACTGCGTACTTTCCGGCGGGCGGGTAGCTCCGCCCGGCGAACGACTGGTCCAAAGGCACCCGCTGAGGCTAGCCGACCCGAACCGGTTGTCCGAGAGGTCCCCGGGGCCTGCCCTCAGCCCGCCCGGAACTGGCCCTGAACAGCGAAAAGCCGCCTCGGCGCTGGGCCGGGACGGCTGTTCGAAGCTGGACGAGAACCGCTGACGTCAGCGGGTCTCTTTGTGAGTCCGG
This sequence comes from Amycolatopsis sp. NPDC023774, assembly GCF_040639695.1. NCBI lineage: Bacteria > Bacillati > Actinomycetota > Actinomycetes > Pseudonocardiales > Pseudonocardiaceae > Amycolatopsis > Amycolatopsis sp. NPDC023774. The sequence goes on from NZ_JBFAAJ010000004.1 coordinate 382,174, forward strand.
TGCGTACCGCAGTTCGGGCAGAACTTCTTCATCTCCAAGCGGTCCGGGTCGTTGCGCCGGTTCTTCTTGGTGATGTAGTTGCGGTGCTTGCACTCCTCGCACGCCAGCGTGATCTTGGGTCGCACGTCGGTGGCAGCCACAGCGTTTCCTTCTCTCTCAGTACCGAACCCGCACCCGCGCCGCTAGCCGCACGACGCGGGGGTCCAGGGGGCTTGCCCCCTGGCGGGGGTCTGGGGGTTCGACCCCCAGGGTTCAAGCGGAGCGGCTGTGGCTCGCGCGTTCTGCGAGCACAATCCCCTCAGCTGCGTAGCGGTGGCCGGACTTGAACCGGCGACACAGCGATTATGAGCCGCTTGCTCTGCCAACTGAGCTACACCGCCCTTACATGACCCAAGCCGCGACACGCGGGCGTGACGCGGCTAGAGGTCGAGAGCCCCTTTACGGAATCGAACCGTAGACCTTCTCCTTACCATGGAGACGCTCTGCCGACTGAGCTAAAGGGGCCTGCCTCTTGCGAGGGCTTGCAAAGATTACCAACCCGGTTCACCCGGCCGTGCAACCGGGGTCCCCTTAACGAAAAACCTCAGGTCAGCAGGGTCAAGACCGTCTCCGAGTGCCGGCCCGGCGACCGCGCTGTGCGGGCCTGCAGCCAGGCCTCCAGCCGGTCCTCGGGCAGCGGCCGCGAGATCAGGTATCCCTGGGCGACGTCACACCCCATCGCCTCCAGCTGGTCGCGCGCGACGTCCTCTTCGACGCCCTCCGCGACCACCGTGAGGCCCAGCGAGTGCCCCAGTTCGACGATCGAGCGCACCACAGCGAGGTCGCCGAGGTCGGTGCCCATGCCGAGCACGAAGCTCTTGTCGATCTTCACCTGGTCCACCGGCAGCTGCCGCAGGTACGCGAGTGACGAGTAGCCCGTGCCGAAATCGTCCACGGCCAGCACGATGCCCAGCGAGTGCAGCTCGCGCAGGATCGGGAGGGCCTTTTGCGGGTCGGACATCACACCGGATTCGGTGAGCTCGAACGTGAGCAGCTCGGGCGGCACGTCGTAGCGCTCCAGCTCGCGCTGCACCTTCGCCGGGAAGTCCTCGTCGGCCAGGTTGCGCACGGAAAGGTTCACGGCCGCGGAGATGCGCAGGCCCTCGTCGAGCCACTTGCGCACGCGCTTGAGCGAAGCCTCGAGCACGAACGACGTCAGCACGCCGATCAGGCCGGCCGCCTCGATGGCGGGCACGAACTCGTCCGGGCCGAGCCGGCCGAACTCCGGGTGCACCCAGCGCACGAGCGCCTCAACGCCCTGCACCTGACGGTTCGGCAGCGTGATCTTCGGCTGGTAGTGCACGGACACGTGCCCGTCCTCCAGCGACTGCCGGAACTGCGTCACCATCTGGAAGCGACGCAGGAAGATCTGGCCCATGCTCGGCACGTAGCCGCGGACCTCTTCGCCGCCGCGGGTGGCGCGGACGGCGACGTCCGCGCGCTGCAGCAGGCCGTCGACGTCCACGGGTTCGCCGCCGTCCTCGACGGAGGTGGTGGCGTAGCCGATCATCGCGTTGGCCTCGACCGAAAGCCGGTCGACGGGGTAGGGCGCCGAGAGCTGCACGCGCAGGCGTTCGGCCGCGGCGTGGGCGTTCTCCGGCGTGCAGCCCACGAGCAGGGCGGCGAACGACGCCCCCTCCAGCCGCGCGAGCGGCACGTCCGGGCCCAGCGCGTCGCGGATCCGGCGGCCGGCGGCGATCACCATGCGGTCGGCCCACGAGTAACCCAGCGCGTCGCTGACGGTCGAGAAGACGTCGAGGTCGATCCGCAGCACCACGGCGTTGGCGAAGTCGCGCAACGGCTCCTTGGCGACCTGCTGGAAGCCCGGCCGGTTGAGGTGGCCGGTGAGCGGGTCGTGGTAGGCGTCGTGGCGCAGGGTCGCGAGCAGGCGCCGGTTGTCGAGCGACGTCGCAAGGTGGCTGGCCATCGTGCCGAGCAGCTGCACGTCGTACTTGCCGAAGCCGCGCCAGCGGGAGAGCCGGTCGTGGGCCTCGACGACGCCGAGCAGCTGGTTGGCGCTGCGCAGCGGCACCACGAGCGCCTCCTGCGCGCCGCGGTTGAGTAGCGCCGCGCGGACGTCGGGGTTGGCCTCGGTGATGCGGAAGTGGCGCACGTGGGCGCCGGGCAGGCGCTGCAGCGGGTCGTCGGCGTTCGGGTCGACCGGCGGCAGGTCGTCACCGGCCACGACCACGCGCATGGTGTCCTTGGCCTCCAGGCGCAGCCGCAGCACGACGCGGCCGGCGGCCAGCTGGTCCTTGATCCGCTCGGCGATCGTGGCCCACTCGCGCACGTCGACGCCGCCCACGAGCTCGTCGGCGCGCCCGGCCGGTCGCGCGGCGGCCTGCTGGCCCGAGCGCGCGACCATGAGGCTGACGTCGGACAGCGCCTCCATGTCCCGCTGCTCGCGCAGCAGGTCGGAGTAGGCCCAGTACAGCGCGGTCAGCCCGAGGAACACGGCCAGCACCAACGGCCACGCCTGCGGGGTGTTCGCGATCACGAGGTAGCCGCTCAGGCCCACCGATGCGTTCACGAAACCGACCACGAGGATGCGGCCGGTGAGCCGGATCGCGGTGCTCACGCGCATGCGGCGGCGCAGCACGCGCACGGCGGCCAGCGCGAGCAGCGTGCTGACCAGCGGCGCGGTGAGCGTGCCCGCCAGCGCGGCGACCCAGGGCATGGCCTCGCCACCGCCCACGGCCTGCTTCACGAGCCCCGCGACGGCGAACGCGCCGGTGATCTCGAGCAGGAACGCGCCCGCGTTGTAGAGGACGCGCCCGGCGACCTTGCGGGCCAGCAGCGTGCCGATGCCCGCGACCAGGTGCGCGGCCAGGACGACCTCGAAGGGAGCAACGAAGAAACCGATTACCAGCGGAATTTCTGTGAACGAGATCGTCCACGAAATGCCGCTTCGGACGTCAACGTTGATGCCCAGCTGTTCGGCGAGCAGGAACGCGAGCGCCAGCACTGGTCCGATCCACCAGAGCTTGGCCGAGCCGTGAAAAGGCAACCAGGAAGCGACCGCGAACGCGGTGATCAGACCCAGGCCGAGAACGGCGAAGGTGTAAATGCGGAACCGGCGTTCGTCCGTGCGGGCCTCGGTGAAGGTCCCGGAAACGGCGCCCCCCTTGGCCTGTTTCGCCGCTGGGGCGGCATCAGGCCTGCCGTTGCTGTCCGGCATCCGACCTTCCTTCCCGGCTGCCCACCGGTCGCGCTCGTCAGTGACGTCAGGTGTGGACAAGGGCCATACCGTACCCCGGAGGGCGTACCCGTGTCCCTTTCGAGACAGTAGGAGATCACCCCAGGGTTAACAATGGGCTTGTGGCGCTGACCTGCGTGGACCAAGGAGTGAAACTCCCCGTTCGTGCCTGATTCCGCGGCCCGGAGTGTGTTCAGGGGTTCTGCCGAGTTCTGCGGGGCGACAATGAAGTACATGCACAACGATGTGACAGCCACCGGGCACGCGGCGCGGATCGCCACGGTCGACGCGCTGCTCCCCGTGCCCCGGCCCTTCGAAGTCCACGACGACGCCACTCTCCTGTCGGTGCAGGTAGGAGACACGACGGCGGCCGGTCTGGCCACCAGCACCGAGCTCGGCCCCGACAGCGCCCAGTCCATCTGGCGGGCCCTGACCGAGCACCGGCTCGAGGTCCAGCTCGCTGGTCCGGACCCCGCCGCCGGCCTCGATGCGTTGCTCACTCGATGGGATGAACACCTGTCGACCATCGCCCGCCCGGGGGATCCCGAGTGCTCCGCCGTGGTCTCCCGGCCCAGCCGTGACACTGCCGGCGTGGCCGAAATGCTGCGCCACGGCTTCGCCCCCGTCGGCGTGATCGCCGTCCGCCCGGCCCAGCGCATGGCCGCCTCGGGGCCCACGACGACCCCCGGCGTGCGCATCCGCCACGCCACGCCGGACGACCTCGACACCGCCCTGCGCCTCATGCTCGAGCTCCAGCGCTACGACGCGCAGTTCGGCCGTGTGACGGTGCGGCCCGGCATCGACGAGCTCGTCGGCAAGGAGCTCCTGGGGTTGCTGGAGCGCCCGGAGCCGCAAGTGTGGATCGCCGAGCTGTACGGGCAGGCGCTCGGCCTGGCCGTGCTGCAGATGCCTGACGAGACGGCGTGGATCCAGCACCGGGCGGCGGCTTCGCGGATCGGGTACCTGTCTTCGCTGGCGGTCGCGGAGGCGGCCCGGTCGGCCGGCGTGGGTTCGGCCCTGGCGGCCCACGCGCACCAGGTGTTCGACGAGGCCGGGGCCGATGTCGTGCTGCTGCACACGGCGGTGCCGAATCCGCGGTCGACGCCGTTTTGGTACGCGCAGGGGTATCGGCCGTTGTGGACCGGGTGGCAGCGGAGGCCGGCGGTTCGCTAGCTCAGCTAGCCGGTGGCGCGGTGGCGGGTGAGGGAAAGCTCGACCACCGGGATTTCGCCGTCGCGCCCGTGTTGCCGCTCGGCCGGAGGGAGATCGTCGTTGTCGCTCGCTACGCTTGGCCTTCCGCGACGAGGGGAGTTCCGACGTGAGCGAGCAGCCGGCGTCCGCGCCGAAGGCGCCCGAGGGCGTGGACACCGAGAAGCCCTCGGCGGCGCGGATCTACGACTGGTATCTCGGCGGCACGCAGAACTGGGCCGTCGACCGCGAGTTCGGCCGGCGCGTGGAGCAGCAGTGGCCGCTCGTGCGGCCGGGCGCGAAGCAGAACCGCGAGTTCATGAACCGCACCGTGCGCGCCGCACTCAAGGCGGGGATCCGGCAGTTCATCGACCTCGGCTCGGGGGTGCCGACGGCCGGCAACGTCCACGAGGTCATCGAGGCCGAGCTGGACGACGACGACCGCGCCACCGTGTTGTACGTGGACTACGAGCCCGTGGCCGTGGCCCACGCGACGCTGATCCTCGAAGAAGAAGCCGCCACCGACTGGGCCGGCATCCTGCAGGCCGACCTGCGCGACCCCAAGGCCGTGCTGCGTTCGCCGACCACGCGCGAGTTCATCGACTTCTCCCGGCCGGTGTGTCTGTTGATGATGGCGGTGCTGCACTTCGTCGGCCCGGACGACGACCCCGAGGGCCTCGTCAAGGCCTACCGAGACGCGCTGGCACCGGGCAGCTGGCTGTCCATCTCGCAGATGAGCGAGGGCGACGGCGACGGCCCGGCGCTCGAAGGCCTGCGCTGGTTCGTGGAGCAGTACCGCAAGACCAGCAACCCCCTCTGGATGCGCGACCGCGACGACATCCTGCCGTTCTTCGGTGGCTGGCCGTTGCTCGAGCCGGGCATCGTGCACCTGCCGGACTGGCGGCCGGAGCGTGAGCTGAACGCGGTGGAGGCCGAGGCCAGACCGTTCGCGTGGTGCGGGGTCGCGGAGAAGCCGTGACCGCGCCGGACGCGCCGGCCGGGGTGGACGTCGAGAAGCCGTCGGCCGCGCGCGCCTAGGACTAGTACCTCGGGGGCAACCGCCTTGGCCGGGAGACCCGGGCGGGGCGGTGGGCGTCGGGCGCGGTGGGCGCCGGGCGCGGTGGGCGTCGGGCGCGGTGGCTCGCGGCCGCCTGGCAATGCGCAGCGCCCCGAACTGCTGTTGATCACGATCGGCCTCGCCCGCGCATGCAGTCGCCCGAAACGGTGCCGGCGACCGCTGGGATCTGCCTTCACCTCGGCTTCTTGCATCGGTGACTTCGACCTCCGAAACTCTTCGGCCAAAGTTGCCCACAGGCACGCTGAGTTGTGGACAACTCGGCCCGCCAGAGGCTCGAACACGGGTTTTGTCGGGGCCGGCCGATAGAATGGACAAGGGCACGCCCCCTTGGGAGGGCGGGGGTTTGCGCCCGAGGATGGCGCCCCGATAGGCACGCCAGGTCGAATACGGTGCGTACTGTTGATCACCGCATGGCACCGTTTCTACCCGTGTCGCTGGACGCCTTTCCCCTCGCTGCCGCTTACCCGCACGTGGTCGCGGTGCGCGTGGTCACCGTTCCGTGTCTGAGCCAGAGATGAGATCCGCGCGGCAGGCGGCCACGGAGCCGTCCCAGCACGGGTCCGGTCGGATCGGCGACCGGAGTGGTCGGCGAAAGCCGAGGGGCGGGCGCGGTGGGCGCTGTCCGGGTCGAGGCGTGACCATGGCGGCAGGCGACGGAGCCTTCGCCTGGAGCGGGGATCGCGGAGCCGTGACCGGGCACACGGTGCTCTGACCAGCGCGAATGCCTGATCGCTGCCAGCGAACGCTCCTCGGGAAACAAACCCGCCCCACGGATAGTTGAGCAAGGCAGACTCAACTAATCGAGGAGTGCACATGTCAGATCCCCGCCTCCTGCCCGTTCTCCCGCTCGATGACGACGTCGTGCTGCCGGGCATGGTGGTCCCGCTCGACCTCACCGACGCCGAGACCCGGGGCGCAGTGGAGTCCGCTCAGGCCAAGACGCCCGCAACGGCGTCGTTCCCCGGCATCCGCTCCGGCGCGGCCACCAAGGCCGAAGTGCTGATCGTCCCCCGCATCCACGGCGAATACGCCGAGATCGGCACGGTCGCCACCGTCGAGCGCATCGGCCGGGTTCCCGGCGGCAAGGCCGCCGTTCTGCTGCGCGGCACCGGCCGCGCCGTGGTGGGCCGCATCGCGGACGGTCCCGGCGCCGCGCGCTGGGTCCACGCCGACGAGGCGACCGAGTTCACCGACGACCGCTCCACGCAGCTCGCGTCGGAGTACAAGGCCGTGGTCATCTCGCTGCTCCAGCAGCGCGGTGGCTGGCAGATGATCGACGCCGTCCAGCAGGTCGAAGAGCCCTCCGCGGTCGCCGACCTGGCCGGCAACGCGCCGTACCTGGCCACGGAGCAGAAGCTCGAACTGCTGACCACGCTCGACGTGAGCAAGCGGCTCGAGAAGGCCATGGAGTGGAGCAAGGAGTACCTCGCCGAGCTCGAGGTGACCGACACCATCCGCAAGGACGTCCAGGAGGGCATGGACAAGCAGCAGAAGGAATTCCTGCTGCGCCGCCAGCTCGAGGCGATCCGCAAGGAACTCGGTGAGCTCGACGGCACCGCTGAGGACGACGACTACCGCGCCCGCGTCGAGGCCGCCGAGCTGCCCGACAACGTCAAGAAGGCCGCGCTGGCCGAGGTCGACAAGCTGGAGCGCACCTCCGAGCAGTCGCCCGAGGGTGGCTGGATCCGGACGTGGCTCGACACCGTCCTCGAACTGCCGTGGAACGAGCGCACCGAGGACGTCTACGACATCGCCGCCGCGCGCGCCGTGCTCGACGCGGACCACGCGGGCCTCGACGACGTCAAGGCACGCATCATCGAGTACTTGGCCGTGCGCAAGCGTCGCGCGGAGTCGGGACTCGGCCCGGTCGGCGGACGCCGTTCGGGTGCCGTGCTCGCCCTCGCGGGCCCTCCCGGGGTCGGCAAGACTTCGCTGGGTGAGTCCGTGGCGAAGGCCATGGGGCGCAAGTTCGTGCGCGTCGCCCTCGGTGGCATCCGGGACGAGGCGGAGATCCGTGGGCACCGTCGTACGTACGTCGGCGCGCTGCCGGGCCGCATCGTGCGGGCCATCAAGGAGGCCGGCTCGATGAACCCGGTCGTGCTGCTCGACGAGATCGACAAGGTCGGCGCCGACTACCGCGGCGACCCGACGGCCGCCCTGCTGGAGGTGCTGGACCCGGAGCAGAACCACACGTTCCGCGACCACTACCTCGAGGTGGAGCTCGACCTGTCCGACGTCGTGTTCCTCGCGACGGCCAACGCGCTGGAGACCATCCCCGGTCCGCTGCTGGACCGCATGGAGCTCGTCACCCTCGACGGCTACACCGAGCACGAGAAGGTGACGATCGCCCGTGATCACCTGCTCCCGCGCGAGCTGGAGCGCGCCGGCCTCACGACCGGCGACGTGGTGATCACCGATGCGGCGTTCAGCCGGATCGCCGCCGAGTACACCCGCGAGGCGGGCGTGCGCGACGCGAACCGGACGATCGCCAAGCTGCTGCGCAAGATCGCGACGAAGGTGGCTCTGGACGAGGCCGCGCTGCCGGTTTCCCTGGACGCGGCCGACCTGGAGGCCTACCTGGGCCGCCCGCGCCACGTGCCGGAGTCCTCGCTGCCGACCTCGACCCAGCGCACGTCCATCCCGGGCGTCGCGACGGGCCTGGCCGTGACCGGCGCGGGCGGCGACGTGCTCTACATCGAGGCGTCGCTGGCCGACCCGGAAAGCGGCTCGACGGGCCTTCAGCTCACCGGCCAGCTCGGTGACGTGATGAAGGAGTCGGTGCAGATCGCGCTCTCGTACCTGCGCTCGCACGGCGCGGAGCTCGAGCTGCCCGTCAGCGACTTGAAGGACCGCGGCATCCACGTCCACGTCCCCGCGGGCGCGGTGCCGAAGGACGGCCCCTCGGCCGGCGTCACCATGACGACGGCTCTGGCGTCACTGCTGTCCGGCCGGGTCGTGCGCGCCGACGTGGCGATGACCGGCGAGGTCTCGCTGACCGGGCGCGTGCTGCCGATCGGTGGGGTGAAGCAGAAGCTGCTCGCCGCGCACCGGGCGGGGATGAAGACGGTGATCATCCCGCAGCGCAACGAACCGGACCTCGATGATGTGCCGGCGGAGGTGCTGTCGCAGCTGGACGTGCACGCTGTGGCGAATGTCCGTGAGGTGCTGGAGCTGGCGTTGACGCCTGCTTCGTCGGAGGTTCCGCAGGCTGCGTGAGTTTTCGTGTGAATGGCCCCCGTTTCCGTTGGGAACGGGGGCCTTTCACTGTTCGAAGCCCTCCACGACAACCTGTTCTTCTGCTCCTAGAAAGGTTTCCGCGCGCCGCTCGATGTCGGCCAGCTGCGCCGCGGCCCGCGAGCACGGGAAGCCGAACTGCGCGAGCACCCGCTCCGACGCGAGCGTCAACGCCGCCCGCGAGCGCTCGACGAACTCCGCGACCGGGTACGCCTCCCCCGCGGCGAAGTGCTGTTCGACCACAGTGGACGGTGAATAGCACCACTGCACCGAGGAATCCGGCCAGCGCACTCGGAACACGACCTCGGGCATGGGTCCTCCTCGATGTTGCATCGAGTGGACACCACGCACGTTTCGCCGGTGTTGCGCGAAGGTGGCTGTGTGATCAGGGCAACAGCCCTCGGGGAAGCCACTGTTCGGTGAACCGATGCCGGCCGAGGCCGACGGAGTCGAATTCGTCGTGGTGGGATCCGGCGTCGACGCCCAGGCGGCGGAGGGATTGGGAAACCGGAGAACCCTCGGGCGGGTTGACGAGCTCGTCTTCGAAGACGTGGATCGGGCCGAAGACGACGGCTCCCGCTTCCCACACCTGGGCGGTGCTCGGGCCGTCGCCGCCGAAAAGTTCCACCTCGACGTAGGCGATGGGGCCGGCCCACGAGCAGCGGGCCAGGACCTCTTCGAAACCGCGAGGGAATTCCAGGAACGGCGCGAGCTCGGGGGCTTCGGGGTCGGCGACCGAGGCGGCGTAGTCCTTGGTGACCGGGACGAGCGAAAGGCACTGTCCGAGCGGGACGATCACCGGGTCCCCGGGGAGCGCGCGAAGGACGGCGGCCGTGGCGATGACGGCTTCCAGAAGGTACGCCGTCAGAAGTCGAGCTTGCGCCACTCGAAGTGGGTGCGCCAGGTGTCGTCGTGGGTGGCGAAGGCGAGGAAAACCGTGACGACGTCGTCGAGCGAGGTGACGTCGGTGCGGTAGTGGCGGTCCGGGGAGCCGTCGCGGTGTTCAAGGGCGTAGTGGCCTTCGGAGGCGCCCGCGTGCCGGCCTCGGCCAACCTGGACGTAGGCGTCGTCGCGTTCGAGGACGGCGTGCCAGTTGGTGCGGGACAGGCGGTGCAGGGCGGTGCGGATGGTGGTCGCGTCGGGGTTTTCGGCGCGGGAGCCGTCGGCCGACGTCAGGGTGAGCGCGCCGGGGTTATGCACTTCGCCGCTCTGCGGGTCGTACGCGACGAGGCCGTGGCGTTGTGCCAGGGCGAGGACGAAGCGGGCGACCTCTGCGTGCGGCGAGGTGATGGGCATGACGACGGCGCATCCGGTCACGTCCAAGCCGGCGGCCCACGGCGAGTTCTCGAAGTCGTCGACCAGCTCCGGGTAGCGCGCCGTGAGTTCGCGGTGGAACGCGGTGAGCTGCGGGTGCTTCACGTCGCTTGGTTCGGCGTCGACGAGCTGGTCATAACGCGCCTTCGCCTCGGCGGCGCTGACCTCCGCGGGCGCGAACCAGACGGCAAGATCGAAACTCAACGGCAACCCCTCCCCCAGTCACGCTAACTCTACGTCGCCTCGACGCGGCCGAGCATGGAGCCGAGCTTGGTGAGGGCGTAGTAGATGTCGATGTCGATCACGACCTGGCGGTGGCGCTCCAGCGTCTCCGGCAGGCGGGCGAGCAGGGCGGGCGCGGTGTCGGGGTTGAGGAGGAGCTCGTCGAGCCGCGCCTGGCCGCCGAGGGCGTCGATGAGGGCTTGGACGTCCCAGTCGTCCCAGGCCTCGTACGTCGGGTCCTCGACGTCCACGTCGGACGGCACCGCCGCGCGGCACACGTAGATCATGAGGTGGTCGAACTCGTCGAGGGCGCCGGCGTGGGCGTCGTGCCAGCTCGGCGGGGGTGCGGGGAAGCTGCTGCGGAACGGGTGGAACCCGATGACCTCGCCCATGTCCGGAAGTCTGCCATCCCGTTCGGGGGTGAATCCCCTGGTCGGGCCTTTGATCACCCGAAATTGTCGGACCCCGCCGCTAGCCTCGCGGCGTACCGACTGGGGAAGGACCACTGTGGAACTCGCGACGCACCTGCCACCCGCCGACCGCGAACGGGTCGAGGCGCGGCTGCAACACAACCTGATGGCGTGGCTCACCACCGTGCGGCCGGACGGGCAGCCGGTCACCGTGCCCGTGTGGTTCCTCACGCGCGACGACGGGACCTTCCTGCTCTACAGCCGCCCCGACACGCGGAAGCTGCGCAACATCGCCGCCAACCCTAAGGTCAGCCTGGTGCTGGACGTCACCGACCTCGGCCGCAACGTCGTGCGGATCGAAGGCGCGGCCACGCCCGCGACGGCCCCGCCGGCCGACCGGAACGCGGCGTACCTGGCCAAGTACACCGAACGCATCGCGGCGCTGTTCGATACGCCTGAGCGGTTCGCCGAGCTGTTCTCCGTCGCGGTGGTGGTGACACCGACGAAACTGAGCACCTCGTGAAACAACAAACCCCCACGAGTCTTCGCGGGGGCTGGTGTGGCAGGTGAGGGATTCGAACCCCCGAAGGCTGAGCCGTCTGATTTACAGTCAGATCCCTTTGGCCGCTTGGGTAACCTGCCATGGCCGGGTGACCGGCCGCGTAGAAGGATACCCAACGGTCCGACGCGCCGATCAACCGGGGACCCCACCAGGCGGCAGGGGCTAGGCTGGTGGCCCCTGACGAGCGAGTACGAGGTGTGAGGACACGTGGCGGATCCCTCTTTCGACGTGGTGAGCAAGGTCGACCGCCAGGAGGTGGACAACGCCCTGAACCAGGCGAGCAAGGAGCTGGGCACCCGGTTCGACTTCCGCGGCACAGGCACGAGCATCACCTGGTCCGGCGAAGAAGCGCTCACCATCGAATCGGAGACCGAGGAGCGGGCGCTCGCCGCCGTGGAGGTCTTCAAGGAGAAGCTGATCAAGCGCAACATCTCGCTGAAGGCGTTCGAAGCCGGCGAGCCCGCGCTGTCCGGCAAGATCTACAAGATCGGCGGCAAGATCCTTCAGGGCATCGCGTCGGACAAGGCGAAGCAGATCGCCAAGTTCATCCGCGACGAGGGCCCGAAGGGCGTCCAGGCGCAGATCCAGGGTGACCAGCTGCGGGTGTCGGGCAAGAAGAAGGACCAGCTGCAGGACGTGATCGCCTTGCTGAAGGGCAAGGACTTCGAGATCGCGTTGCAGTTCACGAACTACCGCTGAGCCACCTGACGAACTGCGTCGGAGTCTGGCCGTAGCGGGATTTGACCGCGCGGATCAGGTGGCTGATGTCCGAGAACTGCCAGCGGGCCGCGACTTCCGAGACGGTGGCGCGGCCCGCGGCCAGGTCTGCGCGGGCGCGTTGCAGGCGGCGCCGCTCGTCACGACGCCGTGAACGTCCACTGGCCCTCGTACGCCTGGACCTCCACCAGGGTCGGGCCCGGCACCGGGAAGTCCGCCGTGGTGGCGCCGATCGCGTTGAGCGCCAGGTCCATGGTGCCGCCGCCCTGGACCCAGACGGCGGAGTTGCCCCGCGAGCCGGTCTTGAAGGTCGCGTGGGTGACGCCCGCGGGGATCACCAGTACGGCGTCGCCCTTGCCGGCGTAGGGCTTGCCGGCCGTGACGGTGGGCAGGGTGCGGTGGTCGGAGAGAGTGGCGGTCCACGAGGAGTTCGCGGTGATCGTGAGGGCGCGGGAGGGGTCACGGCCTTCGATGGCGTTGAACCAGACCGTGCCGTGGTACGCGCCGATGGCGTTGATGAGCGAATTCTCGTCGCCGTCGGTGTGGACGAAGATGTTCGAGTCGCAGCGCGGGCAGTCGAACGTGAGGTAGCCGGGCACGTCGGTGGGCCACGACAACTGAACCGTGGCGTCGCCCTTGCCGGTGTCGGTTTCCTTCGCGGCTTCAAGGCGACGCGGGGGCGGGGGCGGCGGCACCGAGCTGGACGAAGGCGCGTTGAGACCCAGCGACCCCAGGAGCACCCCGCGCCCCGACGGCTGGACGCTGCACGAGGCCGTGATCAGGCCCGCGAGCAGCAGCACCGCAACACGCCCACGGACGCGCGTCATCAGACATTCCCCCTCGTGAGCTGCCACGCAGCGCTCACGTGATCTTTCGTCACCCTTTGACGATCCGTTACCTCCACCGGACACCCGATCGGGCGATTCAAACCCCTCGACCGGGTGGAGTCCCAGCGCTGACCTGCGGAAGCTCCGCAAAGCGGGCCGGAACGGGCGCGGTTGCGTGGTGTAATCGCGCGGCCCGCCGTGAGAGAGGTTCAGGATGCGCCGTTGGACACCCGTGATCGCCTTCCTCACGTCACTGGTGGTGCTGGCCGCTGGGCTCACGCCCGCGTCGGCCGTGGTCGACAAGCAGCAACTGGTGCCGGGATACGGCTCGTACGCGCGGCTGATCCGCCTGCAGTACTCGCCGTTCGGCAAGGGCCACATCCTCGCGTCGCTCACGAGTGAGGACGGAGGCGGCAAGTTCACGCCCATCATGGAGAGCACCGACGAGGGCGCGAGCTTCCACAAGATCGGCGAGATCCGCGACCCCGACGGCAAGCTCGGCGAATGCTGCGGCACCCTCTACGAGCTGCCCCAGCGCGTCGGCCGGCTGCGCGCGGGCACCGTGCTGTGGGCCGCGAGCTACCGGCAGGACGCGGGCTCGCAGCGGCGCATCGGCATCAAGGTCTGGGCCAGCTCCGACGGCGGGAAGCGCTGGACGTACCTGTCCGAGGCCGCGATCTCGCACAACCACGACGGCATCTGGGAGCCAGAGTTCACCGTCGACGCCGGCGGCACGCTCTGGCTGCACTACGCGGACGAGACGCAAGCCCCGAAGTACGCGCAGGTACTCAACCGCGTCGCGTCCACCGACGGGATCCACTGGGGCACCAAGCAGCTCACGCTGGCCATCCCGCCCGACCGCGTCCGCCCGGGCATGCCGATCATCCGGCGCCTGCCCGACGGCCGGTACTGGTTCAGCTACGAGATCTGCAACTACGGCGACCGCTACTGCGACCCGTACTACAAGATCTCCGCGGACGGCGCGAACTGGGGCGATCCCGCCGATCCGGGCACGCGCGTGAACACCGCCAGCGGCAACTACTTCCAGCACGCGCAGACCGTCACGCTCTTCCCCGGCGGGCCGAACGGCGTGCGGCTGGTGATGGTCGGGCAGATCTACACCAACGCCAAGGGCACGCCGGTCGCCGGCAACGGCCAGACCCTGCTCGCCAACGACAACCTCGGCGCCGGCAACTGGTACCCGCTGCCCGCCCCCATCCTCATCACCGGCATCTACAACAACTTCTGCCCCAACTACTCGTCCACGCTGTTGCCGGTGGACGGCGGCAAGAACGTGCTGGAGATCGCGACCGAGTACAACCTCGGCTGCAAGGCCTACTTCGGCAAAGGTCCGATGGGCTGACACACTCACTCTCCGAAGGTGAACGCCACGAGTGAGGAGACGGATGAAGGGCATCGTGCTGGCGGGGGGCAGCGGGACGCGCCTGCACCCGATCACGCAGGCCGTGTCGAAGCAGCTGCTGCCGGTCTACGACAAGCCGATGATCTACTACCCGATCTCGGTGCTCATGCTCGCCGGGATCCGCGAGATCCTGGTGATCTCCACGCCCGCCGACCTGCCGAACTTCCGACGCCTGCTGGGCGACGGCAGTCAGTTCGGGCTGTCGTTCAGCTTCGCCGAGCAGCCCAGCCCCAACGGCCTGGCCGAAGCCTTCGTCATCGGCGCCGACTTCGTGGGCGACGACTCCGTGGCCCTCATCCTGGGCGACAACATCTTCTACGGCCAGGGTTTCTCGCGCACCCTGCAGGACGCGTCGACCGACCTCGACGGCTGCGTGCTCTTCGGGTACCGCGTCAAGGACCCCGAGCGCTACGGCGTCGGCGAGATCGACGGGTCCGGCAAGCTGGTGTCGATCGAGGAGAAGCCGGTCAAGGCGCGGTCCAACAACGCGATCACCGGGCTGTACTTCTACGACAACGAGGTCGTCGACATCTCGCGCAGGCTGAAGCCGTCACACCGCGGCGAGCTGGAGATCACGGACGTCAACCTCACCTACCTGCGTGAAGGCCGCGCCACCCTCATCGAGCTCAGCCGCGGCTTCGCCTGGCTCGACACGGGTACGCACGACTCGCTGCTGGAGGCGGGGCAGTTCGTGCAGGTGTTGGAACACCGCACCGGGGTGCGCATCGCCTGCCTGGAGGAGATCGCGGCCCGGATGGGCTTCATCAGCGCGGACGAGTGTTATGCGCTGGGCACGAAGCTGGCCAAGTCGGGGTATGGGGACTACGTGATGAGTGTGGCGCAGTCGTTGGGTGCGACGGGTTCCTGAGGCTGGTGCCGGGCTGGTTCGCGGCCGGCAGGACTGCTGCGGCACGGGTCAAGCGAGTGGCGGGGGCCACTGGCGCGGCACCGGCAGCGCGGGGCTTCACGACCGATGACACCACTCAGCGCCCGCCCCGCGAATCAGCCTGGTCGGCGGGGGTGCGGACGCGGCTGGGTCACGAGCGCATGGGCCAGTGGGAGCGGCGCCCGACTGAGGCGGCTCACAAGCTCCGGCCGGACGGCACGGTTTCGCGATCGCCGGCGCGGCTGCGGCACGGCCCAAGAGCTGGTGGCGGTAAGGCGGGTCCGGGGTCCGCGAGCGGCAGAACGCTCGCGACTCACGTCGCCCACCACAGCTTGGTCGGCGCGTCCGGCGGTGCCGCAAGCCGCGCTCGTGGGTGCAAGCAGGTCAGAAGCCCCGCGCCATGGCTTCCAGGCGGCGGATGCGGTCCTCGATCGGCGGGTGCGTCGAGAACAGCTTCGACAGCCCCGCGCCCGGGCGAAACGGGTTGGCGATCATCAGGTGGGACTGCGAGACGACCGCCGGTTCGGGGGCCAGCGGCGCAGCGCGGGTTCCGCTTTCCAGTTTGCGTAGGGCCGAGGCCAAGGCGAGCGGGTCACCCGTGAGCTCGGCGCCCGAGGCGTCCGCCTGGTATTCGCGGGAGCGGCTGACGGCGAGCTTGATCACCGACGCGGCGATGGGGCCGACGAGGACGAGCAGCAGGGACACGAACGGGTTGCCGTCGCGGCTGTTGCCGCCGAAGAAGAACGCCAGGTTGGCGAGGACGCTGATCACGCTGGCGAGCGCGCCGGCGACGCAGGAGATCAAAATATCCCGGTTGTACACGTGCGACAGCTCGTGGCCCAGGACGGCGCGCAGCTCTCGTTCGTTGAGCAGGTCGAGGATGCCCGTGGTGCAGCACACGGCGGCGTGCTGCGGGCTGCGGCCGGTGGCGAACGCGTTGGGCGCGACCGTCGGGCTGAGGTAGAGCGCGGGCATCGGCTGGCGCGCGGTGGTGGCCAGCTCGCGCACGATGCGGTACATCGCGGGCTGCTCGACTTCCGACACGGGCCGCGCGCGCATGGCGCGCAGGGCGAGCTTTTCGGAGTTGAAGTACGCGAACGCGTTGACCCCGAGCGCCACGAGCAGGCCGATGATCAGGGCGCCGCGGCCGAAGAGGCCGCTGATCGCGATGATGATCGCCGACAGCAGACCGAGCAGCAACGCCGTCTTCAGCCCGTTCTGGTGCTTGTGCACGCGGCCCGCCTCCGTCCGCTCTCAGGGGTGATTACTCATCGGAAACAACGCGATCGGGCGACCCGAAGTTCCTTCACATGATTCACGAGCGGGTTAGGGTCGGAAAAGTTTTCCCAGGTGATCATCCTCGGCGGAGGTGGGCGATGCACGGTCCCGGACTGAGCCGACGAGGGCTGTTCGCCCTGGCCACGGCGGGTGTGGCCACGGCCGCGCTGGCCGGGACCGCGTGGGCGGAGCAGGTGAGAGTCGTCGACGTCGGCGGGGCGATCACGGCCGTCGCGGTGAATCCGGTCACGGGGCTTGTGTACGTGACCGACTCGAACTCCGGCTCCGTCGCGGTGATCGACCCGGCCGCGGGACGCGTGACCACGATCATCAACGTCGGCGGCAAGCCCAGCGACCTCGCCGTGGACTCGGCCGCCAACCGCGTGTACGTGGCCAACCCGCCGGGCGGCACCGTGATCGCGCTCGACGCGCTGAGCCACCAGACCGTGAGCGTCGTCGGCGCGGGCGCCGGCGCCTCGTCGCTCGCCGTGGACTCGGCGGCGAACAAGGTCTACGCGGTGAGCGGCACCCAGGGGACGCTCGCCATCCTCGACACCCTGAGCCTCACCACGCAGCGGATCGTGGCCGCGCCGAAGCCGAGCCTCGCGGGGGTCGCGCTCGACACCGGGCGCCGCATCGCCTACTGCACGAGCCCCACCACCGACTCGGTCGAGGTGTACGACATCGACGCCGGCAAGTTCACCAGCAGCGCCGGAGTCGGGGCGTCGCCCACGGGTGTGGTGGTGCACCAGGCGAGCGGCACCGTGTTCGTGGCCAACTCGGCGATCCACCACATGTCCATTGTGGACGCAGTAACCCGCAAGCAGACCAAGACGGTGTTACTGCGCAGCGAAGCTTCCGCGATCGCGGTGCACCAAGGCACCGACACCGTCTACACCAACGGGGGCCAGAACGGACTGTCCCGCGTGGACGGCAAAGCCGGTGTGCTGACGGGCGAGCTGAGCCTCGGCGTGAACCCCGGCGAGGTGGCCGTCGACCAGCGTTCGCGCGCTGTTTACGTGACGGATCCCTTGCACGGAACCGTTTCCGTCATCCGCAATTTCTGACGCCGCAGCTGGTGTAACTCCAGGTATACGTTCAGTGATATGAAACTCGGACTGCAGCTCCCCAACTTCACCTGGCCAGGAGGGCCGTCGACGCTCGGCGCCGACCTGGCCTCCGTCGCCCGCTCGGCCGACCAGGCCGGCTTCGAGTACCTGGCGGTGATGGACCACTTCTTCCAAATCCGCGGCGTCGGACCGAGCGAGAACGAGATGCTCGAGGCGTACACGGCGCTGGGCTTCCTCGCGGCGCACACCGAGCGCGCGAAGCTGCTCACGGTGATCACCGGCGTGATCTACCGTCACCCGGGACTGCTCGCGAAGGCCATCACGACCCTCGACGTGCTCTCCGGCGGCCGCGCGGTGCTCGGCATCGGCGCCGGCTGGAACGAGGAGGAGTCGAAGGGCCTCGGCTTCCCGTTCCCGTCCACCGCCGAGCGCTTCGAGCTGCTCGAGGAGAACCTGCAGTACATCCTGCAGATGTGGGACGAGGGTGACGCCGCGTTCTCCAGCAAGCACTTCGAGGCCGAGCGCTTGCTGAACTCGCCGCAGTCGCTCACGCGCCCCCACCCTCCGATCATGATCGGCGGCGGCGGCGAAAAGAAGACGCTGCGCTTCGTCGCCAAGTACGGCGACGCGTGCAACATCTTCAACACGCCCGACGTGGCGCACAAGCTCGACGTGCTGAAGCAGCACTGCGAGAACGAGGGCCGCGACTACGACGAGATCGCCAAGACCGTCTACCACACCCTCGACATCGGCCCGAACGGCGAGAAGGCGGGCGAGCTCGTGGCGGAGCTGGAGCGGCTCCACGGCCTGGGCTTCCACGCGGCGATCGGCACCATCCCGACGCTGCCGGACGTGTCGGCGATCGAGAAGTTCGCGACCGAGGTCATCCCGGCGGTCGAGAAGCTGGGCTGAATCTTGGCGCCTCGGCTCGGCCGAGGCGGCAAGATCGCGTGGAGCCGATCTCGCGTGGTGGTTCGGGAAGCGCTGGTGACGCCGTCCGCGACGCGCTCGGCGTCGGCGCGGGTGTGGAGCGAGCGGGAACGGCTTGCGGACGCCGTTCGGTACGCCCGACGGGTGTGAGCCGACCGGGCCGAACCGCCCGCCGTTGCTCAGGTCGCCGCCGAGCGCTTGCCGAACTCTCCGCAGCCACCACCAATGCCGCCGCTGGTCACGGTCGGCGGCGCCGACGTGAACGGGAGTCCGCCGGCCACGGCCACCAGCTGGAGTGAAGCGCGGCCGCACCCCGGACCGGACCGCGCAGTCCGGTCCGGCCTCGCCACGGTCGCCAAGGCCGTGGTGAGGCCGGGCTCGATCCTCGTCGCCGAAGGGCCGCTTCGTCCGGATCTGCCGCCGAGGCCACCAACGCGAGTTCGCGTCGACAGACGCGCTGGACCATCCCCGCGACGCAATCACAACTCATCGCCGGGGTGCGGGAAAACCCACGCGCCCCGACGAGGAGTTACTCTCCGCGCACGGCGCACGGCAAGGTAAAGACCACGCCACTCCCCTTCTCCCACCAGGGGAACAAGCCGGGAAAAGCGCGGCGAACCGGGCTGAGCACATCTCATTCGGAAAACGGTGGTCCACCCCGCACACGCTCGCTGTAACGACCCCCCGCTGGTCATCGACGTGTCTAGCACGCAAGCCGCGAGCCGAGGAGCCCGTTGATGACCACATGCCGACTCTGCGGTTCGACAGCTCTGGTGAGTGTCGTCGATCTCGGAGCGACCCCGCCGTGTGAGCGGTTCCTGACCGCGGAACAGCTGGCCGAGCCCGAGAACACCTACCCGTTGCACCTGCAGGTCTGCACGGAGTGCCGGCTGGCGCAGATCCCGCCGCTGATTGCCCCCGAGGACACGTTCACCGATTACGCGTACTTCTCGTCGTACTCGACGTCGTGGGTCGAGCACGCACGCCAGTACGTCACCGAATCGGCCGAGCGGCTCGGGCTGGGGCCGGGCTCGTTCGTGGTCGAGGTGGCGAGCAACGACGGTTACCTGCTGCAGCACGTCGTCGAGCGCGGAATCCGGTGCCTGGGCATCGAGCCGTCGGTGAACGTCGGGCAGGCGGCGCGCGACAAGGGCGTGCCGACGAAGACGGCTTTCCTCAGCCCCGAGACGGGGCGCGACGTGCGCGAGGAACACGGGCCGGCGAACCTCGTCGCGGCGAACAACGTGTACGCGCACATCCCCGACATCATCGGTTTCACCCACGGCCTGCGCGCCCTGGTGGCCGACGACGGGTGGGTCAGCATCGAGGTACAGCACCTGCTCACGCTGATCAGCGAGAACCAGTACGACACGATCTACCACGAGCACTTCCAGTACTACACCGTGGAATCCGCGCGCCGGGCGCTCGCGGTCGGCGGACTGTCCGTTGTGGACGTCGAACTGCTGCCCACGCACGGCGGCTCGATCCGCCTGTGGGCGCGGCCCATGGAGGTCGCCGGCGAGCCGAGCGCGCGGATGGTCGACGTGCTGGAGCGCGAGAAGGCCGCGGGTCTGCACGAGCTCTCCGGCTACACCGAGTTCGCCGAACGCGTCACGCGCGTGCGCCTCGACCTGCTGGATTTCCTGGTCAAGGCGGCGAAGGAGGGCAAGACCGTGGTGGGCTACGGCGCACCCGGCAAGGGCAACACGCTGCTGAACCACTGCGGCATCCGCCCCGACGTGCTCGCCTACACCGTCGACCGCAACCCGTACAAGCACGGCCGCTACACCCCGGGCACGCGGGTGCCGATCCTCGAGCCCGAGCGCATCGCGGCCGACAAGCCCGACTACGTCCTCGTCCTTCCCTGGAACCTCAGGAAGGAACTCACCGAACAACTGTCCTATGTAGACGACTGGGGCGGGCGGCTCGTGTTCCCGATCCCCCGTCTCGAGATCGTCGAGGTGAAGAAGTGAAGGTAGTCCTGTTCTGCGGCGGCTACGGCATGCGGATGCGCAACGGAGACGCCTCCGACGTGCCCAAGCCGATGGCCATGGTCGGCCCGAGACCGCTGATCTGGCACGTGATGCGCTACTACGCGCACTTCGGCCACACCGAGTTCGTGCTGTGCCTGGGCTACGGCGCCCACCACATCAAGGAGTTCTTCCTCAACTACAAGGAGACGACGTCCAACGACTTCGTGCTCCGCGACGGCAAGCCGGAGCTGTTGAGCACCGACATCTCCGACTGGACCATCTCGTTCGTGCAGACCGGCATCGAGTCGCCGATCGGCGAGCGCTTGCGCCGCGTGCGCGAGTACCTCGACGGCGACGAGATGTTCCTCGCCAACTACGCCGACGTGCTCACCGACGCGCCGCTGGACACGATGGTCGAGCGCTTCGAGCAGGCCGACGCCGGCGCGTCGATGATGGTCGTGCCGCCGCAGTCGTCGTTCCACTGCGTGGAGATGGACGAGGGCGGGCTCATCGGCTCGATCACCCCCGTCAGTGACATGCCGCTGTGGGAGAACGGCGGGTACTTCGTGCTGCGCCAGGAGATCTTCGACCACATCCCGGAGAACGGCGACCTGGTCGCCGACGGTTGTGGCGAGCTCGCCAAGCGCGGCCGGTTGCTGGCCTATCCGTACCGCGGCTTCTGGAAGCCGACCGACACCGTGAAGGAACGCTTCGCGCTCGACGAGGGCTACACCCGCGGCGAGCGGCCGTGGGCGCTGTGGGAACAGGACCGGGTGCACGCGTGATCACGCTCCGCCCGCAGCGGCTCGGCAGCGTCGTGGTGCTGGGTGCGCACTGCGACGACATCGCCATCGGCGCCGGCGGGACGCTGCTCACCCTCTGCGAGCAGCGGCCGGGCCTCCGCGTCGACGCGCTGGTGCTGTCGGGTGGCGGCACCGAACGCGAGGCCGAGGAACGGGCGGCGCTCGCCGCGTTCTGCCCGGCCGCCGACCTCGACGTCACGGTGCTGAAGCTCCCCGACGGCCGCCTCCCGGCGCACTGGGACGAGGCCAAGAACGCGCTGGAAGACCTCAAACAGCGCACCGAGCCGGACGTGGTCTTCGCACCGCGCACGGTCGACGCGCACCAGGACCACCGCGGCCTCGCGCAGCTGGTGCCCACCGTCTACCGCGGGTACCTGGCGCTGGGCTACGAGATCGTGAAGTGGGACGGCGACCTCGGCCGGCTGGCGGCCTACGTCCCGCTCGCGGACGAGCTGGCCGAGCAGAAGGTGCGGCTGCTGCAGGAGCACTACGCCTCCCAGCGGCACCGACCGTGGTACGACCGCGAGGCCTTCCTGGGCCTCGCCCGCATCCGCGGCATCGAGTGCCAGCAGCGGTACGCGGAAGCGTTCGAAGTGAACAAACTCGTTCTCGACCTGAGGGGCTGACTGACATGCGGGTGTTGCTGACCGGGCACACGGGATATCTCGGCACGGTGATGGCGCCGGTGCTCACCGAAGCCGGGCACGACGTCGTCGGCCTCGACTCCGGGCTCTTCGCGGGCTGCCTCCTCGGCCCGGCGCCGAAGGAACCGCCGTCGATCACCGTCGACCTGCGCGACGTGCGACCCGAGCACCTCGAGGGGTTCGACGCGGTGATCCACCTGGCCGCGCTGTCGAACGACCCGCTGGGCTCGCTCGCACCGGAACTCACCTACGACATCAACCACCACGCGTCAGTCCGGCTGGCGGGGCTGGCCAAGGACGCCGGCGTCGGCCGCTATCTCTACGCGTCCACCTGCTCGGTCTACGGTGCCTCGGGCGGCGGCCTGGTCGACGAGGACGCGCCGCTGCGGCCGGTGACGCCGTACGCGGAGTCGAAGGTGCGCGTGGAGGACGCGGTGTCGAAGCTCGCCGACGCCGGCTTCACGCCGGTGTACCTGCGCAACGCCACCGCGTTCGGCTTCTCGCCGCGGCTGCGCGCCGACATCGTGCTCAACAACCTGGTCGGCCACGCCTACCTCTCGGGCGAGGTGCTCGTGCTGTCGGACGGCACGCCGTGGCGCCCGCTGGTCCACGCGCGTGACATCGCCCGTGCCTTCACCGCCGCGCTCGACGCGCCCCGTGAGGCCGTGCACAACAAGGCGTTCAACATCGGCACCGAACGCAACAACGTGACGGTGGCGGAGATCGCGCAGGAGGTCGTGGAGGCCGTGCCCGGCTCCAAGCTGCGCATCACCGGCGAGGCCGGCGCCGACCCGCGGTCGTACCGCGTGGACTTCTCGCGCTTCCGCGAGGCGATTCCGGGCTTCGAGTGCGAGTGGGGCGTGAAGGACGGCGCGTTGCAGCTGATCGACGCCTACCGCGCCTACGAGCTCACCAAGGAGCAGTTCGAGCGCCGCTTCACGCGGCTCAACTGGCTGAGCGACCGCCAGGCCGCGGGGGCCGTCGACGACACGCTGCGGCACCGCTGATGCTCACGGGGGGCGAGATGCACGCGCTGGTGGAGCGGCTGTACCCGCTCTGCCGCAGCATCACGGGGGACGGTGTGCGCCAGACACTGGCGATCGTCGGTGAGCACCTGGACCTGCAGGTGCACGAGGTGCCCACGGGCACGCAGGTGCTGGACTGGACCGTGCCGCAGGAGTGGAACATCCGCGACGCGTACGTGGCGGATGCCTCCGGCCGGCGCGTGATCGACTTCCGCGAGTCGAACCTGCACGTGGTCGGCTACAGCGTGCCGGTGGACGAGACGATGAGCCTCGCCGAGCTGCGCGGGCGCCTGCACACGCTGCCCGAAAGCCCCTCCTGGGTCCCCTACCGCACCAGCTACTACTCGTCCACCTGGGGTTTCTGCGTCGCGCAGGACGTGCTCGACGCGTTGCCCGAGGGCGATTACCACGTGAAGATCGACTCGACGCTGGCCGACGGCTCGCTGACCTACGGCGAGCACGTCGTGCCCGGCGAGGTGAGCGACGAGGTGCTCGTGTCGTGCCACGTCTGCCACCCGTCGCTGGCCAACGACAACCTCGCGGGCATCGCGGTGGCCGTGTCGCTGGCGCAGGAGCTGGCAGTCGGGAAGCCGCACTTCACGTACCGCTTCCTGTTCATGCCGGGCACGATCGGCGCGATCACGTGGCTCGCGCGCAACGCCGAGCACGTCGACCGCGTGAAGCACGGCGTGGTGCTGGCCTGCGCCGGCGACCGCGGCTCGCTCACGTACAAGCGCAGCCGCCGCGGTGACGCGGACATCGACCGCGTGATGGCCCACGTGCTCAAAGACAAGCCGCACGAGATCCGCGAGTTCTCGCCGTACGGCTACGACGAGCGGCAGTTCTGCTCCCCCGGCTTCAACCTCGGCGTCGGGTCCCTGACACGCACGCCGTACGCGGGCTACCCGGAGTACCACACGTCGGCCGACAACCCGGCCTTCGTTTCGCCGGCGGCCATGGAGGACACGCTCGACACGCTGCAGACGGCGTTCTCCGTGCTGGAGCGCAATCGCCGCTACGTGAACCTCAGCCCCTACGGCGAGCCGCAGCTCGGCAAGCGCGGGCTGTACGACTCGCTCGGCGGCCGCAGCGACGCCAAGGAAGCTCAGATGGCGATGCTGTGGGTGCTGTCCTTCTCCGACGGCGAGCACAGCCTCCTCGACATCGCCGAACGCGCGGACCTGCCGTTCGGCGCCGTGGCCACCGCCGCCCAGGCCTTGCAGGTCGCCGGCCTGCTCAAGGAGTGAGGCCGAGTGCCTCCGATCCTGCGTTCGCGGGCCGTCCGCGCCATGGCGGGGCGGCTGAGCTGGGGCCTGGGCGACCAGGCCGTGTCGAGCCTGACCAACTTCGTGGTGGGTCTCTACGTCGCGCGGTCTCTGGGCGCGGCGGCGTTCGGACTGTTCAGTATCGCCTGGGTCACCTACGGCGTGCTCCTCAACGTCTCGCGCGGCCTGGCCACCGACCCGCTGATGGTGCGGTTCTCCGGCGTCGCCAAGTCGCGCTGGCGCGAGGCGCTCGGCCAGGCCGTGGGCACGGCACTGCTCGTGGGTGTCGCGAGCGGCGCGGTGAGCGTCCTTTTCGGACTGATCGTGGGCGGGTCGCTCGGCGGCGCGTTCGTGGCCCTCGGGGTGGTGCTGCCGTTCCTGCTGGTGCAGGACTCGTGGCGGTTCGGCTTCTTCGCCGCGGGCACCGGGCAGAAGGCGTTCGTGAACGACGGCATCCAGGCCGTGGCGCTGTTCCCGGCGCTGGTGATCGGTGCGCGCCACGGCACCGTGGTCGCCTTCCTGCTGGCCTGGGGTTGTTCGGCCGGCGTCGCGGCGGCGTTCGGCTGGGTGCAGACGAGCGTGCTGCCGCGGCTGGGCGGAGTGCGCGCGTGGCTGCGCGACCACCGCGAGCTGGGCGTGCGCTACCTGCTGGAGAACGTGAGCAACAGCGGGTCTTCGCAACTGCGCGCGTACGGGCTGGGTGCGGTCGCCGGCCTCGCCGCGGTCGGCACGGTACGCGGTGCGGAGCAGCTGCTCGGGCCGTTCCTCGCGTTGCTGATGGGGCTTTCGCTGGTCACGGTGGCGGAGGGGGCGCGGGTGCTGCAGCGCTCGCCGCACCGGCTGTGGCACTTCTGCGTGGTCCTCGGCGGCGTGCAGGCCGCGGCCGCGCTGGCGTGGGGCCTCGGGCTGCTGCTGCTCATCCCGGCCGAAGCCGGCCGGTTCGTGCTCGGTTCGCTGTGGGACACGTCGTCGCTGCTCATCCTGCCGGTCACGTTCGCCGTGGTCGGCGCGAGCTTCACGACGGGTGCGACGGCGGGTTTGCGCGCGCTGGGCACAGCGAAGCGCAGCCTGCGTTCGCAGCTGATCGCCTCGGTGCTCTACGTCGTGTTCGGCCTGATCGGCGCCGCGCTCGGTGGTGCCGCCGGGTCGGAGTGGGGCGTCGCGATCGCAACGATCACCGGATCGGCCGTGTGGTGGTGGCAGCTGCGGATCGCCCTGAAGGACCACTTCGCCATCGCCGAGGACGTGCCCACCACGCCGGCCCCACGCACGGCCGAGCACTCCCTCGAGTTCCACCCGGTGTCGGGTTCGTTCAGCCATGAAGAGCTTCATTCGGCCTCAGACGGAATGACAGAAATGAGAACGGGATGAGCACGGTTCCCCGGCTGACCATCGGTCTGCCCGTGTACAACGGCGAGGAGTTCCTGGGCGAGGCGCTCGACGCGTTGCTCGGTCAGACGTACGAGGACTTCGAACTGGTCATCTCCGACAACGCGTCGGCCGACGGCACCGAAGAGATCTGCCGCCAGTACGCCCAGAAAGACTCGCGCATCCGCTACGTGCGCCAGGCCCGCAACATCGGTGCCACGCCCAACCACAACGTGCTGCTCGACCTGGCGCGCGGCGAGCTGTTCAAGTGGGCCTCGCACGACGACCTTTACGGACGCGAGCTGCTGGCCAAGTGCATCGCGGTCCTCGACGAGCGGCCCGAGGTCATCCTGGCGCACTCGCACCAGGCGATCATCGACGAGAACGGCGCCGTGACCGTGCCGCTGGACTACGTGCACAAGACCGACGCGCCCCGGCCGTCGACGCGGTTCAAGAGCCTGCTGTTCGAACCCGGCGGCGACGACTTCTACGGCGTGATGCGCACCGACGTGCTGCGCCGCGTCACGCCGATGGACAGCTACCACCACGCCGACCGCACCTACGTGGCCGAGCTGGCGCTGCACGGGCCGTTCCGCCAGGTGCCGGAGCTGCTGTACTTCCGCCGAGACCACCCGGACCGCGCCGAGCGCGCCAACCCGAGCAAGCGCTCACGGTGCGCGAACCTCGACCCGAAGCGCGGCAACCCGATCACGAACCCGACAGCGCGGCTGCTGGCCGAGTACGTGTGGGGTTATGTGCACGGGATCCGCACGGCGCCGCTGTCTTCGCGCGAACGCCGGGCGTGCTACCTCGCGCTCGTCGAGTGGTTCACGAGCCGGGCCCGCCCGGGCGGCGGCGGCGAGCGGGTGGAGGACCGCGCGCCGGTGGCGGCCGACGAGCTGTCGATGACCGTCGACCTGGTCGTGGCCGGCCGCGAGCGGCGGGTTTCGTGACCACACGCGTCGGTGTGTTCGGGCTCCTGGGCTCGGGCAACCTCGGCAACGACGGGTCGCTGGAAGCCGTGCTCGGATTCCTGCGCGCAGAACACCCGGACGCCGCGGTGACGGCGTTCTGCGGCGGACCGGAGGTCGTGCGGGCCCGCTACGGCGTGCCCGCGGTGCGGCTGAACTGGTACTCCGACGAGTACCGCACGGCGGCCGGCGTGCGCGCGATCGCCACGAAGGCGCTGGGCAAGCTCGTCGACGTGGTGCGCACGGCGCGCTGGGTGCGCCGCCAGCACGTGGTGATCGTGCCGGGCATGGGTGTGCTGGAGGCGACGCTCCCGTTACGGCCGTGGGGTTTCCCCTACGCGTTGTTCCTGCTTTCGCTGCTGGGGCGACTGTTCGGCACGAAGGTGGCGCTCGTCAGCGTGGGCGCCGACCGGATCACCGTGCCGGCCACGCGGTTCCTGGTGCGGCAGGCGGCGCGGCTCGCCTCGTACCGGTCCTATCGCGACGCGCTGTCGCGTTCCGCCATGGCGGACATGGGGGTGCGGACGTCCGGTGACGGCGTGTACCCGGACCTGGCGTTCGCGTTGCCGACGCCGGTCGCGGACGAAAACCCCCGGGCCGTGGGGGTCGGGGTGATGGCCTACTACGGCGGGAACGAGGACCGCGCGCGGGGCGAGGAAATCTACCGGTCCTATGTGGATTCTCTGACGGAGTTCGTGCGGTACCTCGTGGCCGGCGGCCGGCCCGTGCGGCTGTTCATCGGCGACCGGGCCGACCTCGCCGTGGTGGACGAGATCGTGGCCACGGTGGGCTCGCCGCTGGTCACGGCCGAGCCGCCGGGGTCACTCGGCGAACTGATGACCGCGATGGCCGGAGTGGGCACGGTCGTGGCCACGCGGTATCACAACGTGCTTTGTGCGCTGAAGGCCGGGAAACCGACCGTCGCGATCGGTTACGCGAAGAAGAACGACGTGCTGATGGCGGAAATGGGCCTCGGCGAGTTCTGCCAGGAAGCGCGGTCGGTGGACGTGCCGCGGCTGATCGCGCAGTTCGAGGAGCTGGAAAGCCGCGCTGCGGACCTGAAAGCGACGCTGGACGAGCGCACCGAGGACA
Organism: Amycolatopsis sp. NPDC023774; assembly: GCF_040639695.1. NCBI lineage: Bacteria > Bacillati > Actinomycetota > Actinomycetes > Pseudonocardiales > Pseudonocardiaceae > Amycolatopsis > Amycolatopsis sp. NPDC023774. Next base: position 409,689 of record NZ_JBFAAJ010000004.1, read on the forward strand.
ACAAGCAACGTCTGAAATCCCAGTTCGCCGTGCTGTCATCCACACTCTTCCCCGTTTCGGAGGCCCGATGAAAGCCATTCCCGTGCCGGCGATCTCCGGCCTGATCCTCTTCCAGCCGACCCCGCACCGCGACGAACGCGGGTTCTTCTCGCGCACGTTCGACGCGGACGTCGCGCGGTCCGTCGGCATCGACCCGGACGCGTTCGTGCAGGACAGCGTATCGCGGTCCGTGCGGGGCGTCGTGCGGGCGTTGCACCTGCGCTCGGGCGCCGGTGAGGCGAAACTGGTGCGCTGCTCGTTCGGCGAGGTGTTCGACGTGGTCGTGGACCTGCGGCCGGAGTCGCCGACTTTCCGGGCCATGGAAACGTTCCGGCTTTCCGGCGACACCCAGGTGAGCATTTACATCCCGGCCGGGTGCGCGCACGGGTTTCAAGCACTTTCCGATATCGCTGACGTCTCGTATCGCATCGATCGCGTGCACAATCCGGACGAAGACGTCAGTATCGCCTACAACGATCCCGCACTCGCCATTCCGTGGCCGCTGCCGCCCACGCTGATGTCCGAACGCGACAAGTCGGCGCCGCCGCTGGCCGACGCCTTGCGCACTTGAGACCCAGAAGGTGACCACAATGGACCTGCCCCGCTCCCGTGCCGCGAACGAGCGGCTGCACCGGGTGATCCCCGGCGGCGCGCACACCTATGCCAAGGGTGAGGACCAGTACCCCGAGCACCTCGCGCCCGTGATCTCCCACGGCCGCGGCGCGCACGTGTGGGACGTCGACGGCAACGAGTACGTGGAGTACGGCTCGGGCCTGCGGTCGGTGAGCCTCGGGCACGCCCACCCGCGCGTGACCGAAGCCGTGCGCCGCGAGATCGAACGGGGCAGCAACTTCGCGCGTCCGTCCATTGTGGAAGCCGAGGCCGCGGAGCGGTTCCTCGAGAACGTGCCGACCGCGGACATGGTCAAGTTCACCAAGAACGGCTCCGACGCGACGACCGCCGCGGTGCGGCTCGCGCGTGCCGTGACGGGCCGGCCGCTGGTCGCGTTGTGCGCCGACCACGCGTTCTTCTCCACCGACGACTGGTTCATCGGCACCACGGCCATGGCCGCCGGCATCCCCGGCGAGATCACGGACCTGACGGTGCGGTTCCCGTACGGTGACCTCGCGGCGACCGAGGCCTTGCTGCAGCAGCACGACGGGCAGATCGCGTGCCTGATCCTCGAAGCCGCGACGCAGCAGGACCCGCCCGCCGGTTACCTCGCGGGCCTGCGCGACCTCGCCCACCGCTACGGCGCGCTGCTGGTGTTCGACGAGATGATCACCGGCTTCCGCTTCTCCGAGCACGGCGCGCAGGGACTGTTCGGCGTCACGCCGGACCTGTCGACGTTCGGCAAGGCGCTCGGCAACGGCTTCGCCGTGTCGGCGCTGGCGGGCCGCCGCGAGTTCATGGAGCTCGGCGGTCTGCGTGACCCGCGCGACCGCGTGTTCCTCCTGTCCACGACCCACGGCGCCGAGACGCACTCGCTCGCCGCGGCGATGGCCGTGATGGACACGTACGAGGCCGAGGACGTCACCGCCCGGCTGCACGCACTGGGCGCGCGGCTGGCCGCCGGCGTCCGCGAAGTGGCGGCGTCGCACGGCGTGGCCGACCACGTGGTGGTGCGCGGCCGCGACAGCAACCTGGTCTTCGGCACGCTCGACGCGTCCGGCGCACCCTCGCAGGACTACCGGACGTTGTTCCTGCGCCAGCTCGTGACGGGCGGCGTGCTGGGGCCGTCGTTCGTGGTCAGCGCGGCCCTGACCGAGGCGGACATCGACCACACCGTGGAGGTGGTGGCCGGCGCGTGTGTGGTCTACCGCAAGGCGCTGGACGCGGGCGACCTGTCGCCGTGGCTCGGCGGGCGGCCGGTGAAGCCGGTGTTCCGCCGCAAGGCCTGAGCTACTTGACGAGCACCAGGTAGGCGAAGCCCAGCACACGCCGGTACGCGGTGACGTACTCGCGTTCGCGGGTGTCGAGCCACTCGCGCGTCTCGACGGCGCGCGGGTCGTCGGGGTTTGCCAGCAGCCACCGCAGCCGGCCGGCGCGGGAGGTGGACTCGAAGTCGTCCCACTCGCGCTGGTCGGCGGTGCTCAGGTGGAGCACGCGCCAGCCCGTGTCGCGGCAGGCTTCGAGGAGGTCGGGCAGCGGGAGGACCTCGTCGCCGAAGATTTCCTTCGCGGCGGGCGTGGGTTCGGCCGACCAGCAACCTTCGCCGTAGAGCAGGCGGTCGGTGACGCCGGCGAGGGCGGCCAGGGCCTGGCGGGTGCCGCCGAAGGCGTGGGACGCGCCGATGCAGAGCGCGCGGTCGGCGCGGCCCTGCCAGGCGGCGGCGTCCTGTTCGACGAACTCGACCTGGGTGCCGCGTTCCTTCGCCGTGCGGCGGCCGCGTTCGATCGCCACCTCGTCGGTGTCCACGGCGATGCCTCGCGCCGAGGTGCCGTCGACCGCGCGGATCAGCAGCTCATCCCAACCGGCGCCGAGGTCGACGACGGTGCCGTTGGTGACGTCGAGGCGGTCGAGCAGCAAGGCGGCGTGGGTTTCGTCGAGCGGGGCGTTCCAGCGCATGGCGCAGCGGCGGGAGAGGGTGAAGGCGTCGGGCACGGCGACAGCCTCGCTGCCGGGTCGGGCCGGTGTCATGTGGTTTTCACGTCGGGCCGCTCAACGGGCTGACCGGCAACGCGGATGTACCACCAGCGCAGCCAGGATCTGGCAGCGCTGTTGGGGAGTGCGCGACCTCATCGGCGACCTGGTCGGGCACATGATCAGCGGGGCGTTGCAGGTGGTGTTCACGCTCGGGATCGGGCTGACGTGGGTGGTGCAGCAGGTCGTGAACGCGGTCACCAAGACCGCGTCGAAGATCACCGACGTCACGACGAAGCTGAGCAGAAGTTCAACGACATCGCACAGCCGGCCGGTGTGCCGAGCCCGCACGAGAAGTACCTCGACTCCAGTCCGAACGGCAAGCTGGCGGGCCAGGTGATCGAGTCGGCGAAGGAGGAGGGCGTCGATGTGATCGGCATCGGTGGCAACCCAGCGCGTGACCTCGACGGCGACGCCGGGCTGTTCCAGCGTCACGTGGTGTTCAACTCCTCCGGCGCCGAGTCGGTGCAGCGAGGCGCACGGCGAACCGCACCCGTCCAACGGGGAACGGCATGGGCGGCTTTCTGCAGCGGATCGACGGGTCGCCGGACCTGAGCTGATCAGTCCACTTCGGAAATGATCCACCAAGTGCGCAACTTCGCGGAAATGTGTTGTCGGACAAGGGAGATTCACTCGTCGGGGCAGTCGGCGAACTCCATCAGGGAAGTTACGGGTGCGATGGCGGACCGTAGCGTGGGCCCATGGGTAGATCCGTGGCCGTCGTGGTGGGGCTCGTAGTGCTGGCGAGCGGTGTTTTCGGCACCGCCGCCGAAGCGACGGCCTCGGCCGGGCCCGCCGCGGTGTGCGGCACGACGGTGCCGGAGTACGCGTCGGCGCCGTCCGGGGCCGTGGTGGTGGATCCAGCGCACGACAGCGAGCTCGCGCAACGCACGTCGGCCAGCCCGGCGGGCACCACGTTCTGGCTGAAGCCGGGCACGCACACGCTCGGCACCGACCCGTTCGGCCAGGTCCAGCCCAAGGACGGCGACACCTACCTCGGCGCACCGGGGGCGATCCTGGACGGCCGCGGCGTCAACCAGGCCGCGTTCACCGGCCAGGCCAAGGACGTGACGATCCGCGGCCTCACCGTGCGGGGCTTCGCCGCACCGCAGGACCAAGGCGTGGTGAACCACGACTCCGGCACGCACTGGGTCATCGAGGACAGCACCATCGAGGACAACCGCGGCGCCGCCTTGATGGCCGGCGACCGGCAGGAAGTCCGGCGCAGCTGTCTGAAGGACAACGGCCAGTACGGCATGAACGCCTACCGCGCCGGCGACGGCATCACCGGGCTCGTGCTGGCGGGCAACGAAATCACCGGCAACAACACCGACGACTGGGAGACCAAGTCGCCGGGCTGCGGCTGCAGCGGCGGGGTGAAGTTCTGGGCCGTGAACGGCGCCGACATCACTGGCAACTGGGTACACGCCAACCACGGCCCCGGCCTGTGGGCCGACACGAACGACAACGACTTCCTCGTGCGGGACAACGTGATCGAGGACAACGACGCCGAGGCGCTGTTCTACGAGATCAGCCACAACCTCACCGTCAGCGACAATGTGTTCCGCCGCAACGGCCTCGTCGCCGGCCGCGCCCGCGCCGCCATGGGCGACAACTTCCCGGTCGCCACGATCTACCTCTCCGAGTCCGGCGGCGAACCCCGCCTGGGTGCGCGCACGCACCAGATCGACATCGGCGACAACACCTTCGAGGACAACTGGGGCGGCGTCGCGCTGTGGGAGAACGCCGACCGTTTCTGCAACAGCCCGGCCAACACGTCCACGGGCTACTGCACGCCGTTCGCCACGAAGGCCCAGTGCAGCGCGCCGGGCATCGCGCAGAAGCCGCTTTACGTCGACTGCCGCTGGAAGACGCAGAACGTGACGGTGCACGGCAACACGTTCACCTTCGACCCGGCGCACCTGGGCTGCACGCAGTTCTGCGGCCGCATGGCGGTGCTGTCCAACTACGGCAGCTACCCCGACTGGTCTCCGTACCAGGGTGACGTGGTGCAGCAGGCCGTCACCTTCGGCCAGAACAACCACTTCAGCGACAACACGTACTCGGGGCCGTGGATGTTCGTCGCCCACGACACCAGCCGGGTGCTGACGCCGGAGCAGTGGCAGGCGGGGCCGTACGGGCAGGATCAGGGCAGCAAGTTCTGACGCTGTTGGCTCTGCCGCTTCACCGGGTCTACAGCCGTGCGGCGACGCGGTCGATGGCGAACGCCGTGGCCGGGATGACGACGAGCGCCGCCGCGAAGCCGCCGATGGTGTCGGTCGGGTAGTGCGCGCCGAGGCCGACTTCGGCCCAGGCCATCACCGCGCCGCAGAGGAGCGCGAGGGCGAGCGTCCACGTGATGGCGGCGGCGCGGCCCAGGCGATCGGCCAGCACGAACGCGCCGATCAGCGCCAGCGCCGTTGCGAAGGCGGTGTGGCCGCTGGGGTAGGACAGGAAGTGGCCGTGGATGGTGCGGCCGGTGATGGGCTTGAGCAGCGACGTCACGGCGACCGTGAGCCCGCAGCCGACGAGCGTGAGCACGGCCGTGCGGGGGCGGTGGGCGAGCAGCGCGCCGCCGGCGACGAGCACGATCACGATCGCCGAGCCCACCGGTTCACCGACGAAATCGACAGCGGTGGCGAAGTACCACCAGGGATCCGGCAGCAGGTCCGGGCCGGGCAGGAGCGGCGTGTCGAACGCGGTGGGCCGCGACTCCCCCGCGAACAGGACCGCCAGGACCACCAGCACGACCAGGCCGAGGCCGGCGGCGACCAGCATCGGCGTGCGCACGGAGACCGGCAACGCGGGCGGCGCCGCGCGGACGGCGGATCTCATCGAGCGGATCTCAGCAGCTGGGGATTCTTCATCGAGCCGAACGCCCTCTCACCCGCGGAACCCGTCGAGCCGACCGCGGCCGGCACTCCCATCGAACCCGAATCGCCGTCACTTCGGCGTCAAGTGGTGCGGTGGGCGGCGATCGCGGCTTCGTAGCCCTCGACCAACCGGCGGAAACCCACGGACGGGGTGAAGTCCTCGTCGTAGCGCTGGCGGGCGGCGTCGCCCATCTTGCGGTTGCGTTCAGGGTCGGCGAGGACGTCGCGGAGGGCGTCGGCAAGGGCCGAAGCGGAACCGGGCTCGTGAAGGACGCCCGTGACGCCGTCGGAGATCAGTTCTTCGAAGGCGCCGTGCACGGGTGCGACGGTGGGGACGCCGGCGGCCATCGCCTCGACCACGACGAGGCCGAACGCCTCCAGCCACGCCGAAGGGGCCACCACCGCCGCCGCCGAAGCCGTCAACGTCTGACACGAGGCCTTGTCTTGCAGGCCGACGTACGAGACGTCCGAGCGCGAAGCGGCCCACGCCCCCACGTCTTCCGAAAGCGGCCCGGTTCCCGCGACCACCAGCGGCAGTCCCAGCGACCCACCGAGCCGGTCCCACGCCGTCATCAGCAGCGGCACGCCCTTTTCCTCCGTCAGCCGGCCGAGGAACAGCACGTGGGAACCATCGGAAGTCCGCCGAACGCCTGGGTCGGTCACGAAGTTGTGCTTCACCGTCATCCGCGACGCCGGCATCCCCGCGTCCACCAGCAAGCGCCGCTGGGCGTCGGAGATGCAGAAGAAGCGCGTCACGTCGCTGTGCCACCGCGAGCGGTTCAGCAGGAGATTCGCGGCCATCGGCACCGTCGCCGCGGCGGAACCCCGGTAACACCCGTGCCGAACCGCGGGAACGGGCGCGCCGCCGACGCAGTCCGTGCAGATCCGCCCGTCGCGATAGAGCGTGCCGGGCGGGCAGACCATGCCGTAGTTGTGCAGTGTGGCCACGACCGGCACGCGCGCGTCCGCGCAAGCCGCCAGCACCGAAGGCGACAGCAGCGGAAAAGTGTTGTGGATGTGCACCACATCCGGCCGCTCGACCTGGAGCCGAGCCGTCAGCTCAGCTCGCGCCGAACGGTTCCACGGCACCTGCACCGGCACCAACGCCTTGCGCGGCAACGACATCGTCGCGATGTCGTCGCTTTGCCGTTCGAACAACGACACGCGAACGCCGCCGCCGGCCAGCAAAGCCGTCTCCGCCTCGACGACGTTGTTCTCCCCGCTCGGCTGCTCGGAGCGGTAGCGGTTGTGGACCACGAGCACCTTCATGCGGGCTGCCCCTTCGGAATGAACTCTTCGTCGGAAGCGGCCCGCACCGTGCCCTGCGCCAGCAGCGACGCGGCCAGCGCCAGGTGCAGCAGGTACGGCGACGCGTCACCAAGCCCGGCCTCGGTGTAAGACGCGGAAACGCAGTAGGTGATCAGGAAGATCGCACACGCGCGCGCCAGCGACGGCGGCCGCAGCACCGCCACGGCGACCAGCACCAGCAGGAACGCCGCGACGATCGCGATGCCGGTGAATCCCTGCTCGTGGTAGACGGCGAGCCAGCTGTTGTCGATCGGCAGCCCGTCGTAGGACTTGTCGGTGAGCCCGACGCCGAAGATGTACTCGTTGACCGTGCGCGGCGCGGCCAGCAGCGCGTCCCACACCTTCGCGCGGCCGGTGAGGCTGGAGAAGTTCTCCTCACTCTGCCCGCGCAGGAACCACGCCTGCAGCAGACCGCCGAGCACCACCCCGGCGAAGCCCGCCGCCAGCACGAACGTGGTGAACACCTTGCGCGCGCGGGCGTTCGTCATGGCCAGCGACAGCAGGGCGACGACGAGGCCGGCGACGAGACCGAGCGTCGCGGTGCGCGTGTGCGAAAGCAGCAGCAGCCCAAGCGAGGGCACGATCACGATCAACGCGCTCGTCATCGTCGTGCGCTTGCCCAGCCACAGCAGCGCCGCCAGGCCCGCGATCACAGCCGCGTACTGCCCGACCTGAGGCGGCGTCAGCGGCCACACCGCGCCCGCGAGCCGGCCGCCGTAGCTCTCCGGCATGGCTTTGCCCGGCGCGATCACGAGCCCGATCGCCACCGACACCAGCACGGCACCGAACATCTTGATGTGGTGGCGCACGAAGGTGAACCTGCCGTTCCACCACCGCGTGAGCAGCCACAGCGTCGCAAGGAACACCCCGAAACGGAAACAGCGGAACAGCGACCCGAACCCGGCCTCCAGGTGCAGGCTCGCGACGGTGCTCGTGACCAGCAGCAGGGTGAGCAGGAGCAGGTACGCGCTCGGCCGGATCTTCAGTCGCGGGTTCAGCGCCAGCGCGATCACGAACGCGGTCATCAGCGCGCCCATGGTCACCAGCTGGCTCACCGCGCGCGGCAGCGGGATCACGGTCTCCGCGCCGGTCGAGCCGAGCGTGTTGAGGATCAGCAGCGCCCACGCGGCGCCGACGAGCTTCGGCGTTGGCTCGCCCGTCTCCGCCGCCGTCGGTTGCCGGATGCTGGTCAGCAGTGGCGTTTTGACCTGGGGCATCGGTCAGCCTCCTCCGCCGCGCTCGTACGTCGTGCGCGCGTCCTGGTTGTACGGCGCGCACTCCCACTCGCCGATGCCGAGGACGTGGCTCATGTCGGTGGCGATGAACGTCCACGGCCCGACGTACGCGTTGTCGTGCCAGGTGTTGCCCTGCCCGAAGGTGATCGCGTTCTGCACCACGTCACCCTTGTACGGCGACCAGTCCGGATAGGTGCCGAAGTTCGACAGCAGGCCCATGCGCCCGCACGTCTCCTCGCAGCCGATCGCCGAGGGCACCAGCGAGAAGCGGTTGTTGTGCACGTCCACGCGCTGGGTCTTCCAGCGGCAGTCGTCGTAGAGCGGCTTCTGCGCGATCGCCGGCGCCGCGCACTTGGCCGTGTCGGGCTGGAGCCTCGTGCAGACACCGCTGGAGGTGTTGGCCGGGCTGTTGCAGAAGCGGTCCGCGTTCTCCCACAGAGTGATGCCGTTCCAGTTGTTCTCGAACACGTTGCCGTAGATCTCGAGCTTCGACGTGCGGGCCTTCACTCGCGGTTCGCCACCGGACTCGGAGAGGTAGATCGTCGCGGTCGGGAACGAGTCACCGCGGTCGGCGTAGTCGCGGCCGTCCACGAGGTTGTTGCGCCGGATCGTGTTGTTGCGGATCACGGCGTTGTAGCTGGTCTCGTAGATGATCGCCGCGCTGTCGTTGTTCTCGATGAGGTTGCCCTCGATGAGGAAGTCGTTGTCGTTCGTGTCAGCCCACAGGCCGGTGCCGCGGTTGTCGTGCACCCAGTTGCCGGTCACGTCGGCGCCGTTGACGGCCCAGAACTTGATGCCGCCGGTGCAGCCGCAGCCGTCGATCTTCTTCTCCCAGTCACCGGTGTTGTTGCCGGTGATCTCGTTGCCGCGCACCACCAGTCCAGTGATGTCGTCGCCGGCGGAGAAGGCGTTCATGCCGTACTGGCCGTTGCGGCGCAGGCAATTGTCGAGCACCTGCTGCTTGTTGCCGGCCATCAGGGCCGCGCCGTCGTTGTCCTGCAGGGTGGTGTGCTGGATGACCCAGCCATCGCCGGAGTCGTGGTTCACCACGCCCTCGTCGCGCGGAGCGACGAAGTTCTGCACGGTGAGGTTGGTGATCTTCACGTTCTTGGCGTGGCCGGTGAACGCGTACTGGTTGAGCTTGCGGCCGTCGAGCACCGCGCCCGGGCCGCCGATGAAGACGTCGCCGTCCTTGGGCTGGACCTGGTCGAACCGGTCGTCACCGAGATGGTGGCTGCCCGGCGCGAGCCAGAACGTGGTGCGCGCCGCGGCGCCCCGTACCTGCGCCGCGAGGTCGTCGGCCGGCGTCACGGTCACCGCACCCGCGGGGGCGGTGGCCGGGCCGGGCGGCATCTTGTCGCACACCGCAGCCACCGGCCCGGACGGCGCCGCCGACGTCGCCGCGGCCTGGCTCGACGCGGCGTCGTCGTCGGGCACGCTCGTGCACCCGGCGAGGACGAGCGGGCACAGCAGACCCAGGAACAGCACCAGCCTGCTGGTCGATCGCACCGGGTGGATCCTCTCGAAGTCAGGGAAAACGCAGGATCGTCGTCAACGGCGTCGTGACGAAGCCAGTGCCGACGAGCGTGTTGGCCGGTTCCCGGCGGCCGAAGCCGGCCGAATACCAGCCGAGCGGCGGATTCTCCTCGCCGCGGTGCGCGGTCCACGTGAGCTCGGGCGGCAGCTCCATGGTCGCCGTGTTGCCGAGGTCGCGTCCGAACAACAGCCAGCTCAGCTGCGCCGTGCTGCCGCTCAGGTCGACGGTCACCGTGGGGCCGAGGTGGAACGTGAGCTTCGCCGGCAGCGTGGTGTCGCCGAGCACCTCGTCGACCACGGTCAGCGTGCGTCCGTCCAGCTCGACGCACCGCTGGTGCCGCGCGGCGCCGTAGCCGTCGTGCTCGGCGCGCCACCGCGTGGGCCCCACGGCGAGCGTGCGGGTCTGCGCGTGGCGGGTCCACAGGAACGGCCCGCCCGAGGTCGACTGGTCGGTACCGCCGAGCTGCAGCGTGTTGTGACCGAGGGTCGAGCGGAAGTACGACCGCCACTCGGGTTCACCGTGGTAGCAGTAGGTGCCCGGGTCGGCGAGGATTTCGACGCCGAGGTAGCGCACCTCGATCGAAAGCGCGTCGGCGTGCGCGTGCGCTGCGATGGACAGGAACCCGTGCGGGCCGCTGTCGCACCGGCACCAGATCTCGGGCGCACCGGGTTCGCTGCGCAGGATCGTCATGCCCGCGTCGAACAGGTCGTGCGGACGCTGCGGCGGGCGCGGATCCGTCAGCTCCGGCACTCGCCCGCGCAGAGTGGTGAACAGCGCTGTGCGGACGTCGCCGCGCGGCAGCTTCGGCCACCACTCACACCGGCCGAACAGGGCATCGCCCGTGGCGAGCAGGGAAGTCCACCGGTTCGTGCCGGGTCCGTCCACGACCAAGCCGTAACCGTCGTCGGCGTCGCCCTGGCGCGGCGGCTGCCCGCCACCGTCCACAATGGCTGCCAGTGCGTCGCACATCCGGCGCAGGACGAGCCAGGTCGACTCGGGCACGAGCGGGCCGGCTTCGAGCGCGGCCGCGAGACCCAGCTCCAGTACCAAGCCGTGGTACTCCGTGGCGAGCTCGCGGTTGAGGCCGGACGCGAACGTGTTGGCTTGCAGTTGCGTGTCCAGCGAGCGCAGGGCCGCTCCGCGCCAGGCCTCCGACTCCGGGAACCAGTCGAACGCGCACGCGGCCGCCAGCTGTCCGGCTTCCTCGGCGATCACGTGGTTGTTCGCGGACGAACCCCGGCTCGGGAACGCCGCGAGCCAGCGCTGGTGGTGCCAGATCTGGTGCAGTGCCTCGGGGTTGTCCTCGAACAGGCCGGACGCGCCGGACCAGCCGTCGAGCAGCCTCCGCACCCACACCCACGACAGGAGCCGGATGCCGAGCTCGATGCCGCTCACCCAGTGCACGCCGCGCATCGGCGGATTGGCCGCCCACCAGGACTTCAGGTGGTCGGCCACGCGGTGGGCATAGCGGTCCTCGCCAGTCAGCGCGTACGCGGCCGCCAGCACGGTGAGGTGCTGGTGGCGCGAGGGCTCCCAGATCTGCTTGATGTCGCCGACCGCGTCCTCGTCGCGGTAAGCGATGTCGAACGAATACGCGTCGGCTGGCGCGCGCCGTCCGGTCTTGGGGTCGAAGGACCAGTCGGGCGCCACGAGATCGGTGCGCTCGACGCCGAAGTACTCGGCGTGTCCGTCCATCAGCCGGTCGGCGGCGTCCAGGAGGTCGTGCCTCCGGTAGTCGCTCACCTCGGGACGCGGCGCGGGCAGCGCCGGGAACATGCGGTGCGGCAACCACTCCGCCTTCTGTTTCGCGACCCCACGCCACTGCTGCTTGCGCAGCACGTCCGTGGCGCGCCCGGCGACCTCGGCCGGGCTCATGGCCGAGAGTCTTCGCAGGTACCAGGCGGGATCCATCAGCCGAGCACCTCTTTCGGCTCCAGCCGCACCGGCGCGCCGGTCTCCAGGCTGCGGTTCACGGCCAGCGTGGCCAGCGTGGTGCTCACCAGCGACTCGACACCGATCGGCATCGCGACGCCGGTGGTCAGAGCCGTCACGAACGCTTCGATCTCGGCCTTCTGGCCCTTGTCGCGGCCCTTCGGGATGCGCGAGCTGGCCCAGCGCTTCTTGCCGTACACCGAGGCGCGCGCGAAGTCGTCGAACTTCAGCACCTTGCCGTCGGCCAGCACCTCCAGCGTCTCCTTCTGGAACGACGTGGAACCGCTGGTCACGTAGCTGATGGCGGCGGTCGAGCCGTCGGCGTAGCGCAGCAGCACCTGCAGGTCGTCGTTGCCCGGCGTCGCGGTGGCGTAGACGGAGATCGGGTCGCTGCCGAGGAACCAGCTCACCGTGTCGATGAAGTGACCGCCCTCGCCGGCGAACCGGGAGCCCTCGGAGCCGGCCTGGTTGTACCAGCTGGTGGACTCCAGGCGGCCCGCGTTCACGAGGTAGCGCACCGAAGCCGGACCGAGGCGCGGCCCGAACTGCACCTTGGCCTCGTTGAGCAGCGGCGCGAACCGGCGGTTGAAGCCCACCTGCAGCCGGCTGTTGCCCGACTCCTCGATGGCCTCGACGATCCCGCGCAGCTCCTTTTCCGACAGCGCGAGCGGCTTTTCCACGAACACGGCCTTGCCCGCGAGCAACGCGCGGCGCGTGAGCTCGGCGTGGGAGCTGTGGCGCGTCACCACGAACACCGTGTCCACCGACTCGTCGGCGAGCAGCGCGTCGAGGTCCGTGGTGGCCTTGGCGAAGCCGAACTTGCGCTTGGCGTTGGCGCCCGAGAGCGCCGACGTGGTGACCACTTCGGACAATGCCACGCGGTCGTGAGTCACCAGGTGCGGGAGCAGCATCGATGACGCGTAGTTGCCGGCACCCACGAACCCGACGCGCAGCCGTCCGCGCGGGGTCGCCCGCGTGCTCAACGCGGCGGGCGGCGCGACCGACGACACCACCGGCCCCGCTTCGCCCTCCGGACCGGCCGGGTACTGGAACAGCACCGCGACAGCCTTGAGCTCACCGTCCTGCAGCGACTTGTACGTCTCCACCGCGGTCGAGAAGTCGGCGGTGTGCGTGATCAGCGGCTCGACATCCAGCTTGTCGCGCGCGGCCAGGTCGAGGAAGCACTCGATGTTCCGGCGCTCGGTCCAGCGCACGTAGCCGATCGGGTAGTCGCGGCCCTCGAGCTCGTACTCGGGGTCGTAGCGACCCGGCCCGTACGAACGCGAGAAGCGGACGTCGAGCTCCTTCTCGTAGTAGGCGTTCCACGGCAGGTTGAGCGAGATCTTGCCGATGTCCACCACGCGGCCGCGGTCGCGCGCGAGCCGCGCGGCCAGCTCCACCGGGTCGTTCGAGGCGCCGCCGGCGGCGAGATAGACCTGGTCCACGCCGTGGCCGCCGGACAGCTCCACGACGGCGTTGTCGACCGTGCCCGAGCCCGGGTGCGCACAGGTCAGCGCGCCGAGCCGTTCGGCCAGCTCGCACCGCGACGGGTCCGGGTCCACCCCGACCACGCGCACGCCGGAGGCGACCAGCAGCTGCACCACGAGCTGCCCGATCAGGCCGAGGCCGATCACCAAAGCCAGGTCACCGAGCTGAGGCTCGCCGCGGCGCAAGCCCTGCATCGCGATCGACCCGACCGTGCCGAACGCCGCGTGTCGCGGTTCGAGCCCAGCGGGCACGCGCGCGTAGAGGTTCTTGGGTACCCAGTTGAGCTCGGAGTGCAGCGCGTGCTCGTTGCCGGCGCACGCCACGACGTCGCCCACCGCGACGTCGTCGATCCCCGCGCCGACCTCCACCACCACTCCGGAGAGCGAGTAGCCCAGCGGCGTGTAGGAGTCGAGCTTGCTGGTGACCTTGCGGTAGGTGGCGGCGAGGCCGTTGGTGGCCACGCTCTGCATCACCTTCGCGACCTGGTCCGGCCGCGAACGCGCCTTGCCGATCATCGACATGCTCGCTTCGGACACCTTCATCATCTCGGTGCCGGTCGAGATCAGCGAGTATCCCGTGCGCACGAGCACGCCGCCCGGCTTGCACGCCGGGGCGGGGACGTCGAGGAGGGCCAGCTCCCCGCTCTTGTAGTTCTGCACTACCTGCTTCACAGCACTCCTAGCTGCTCGGAATAGTCGTCGAAGAAGCGGCGCGGTACCAGTACTCGAGGGTCAACACGTGCCAGAGGTGCTTCGCGCGGTCCTGCTGCCCGGCCGCGTCCTCGGCCACGAGCTTCCGCAGCGCATCGCGGCGCAGGAACCCGGATTCGACGAGCACGCCCTCGTTCACGACCTCCCGCACCAGCGGGGCCAGGTCGCGGCTCATCCAGGCCCGCAGCGGCGCGCTGAAGAGACCCTTCGGGCGGTAGACGATCTCCTTCGGCAGGATCGCCAGCGCGGCTTCCTTGAGCGCCGCCTTGCCCTGGCGGCCGACGATCTTCTTGTTCCCCGGCACCCGAAACGCCGCCTTGACCACCTCGACGTCGACGAACGGCGTGCGCACCTCGGTGGAGGCGGCCATCGTCGAGCGGTCGGTGTAGGTGAGGTTGAGGCCGGGCAGGAACATGCGCGTGTCGGCCAGGCACATGCGGTTGACGTAGTCACTCAGCGCCTGGTCGTGGTAGGTGTCCGCGTGTTCGGTGAGCACGTCGTCGACGTCGGCGGCCAGATCCGGGTTCACGAGGTCGAGCAGCTCGCCGCGGTCGTACATCGTGTAGCTGCGCCGGAACGCCGTCTCCTCCGGCAGCTCCGCGAACGACAGAAACCGCTTGGCGAAACGCACCGTGCGGTAGCCGCGGCTGGCGGAGGCGACGGGCAGGCGGTCCACCACCGTCTCGATCGGCTTGCGCACCAGACCCGGAACGCGTTGGTAGCGCAGGGCGAGCTGGTTCGCGTAGTGCTTGCGGTAGCCGGCGAACATCTCGTCGGCGCCCATGCCGGACAGCAGCACCTTCACGCCGGCTTCGCGCGCGGCCGAGCAGATGAGGAACGAGTTGATGGCCGCGGGGTCGCCGATGGGCTCGTCGAGGTGGTAGGTCATGCGCGGCAACAGGTCGAGCACCTGCGGCGCGATCTCGATCTCATGGAGGTCGACGCCGAACTGCTGCGCGACTATCCGCGCGTACTTCAGGTCGTCCGGCATCGCCTCGAACTTGGCGTCCTCGGCGCGGAAACCGATGGTGTAAGCGGAAATCCCGGGCTGCTGCCGCGCGGCGAGCGCGGTGAGGTAGCTCGAGTCGAGACCACCGGAGAGGAACGTGGCGACCGGGACGTCGGAGAGCAGGTGCTTACTCGTGGAGTCGGCGATCACCTGGTGGAGGTCGACGTCACCGCGGTAGGCCTCGCCCTCCTCGGCGACCTGGCGCAGCGACCAGTACGCGCCGCGCTCGCTCGTGCCGTCGGGACGGAAGCGCACCCACGTGCCGGGCTGCAGCTTGTCGACCTCGCGGTACGCGCAGCGGCTGTCGGGCACCCAGTAGTACAGCAGCGACGCGATGAGTGCCGCTTGGTCGACTTCCAGCGTGCCGCCGAGCTCGGTGGCCAGCGCCTTGAGCTCCGAGGAGAACGCGACGCCACCGCCTCGCCGCACGAAGAACAGCGGCTTGATGCCCAGCTGGTCGCGCACCAGCGTGAGCTCACCGGTGCGCTCGTCGAAGACGCCGAACGCGAACATCCCGCGCAGGCGCGGCAGACAGCCGACCCCCCACTCGCGCCACGCGCGCAGCAGCACCTCGGTGTCGGACGTGCCGCGGAACCGCACGCCCTTGCCTTCGAGCTCCGCGCGCAGCTCCGGGGCGTTGTAGAGCTCACCGTTGTACGTCAGCGCGAGCCCCTCGGCCACCATCGGCTGCGCGCCCGTCTCGGACAGGTCGACGATCGACAGCCTGCGGTGTCCGAAGTGGACTTCTCCGGCGCCGGCCCGGTGGTCGTAGCGTCCCGAACCGTCGGGTCCTCGGTGCGCGAGGCACTTCGTGAGCCGATCCGTGAGCGGGCCGCCGTCCGGCCAGTGGTAGGCACCTGCGATGCCGCACATGTGCGTGACCCTCTCTAGCTTTCCGGACCGGACTGGACGGGCGCGAAGTTCTTGGTCGGCATCTCGGAGTTGCCGGGTTCGGACTTGCGCTGTTCCGGCGCGCGCTCCTCGGGGTTGCGCGGCACCGGGCTCAGCCGGCGCGTCGGCGCGTCGAGGTGGCCGTTGGTCTCGACGGGCGTCGCGGGCTTGGCCGGTTCGACGACCGGGGCTTCGATCGTCGTGTCGTTCACATCGTGCTCGACCGGCCAGTCGATCGGCTTCTCCGGCTCCTGCTCCACGAACTTCCGCAGCGGCTCGGCCGGCTTCTCCCCGCCCGCACCCAATGCGGCGTTCGGTGCGTTGAGCGCACCCAATGCCGCATTGGGGCGCTCCACCTGCTTGGCCGCGACCACGGACGCCCGCCCGCGCAACGCGGTGTGCAGGCCGTCCCACAGCGTCCCGTCGGTCTGGTCCTTCGGGTCCGGATCGACGAGCACCACGCCCAGGATCGGGATGCCGCAGTCGGCGAGCTGCCGGGCCACGGTGTGCAGCCACAGCGTGTTCGCGTACCCCGAGCGCACGACCAGCACCGTCTCCGTGCCGAGGTACGCCAGGTCCGTCCACGCCGTGCCGGGCGCGACCGTGCCGACGCCGAGCCGGTAGACCGCGCGCTTGCTCGACGGGTCGCCGACCTCGACCACCTTCACGTCGCCGGCCACGGTCAGGCGCTTCGCGTCGTGGCCCGGCAGGTCGTCGATCACCACGACCGGCCCGTCCTCGGCCAGCTCCGCCGCCATGTCCAGTGCGAGCCCCGCGGCCACGCCGGGCGCGCCGAGTTCCAGCAACGACAGCGGCCCGCGTTCGGCCCGGGCCGCCCGCACCAGCGTCACGGCCACGCGCTTGCGTTCGACCACCGGCTTCGACTTGGCCCACAACCGCTTCGGCCCGCGCAGCTTCGACGGCAGCTGCGCGATCACCGACGCGCCGAGGTGCTCGGAGACCTCGCGCCGCAGCACCGGCCGGTCGCGCACGAGCGCGGTGACCATCGCCAGGGCCAGCCCGAGGGCGAGCCCCAGCGCGAAGCCGATCGCACCGTTGGTGGCGGCGGTCTTGAGCAGCGACACCTTCTGGATCGCCGGCGCGTCCACGATCTGCGTGCCCGCAGCCACCTGCGGCGTGCCGATGCCCGCCTGCTGTGCCTGGTTCTGCAAGTCGGCGATCTTCGACACGAGGTCCGCGCGCTGGGTGTACAGCTGCTCCAACGTGCCGGCGTTGGCCCGGCTGCCCTTGTCCGCCTCGGTGGCGGCCTGCGAGTCGATCTGCGCGAGCTGCTGCTGCGCCTGCGTGCGCTGGTCGAGCAGCGCCTTGGCCTGCGCGGTCGCGGCGGCCTGGTTGCGCTGCACGTGGTCGGCGATGAAGACGTCCGCCAGCGCCTGGGCCTTCGCGAGCGCGTCTTCCTTGGTCTTGGCCGTGACCGTCACCTGCATGACGTTGTTGGTCAGGCCGAGGCCGGTGTAGTCCTTCAGGAAGTCTTCGGTCGCCTCGGTGCTGTGCACCTTCTTCAACGCGGCCGACGCGATCTTGGCGGTTTCCAGCACGGCGACGTCGGTGCGCATCAGCGTGCCGCTGTCGGTCGGTGAGTCGTCCGGGTGGACCACGATGATCTTGGTGATCGCGGTCGGCGGGGCCGGCAGCAACACGGCCACCGCGCCACCGATCACCAGGCCCAGCAACGCGAAGGTGATCCACAGCCGGCGGTGCCGGCGCACGGCGACGACGAGCCGCTGGAAGTCGATCAGTGGCGGCGAGGAGCTCTGCGAACCGGTCACGACGAACCTGCCATCACGTCACGGTCCACCGGGACCTGGGGTGGATTCGCCGCGGCGGGAACTCTCCGCGGTTTCCCGGTGACGCGGACCGGACGCGTGAGGACGGCGCCGAGCACCTCGTGGCCCGCGTCGGCGCACGCCTCGGCGATCGCCACGAGCTCCCACGCGCTGCGGCTGCCGACCGAGAGCACCACGAGCACCCCGGCGGTGCCGTCGGGCACGGTCGGCTGCACGCCGGAGCCCACGGTGACCTCCGTGATCGTCACCCGCACCCGCACCCGCTCGGTCTCGGCGACCTTCACGAACTGCGTCGCCGCGCGCCGCGCCGCGCTGTCACCCGCGGCGACGAGCACGAGCAGCCGCAACACGCCGTCACGGTCGGTGCCCAGCCGGGCGAACACCCGGCGGTACCGCACCTCGCGGCTGGACTCGTCGGCCGAAGCCGGCACCTCCGGCAGGTTCCACGGCTTGTCGCTGCCCGTGATCCGACGCAGCACGCCGCGGAAGCCGGCGGTGCGCTCAGGCTCGCCGGTCTCCGGCACGTCGACGCTCGCCAGCACCGGCGCACCCAGCGCCGAGCCGATCTCCGTCTCGCTGCGCGGCCGGCGGTCGCTGCGGGCCCCGAAGAGGTAACTGAGCAGACCGATGAGGAAGAACAGGATCGCGCCACCCCCGGCGAGCTGCGGCAGCGTAGGCGCCGCTTGCGAGGTCGGCTTCTCCGACGGCCCCATCACGACCATGTTCCCGGCGCCCGTGGCCGCGTCGGCCGCGTTGAGGTTGTTCATCGCCTGCTCCAGCGAGGTGCGCAGGCCCTGCAGCTCCGTGCGGACCTGCACGCCTTCCACCGTCTGGCCGTCCGTGACCGAACGCGAGAGGTCGAGGATGCGCTGGTTGGTCTGCGCCACCTGCTGGCGCAACGCCTCCCGCTGCTCCTGCGCGAGCTGTGCCGACGTGTCGGCCGAGTTCGCCAGCAGCTGCGTGGAGTACTTCACGAACTCCTTGGCCACCTGATCGGCCAGCTGCTGCGCGTGCTCCGGGCTGTCGCCCGACGCGGTGATCGCCACGACGTTGCCCTGCGCCACCGAGGCCGTGACCTTCTTCTGCAGGTCCGGACCGGCCTCGCGCATGCCGAGCGCTGCGGCCGCGCGGTCCAGGACCACCGAGCTGGTGGCCACCTGGGCCTGCGTCAGCAGCTCGTCGGCCTGGCGCGGGCCCTGCAGCAGCACGCTCGCCGTGGTTTCGTACCCGGGCGAAAGCACGACCGAAGCCCCCGCACCGACGCCCGCCCCCACGACCACCAGGATCAGCAGCGCCCTCCAGCGCCTGCGCAGAACCTGTCCCACCATCGAAAGCCGTACCGTGTCGTCACTCAAAACCGGGGTCTCCCCTCCGAAAGTGGCGTACCGGTCACTGACCCCGTCGTCGCGCTGGAGGCGTTGGTTACACCGAACGCACGAACCTTGTTCAAACCGCGATCAAGCACACGGGCTCAGCGCACAGCCCGCTCGTACGCGGCGAGCAGCGCTTTCTGCGAGTTCGCCCAGGCCAGTGGCCCGCTGACCCGCGCCTTGCCGAGTTCGCCCATCCGGACGCGTTCGTTCGGGTCGTCGAGCAGCACGGCGACGAGCTTCGCGAACTCGGTCACGTCGTTGGCCGGGGCGTAGAGCGCGGCGTCCCCCGCCGACACGCGGGCCTCGCGCAGCTCGAAGGAGACGATGGGCTTGCTCATCGCCATGTACTCCATGATTTTGTTCATGGTCGACACGTCGTTGAGCGGATTGAGCGGGTCGGGCGAAAGGCACACGTCGGCCGCGGACAGGTAGCGCAGCAGGTCGGCGTCGGACACGCGGCCGGTGAATTCGACCTGGTCGGCCAGGCCCAGCTCCTTCGACAACGCCACCACGTCGTCGAACGCGTCGCCGGCGCCCACGAACACGGCGTGCCAGTCGTCGCGGCCGATCTCGTCACGCAGGGAGGCCAGCGCGCGCAACGCGTAGTCCACGCCGTCCTGCGGCCCCATCACGCCGAGGTAGCAGAGCAGGTGCGGCTTGCCGCGTTTGAGCTCCGGCTCCACCGGCACCTCGTGGAAGCGCTCGACCACGGGTGCGCTGCGGACCACGAACACGTCCTCGGGCCGCTTGCCGCCGCGGATGAGGGCGACCTGGCGATAGCTCTCGTTGGTGGCGATCACGACGTCGGCCGCGCGGTAGGTGGAGCGCTCGAGCGCGCAGACGCCGCGGTAGAGCAGGTCCTGGCCGCGGTCGAAGCGCGACAGGTACAGCTCCGGCACGAGGTCGTGCTGGTCGAAGATGAACTTCGCGCCCTGGCGCTTGAGCATCCGCGCCACGAGGAACAGCAGGTCCGGCGGGTTGCAGGCGTGGACCACGTCGACGCGGCCGACCTTGCGGGCCAGCCGGAACGTGTGCCAGACCGCGGAGCCGTACTCCTGCAGGTACCCCGCGGGACCACCGGTCGCCGCCTTCAGGGGGTAGCGGTAAATGTGCACCTCGTCGATGACGGCTTCGGGTTCGGTGTCGCGTTTCGTGCCCTGCGGGCAGATCACGTGCACCTCCCAGCCGGCGTCGCGCAACGTCTGGCACTCCTGCCACACGCGGCGATCGAACGGGACCGAGAGGTTCTCGACCAGGATCAGGGCTTTTTTCTTGTCACCAGGCAAGGCCGACGTATCCCTCTTCGGCCCGGCGCGCTTCGGCGTCGGGGAGGCGGACGAGGTCGACGAGCGTCTGCTCGCCACCGTGGGGAAGCGCGGCCAGCACGGCCGGGTCGGCGGTGCCGACGAGGCACACCTCGGCGTGCTCCAGCACCTCTTCGACCGAGCCCGCGAGCAGCGAACCGAGGTGCGGCAGCCGCGCATCGATGTACTCGCGGTTGGCGCCCATGAGCCGCGAAAGGCTCACGTTGGCGTCGTAGATCTTGAGGTCGAAGCCCTTGCCCAGCAGCCGCTCGGCGAGCTCGACGAGCGGGCTCTCGCGCAGGTCGTCGGTGCCCGGCTTGAACGACAGGCCGAACAGGCCGACCTTGCGCTTGCCGGTGCGCGCGACGAGGTCGAACGCCCGCTGCAGGTGATCTTCGTTGGAGGGCAGCACGTGCGCGAGAATCGGCACCGACACGTCGGCGCGGCGCGCGGCGTAGACCAGTCCGCGCAGGTCCTTCGGCAGGCACGAGCCGCCGAACGCGAAGCCCGGGCGCAGGTACGCGGGACTCACGTTGAGCTTGCGGTCGGCGAGGAAGACGTCCATCACCTTGTGCGAGTCGAGCCCGAGCGCGCGGCAGACGGCGCCGAGCTCGTTGGCGAAGCCGATCTTCAAGCCGTGGAAGGCGTTGTCGGCGTACTTGGTCATCTCCGCCACCTGGATCGGCACGCGGAAGACGTCGCCGGGCAGGCCCGTGTAAAGCTCGGCCACGATGTCGCCGCTGGCCGTGTCGAGCTCGCCGATCACGGTCTTGGGCGGGTCGAAGAAGTCGCGGACGCTGGTGCCCTCGCGCAGGAACTCCGGGTTCACCGCCACGCCGAAGTCGACACCCGCGGTGCGGCCGCTGGCCTTCTCCAGGATCGGCACCAGCAGGTCGAGGCAGGTGCCCGGCAGCATCGTGCTGCGGAACACCACCGTGTGCCGAGTTTCCTTCTGCGCCAACGCTTCGCCGATTTCGTCGGCCACGCGTTGGAGGTACTCGGTGGACAGGCTGCCGTTGGGCGCCGAAGGCGTGCCCACGCAGACCAGCGACACGTCGGTCGCCGCCACCGCCTCGGCCACGTCGATGGTCGCGCGCAGCGCCCCCGACGCCACGACCTCGGCCGTCAGCTCACCGATGCGTTCCTCGACCACCGGCGCGTTGCCGCGCCTCACCAGGTCGACCTTCACCGGGTTCACGTCGACCCCGACGACCTCGTGCCCGTTCCCCGCCAGACAGGCCGCGGACACGCACCCCACATACCCCAGCCCGAAGACACTGATCCTCACGCTTGAACCTCCGCCCGCATTCGCTGATCCCTTGGTCGGCGCGCGGACGCAGTTCGTTACCCGTTCAGGCCCGTGGAGAAATGGCAACCGGATTTGCGTATCGATTGTGCGCTTTTTCGGCAGTGTTTCAGCTCAGCGTAGTGGTCTCGACAACATTTTTCGTTGCCGTAGCGCCATTTCGGCCAAGAAGCGACGAAACGCCAGAGAAGCTCGCCAAAGCTTCCCCGGCGCCGTTGTCCGTCAGGTTCAGTTGTTGTTCACGAACGTGCCGGCCTGGTTCTGTCCGGTGCTCGTGGCCATGCTGTGGTTTTCGATCGGCGAGACCTTCGAGTTCTTGAAGCAGATGTAGGTCACGCGGAGTCGGTGCCACCGCTGGACGGGTCGGGGTTGGTGCCGAGATCCTTGGCCGTCGCGTACAAAGCCTTGCCGATGATCCCGGTCGCCCCGGTGTCACCGATGACGGTGTATTCGATTTTCCCGTGTAGATCACCGCGCAACTGCCGCCACCCTTGAGCCCGGACGAGCTGTAGTTCCACGTGCCGCTCGAACTCGGCACGACGATGTAGGGCAACGTCGCGGCATTCAGCGGCCGGCCGTCGCTCTGGTGGAACGCGGTGTCGTCCTGAAAACAGCAGTCGGTGTCCTCATTGCACTGCGACGTCCGCTGCTGTCCGTCGCAGTCGATGTCCATGTCGGCCTTCCAGAACACGGCCCCGTTGGCGTCGCACACGGCGACGGTGTTGGCGCCCGCGTCCTCGTCGGTCTTGTACTTGCCGTTCGAGATCTGGCTGCACCTGGCGGTCTTCGCCAGCAGCTACGCCGCCGTCGGGCCCGCGGCCGGTGCCGCGACGACCCGGGCGTGGTCCGGGCTAGCCATGGCGGTCGCCGCCGCGGTGATGCCGGCGGCGGTGGCGTCGGCCTCGGCCGCGCCCGCGAAACTCCGCCGCGCGGCTTCCCGCCAACCGGAACACTCCCAATGCGGCGTTGGTCGAGCTCAAGGCACCGAACTCCGCATTGGGTGCGTTGGGCGCACCGAACGCCACATTGGTGTGATGTGGCCCGGGCGGGGCGAGGATCAGAAGGTGAGCAGTCCCGTCAGCCGGCCGGACCAGCGGTGCCCGTAACGGCCCACCAGCACGCCCTCGGCCCACTCGCGGTCGAGGTCGTGGCGCACCTCGACGCGGTGCTGCAACCACTCCCCGCCGCGAACATTCGAACTGCCCGGACCCGAACCGGCATACACGCGCGTCGCGCCGGCTGCCCGCAGCCGCCCGAGCACGCGCCGGTCGACGCGGCGGCCGGACAACGAATAGCGGCACACCGCGCGCCCGCTCAGCTCGCCCAGCAGCCGCGGCGCCGCGTCCAGCTCGCGCCGCAGCACGCGTTCCTCGAACCGCCGCGCGCTGAACCGGTCCCAGCCGTGCGACCCGACGTCCATCCCAGCCGCGACGAGCTCCCGCAGCCCGGCGCGGTCCACGAACCCGCGCGAGCCGACGCGGCCGGCGAGCGGGAAGAACTCCCCGCGCAGCCCCCGCTGCACGAGCCGCGGCAAGGCGACCTCGACGTCGGAGACGTTGCCGTCGTCGAAGGTCAGCCGCGATTCAGGGCACTTCGCGACGACGTCGAGCAAGGTCTCGAACTGCTCCACCGTGATCCAGCGCTCGTCTTCGCCCGGATCGAGCGCGCGCTGGGGCCTGCCGATGCCGTGCACGGTGAAGTTGACCATCGCACCTCGTCCCGGTTCGGAGCGTCGGACCTCCTGTGTCCCGATTGATCGGATTGGCAAATGGAGTAGTTACACTATCTACACAAAGTTATTTGCGAATCTCCAAAGTGCAGCACTTCGGCCCGCCGCCGGCCTTCCGCAATTCGGAAATGTCCAGGTAGACGGGCTCGTAGCCGTGCGCAGCCAGCTGCGCACCCAGCCCGACGGCTTCCAGGGGCAGCACGACGTTGCGTCCGTCGGAGACGCCGTTGAGGCCGAAGCACTCGGCGTCGGCGGCCGTGGCGATCACGGCGTCGGGGAACAGGCGCCGCAGCACGCGCTGCGAGCCGGGCGAGAAGGCCTCCGGGTAGTAGGCGATCTGCGCCGCCGTGGTGTCGGTCGCCTCGGTGAGCACGAACAGCGCCGTGTCGAGGTGGTAGTAGCGCGGGTCGACGAGGCTCAGCGACACCACGGGCACGCCGAGCACCTCCTGCGCCTCGGCGTGCGCGGCCGGGTCGGTGCGGAAGCCGGTGCCGGCGAGCAGCAGCTTGCCCGTCCAGGCGAAGTCGCCCTCGGCCTCGTTGATGCGCTCCGGCATGGTCAGGTCGCGGTAGCCGTGTTCCACGAACCAGCGGCGGAAGTGCTCGGCCTCGGCCGCGCGCTGCGGCGCCCGGAAGCGCGACCCGAGCACGCGCCCGTCCACGACGGTGCCGGAGTTCGCCGCGAACACCATGTCGGGCAGGCCCGGCTGCGGCTCGATCTCCTCCACGGTGTGGCCGAGACGGCGGTAGGTGTCGCGCAGCTCGGTCCACTGCGCCACCGCGACGTCGGCGCTGACCGGCTTGGTCGGGTCCATCCAGGGGTTGATCACGTAGTCCACCGCGAAGAACCGCGGTGGGCACATGAGGTAACGGCGGGTGGTGGGCACGCGCTGCACAGACTCTGCCTGCATGGTTGAAGGGTAAGGTCGGCCTAACCGCGCAATCAATCGCTGTTCGCTGCGCGCATACCTGCTAAACATTGCGTGTGAACACCATTGACCAGCGAATCGTTTCCTGCCTGGTGGCCAACGCGCGGTCCAGCTACGCCGAGATCGGCAAAGTCGTCGGATTGTCCGCCCCGGCGGTCAAGCGCCGCGTCGACCGGCTGCTGGAAGCGGGCGTGCTGCGCGGCTTCACGGCGGTCGTCGACCCGGAGGCGCTCGGCTGGGGCACCGAGGCTTTCGTGGAGGTGCACTGCCAGGGCAACGTCACGCCCGCCCGCATCCGCGCAAGGCTTGAACCACTGCCGGAGGTCGTGGCCGCGTACACGGTCTCGGGCGCGGCCGACGCGATCGTGCACCTGCGCGCCGCCGACATCCACCATCTCGAGACGGCGCTCGAACGGCTGCGCGGGCTGGAGATCATCGACCGCACCGTTTCCACGGTCGTCCTGTCGCGACTGCTGGAACGGCCACCGACCCCGCAGAGCTGACCGGAAGGGCCGGACAACCGGCCTGAGGTTCATCGCCGAACTCGCATGAACTTTATCCACATGGCGGGACGCGGGTGCGGGACCAGTCCATTCGGTGGCATCGTCCACGCCGCAGACCGGGAAACCCGGTTTGTGTGGCCCATCGGTGGGAGACGTGCGTCACTGCGGTTCCCCGGAAATCCCGTTACCATCGGTTACAGGTAACAATGGGCGCCCGCCGCCGGTGACGGGATGAAGGCTTCCACTTCGGGTACCCCACACTTCGGGAACTCCCGAGTCCTCGACGAGTAACCTCGGAGGTGGCCTGGTGATCCAGCCGACATCGCCGGGCGGGCGTTTCCCCGGGGGCCGACTCGGGGTCGTCGCAGCACGTCGGGAGAGAGGGATTCCCTGACCCATGAGCACGAGTGCGAACGGTGGTCCGGGAAGCACGGCGGCCGGCAACGGTCACAGCAGCGCTTCCTTGACCAGCTCGAGGTCGACCGAAGTCAGCAAACTGGACCGGGTGGTCATCCGGTTCGCCGGTGACTCGGGCGACGGCATGCAGCTGACGGGCGACCGGTTCACGTCCGAGGCCGCGGCCTTCGGCAACGACCTGTCGACGATGCCGAACTTCCCCGCCGAGATCCGCGCGCCACAGGGCACGATCCCGGGCGTCTCGTCGTTCCAGGTGCACTTCGCCGACTACGACATCCTCACGCCCGGCGACCGGCCCGACGTGCTGGTGGCCATGAACCCCGCGGCGCTGAAGGCGAACCTGCGCGACGTCCCGCAGGGCGGCACGATCATCCTCAACACCGACGAGTTCTCCAAGCGCAACCTCGTGAAGGTCGGGTACGACAACGACCCGCTCGACGACGAGACGCTGTCGGCCTTCCAGGTCCACCGGGTCGCCATGTCGACGCTGACGCAGGGCGCGCTCGCCGACACCGGCCTCGGCAAGAAGGACGCCGAGCGGTGCAAGAACATGTTCGCGCTCGGGCTGCTGTCGTGGATGTACCACCGGCCGACCGAGGGCACGGAGCGGTTCCTGCGCGAGAAGTTCGCGAAGAAGCCGGACATCGCCGAGGCCAACATCCTGGCCTTCCGCGCGGGCTGGAACTACGGCGAGACCACGGAGTCGTTCGCGACGACGTTCGAGGTCGCGCCGGCGAAGCTCGATCAGGGCACCTACCGGCAGATCACCGGCAACACGGCGCTCGCGTACGGGATCGTGGCGGCGGGGCAGCAGTCCGGGCTGCAGATCCTGCTGGGCACCTACCCGATCACCCCGGCGTCGGACATCCTCCACGAGCTGTCGAAGCACAAGAACTTCGGCATCATCACGTTCCAGGCCGAGGACGAGATCGCCGGCATCGGCGCGGCGCTGGGCGCCTCGTACGGCGGCGCGCTGGGCGTGACCTCGACGTCCGGCCCCGGCATCGCGCTGAAGTCGGAGACCATCGGGCTCGGCGTGATGACGGAACTGCCGCTCGTGGTCATCGACGTGCAGCGCGGCGGCCCGTCCACGGGACTGCCGACCAAGACCGAGCAGGCCGACCTGCTGCAGGCGATGTTCGGCCGCAACGGCGAGTCGCCCGTGCCGATCATCGCACCGCTCTCCCCCGCCGACTGCTTCGACGCGGCACTGGAGGCCACGCGGATCGCGCTGAAGTACCGCACGCCGGTGCTGCTGCTGTCCGACGGCGCGATCGCCAATGGCTCCGAGCCGTGGCTCATCCCCGACGTCGCGGACCTGCCCGACCTGCGGGTGGAGTTCGCGCAGGAACCCAACTCCGACAATGGCTCCGGCGAGTTCTGGCCCTACGTGCGCGACCCGGAGACGCTGGCGCGCGCGTGGGCGGTACCGGGCACGCCGGGGCTGCAGCACCGCATCGGCGGCCTCGAGAAGGCCGACGGGACCGGGCACATCTCCTACGACCCCGACAACCACGACAAGATGGTGCGGCTGCGCCAGGCCAAGATCGACGGCATCGACGTGCCCGACCTGGTGGTCGACGACCCGTCCGGCGGCAAAGCGCGGGTGCTCGCGCTCGGCTGGGGCTCGTCCTACGGCCCGATCGGCGCGGCCTGCCGGCGCGTGCGGAAGCTGGGCATGCCGATCGCGCAGGCGCACCTGCGCCACCTCAACCCGCTGCCGCACAATCTCGGGGAGATCCTGCGGTCCTACGACAAGGTCGTGGTGCCGGAGATGAACCTGGGCCAGCTCGCGCTGCTGCTGCGCGCGAAGTTCCTGGTGGACGTGCGCTCGTACACCAAGGTGGCGGGGCTGCCGTTCAAGGCCGAAGAGCTGCAGAACGTGTTCGCCGACATCATCACCAGCACCGTTCCGGAGGGCGTCAAGTGACCGCCATCGATCTCGGACTGCCGCAGCTCGGTGGTCTGGACCTCGTTCCCACCACCGACGAACCGCAGAAGGCCAAGGACTACAAGTCCGACCAGGAAGTGCGCTGGTGCCCCGGCTGTGGTGACTACGTGGTGCTCAACGCCGTGCAGTCGTTCCTGCCGACGCTGGGCCTCAAGCGCGAGAACATCGTGTTCATCTCGGGCATCGGCTGCTCGTCGCGCTTCCCGTACTACCTCAACACCTACGGCATGCACTCGATCCACGGCCGCGCGCCGTCGATCGCGACCGGCCTGGCCACCACGCGCCCGGACCTGTCGGTGTGGGTCGTCACCGGCGACGGCGACGCGCTGTCCATCGGCGGCAACCACCTGATCCACGCGCTGCGCCGCAACGTGAACATCAAGATCCTGCTATTCAACAACCGGATCTACGGTTTGACCAAGGGCCAGTACTCGCCGACCTCGGGCCAGGGCATGGTCACCAAGTCGACCCCGATGGGTTCGGTGGACACCCCGTTCAACCCGCTCTCGCTGGCGATCGGGGCCGAGGCGTCGTTCGTGGGCCGCGCGTTGGACTCCGACCGCAAGGGCCTCACCGAGGTGCTGGAGGCGGCGGCCCGCCACCGCGGCTCGGCGATCGTCGAGATCTACCAGAACTGCCCCATCTTCAACGACGGCGCCTTCGACGTCCTGAAGGACAAGGACGAGGCCGCGTCCCGGCTCATCCCGCTGAAGGCGGGCGAGCCGATGCGCTTCGGCGCGCAAGGCGAGTTCGGCGTCCGCCGCGGCGAGTGGGGCGGCCTGGACATCGCCAAGGTGAGCGACATCGGCGAGGACAACCTGGTCGTCCACGACCCGACCGTCGCCGACACGTCGTATGCCTTCGCGCTGACCCGCCTGGGTGATCAGAACCTCAACCACGTCCCCACGGGCATCCTGCGCCAGGTCGAACGCCCCACCTACGACGACGGTGCCCGCGCTCAGGTGGAAGAGGCCCGCGCCGCCCGCAAGCCCGACCTTCAGGGCCTGCTGCGCGGCAAGGACACCTGGACTGTCGTGTAGTTCTCGGGTTGTCGAAAAGGCCTCCCCGCTCGTGGCCGGGAGGCCTTTTTCTTTGCCGGGTACGGAACTCAGCCACACCGCGAGATCGCGCCGGCGCACAGGCGATCTCGCACGCCTCGGCGGAGCCGAGGCAAAAAATACAGCTTTCCTGGTTGCCCCGGCGAAGCCGCAGGCAATCAGGAAAGCGGCCGAAAGCCGACTCGCTCGGCGTCCGCCGAAGTGCGGAACCACACCTCTGCCACCATGCGCGGGAATTGCGGTGATTCCTCGGTGCAGTACCGCAAAGCCGTGACGCTGGCCTTGACCGTGAAGGCGTCCGACGGGCGGCCGCCGCCGGGGCGGGGCATGGCGGAGCCGGGGCCGAAAGGTCCGGGTGGCACGGAGTCCTCGCCGGTGTCGCGGGCCGGGGGCGGTTCCGGGGCGGCCATGGCGGCGACCTGGTTGGGCTGCACCGACGGCTCGAACAGCGACCCGCTGTGCGCGCCCGCGAGGTCCGGCGCGCGGCGTTCGACCGGGCGCATCGACGGCTGGATCGGCCGCGGCGGTTCGAAGCCTCCGCGCGGGGATTCGCGGGGCTGGCGCTTGGGCAGGCCGCCGGGCTCCAGGGGTTCCTCTGTGGACTCTTCGGGCTCGTCCGCCACGGCCGTCTGCTGGGCCGTGGCCGGCGCCGGCGTCAGGTGCTCAGTGGACTCCGGCTCGTCGAGGTAGTCGCCGCCCGGCGCTTCCTCGAAGGGCGAGCGTTCCGGCAGTTCCTTCGAGAACCAGTCCGATTCGGACTGTTCCGCGGCCGGCGTGGGCTGGAAGAGCGACACCGGCTCGTCGGGCACGACAGGCGGCTCGAGCCGGCTCTCGAACGACGAGGGTTCCAGCTTGCTCTCGAACGGTTCCATCGCGCGGTGGTAGCCGCTGCCGTGGTCCTCGCCCTCGAGATCGACCGCGTGGTGGTAACCGTTGTCCGATTCGCGGGAGACCGGGCTGAGGTACTCCGTCGCCGCCGCGCGGTAGACGTCACCACTGTCCACGGAGGACGCCGGGGCCGGCTCGTCCGCTTCGGGCGAAGCGTCCGCTTCCGGCGCGGTGCGGTACTCGGCGTCGTACTCCGCCTCCGGGTCGAACCCGGCGGGCGGCGCCGCGGCGATCAGCTCGGTCGGTGCGTGCTCACGCTCATCGCGCGTCCACGCCGGTTCGCTGTCGAGCTCCGCGCGCTCGGACGTGAAGGCCGGCGACCCCATCGGTTCCGGGGCTTCGGGAGCGTCGACGGGCGGCAGCACTGACGTCCGGCCGGACGCGGCGGCCAGCGCGGCCGAGTTGGCCGGGGTGCGCGCGTTCTCGGCGTGCGCGGACGCCAGCGCGTCTTCCAGCTCACGAACGCGCTTGCGGGCAGGCAACACGAGGACCAACCAGGCCACAAGCGCGCCGACGAAGAACGCCAACAGGCTCCACAGCCAGACTTGCCCGAAAATGGACATCTTTTCTGCCCCTTTTAGTGCGTCCGCGCGACCAGGTAGTCGGCCACCGACTCGCAAGCGTCTCGCGCAGGGGAAGCGGGCAGCGCTGCGAGCTCGGCACGTGCTCGCGAAGCGTAGTCGGAAAGGGTGACGCGCGCGCGTTCGAGTCCGCTGGAGCGGCGCAGCAGCTCCAGCGCCTCCTCGACCACCTCGTCCTCGGCGATCGGGCCGGCCAGCAGCTCCACGAGCCGCGGGTCGGTGTCCGGGTCGGCCAGCGCGTAGAGCATGGGCAGCGTGCGCACGCCTTCGCGCAGGTCCGTGCCCTGCGCCTTGCCCAGCTCGTCGGAGGGCGACGCGATGTCGATGATGTCGTCGGAGATCTGGAACGCCGTGCCGATGATCTCGCCGAACCGGCGCAGCGCCTGGATGTACTCCTCGGGAGCGCCGGACATCATGCCGCCGAAGCGCCCGGACGTCGCGATCAGCGAGCCCGTCTTCTGCGCGATGACGGTGAGGTAGTGCTCGACCGGGTCGTCGCCGGGGCCGGGGCCGACCGTCTCGCGCATCTGGCCGGTCACGAGCTCGCCGAACGTCTCGGCGATGATGCGCGCCGCGTCCGTCCCGAGGTCGGCGACCAGGCGTGAGGCGTGGGCGAAGAGGAAGTCGCCGGTCAGGATCGCGACGGTGTTGTCCCAGCGCGCGTTGACACTCTCCGCGCCGCGCCGCATGGTCGCCTCGTCCATCACGTCGTCGTGGTACAGCGTCGCCAGGTGCACCAGCTCCACCGCGGCGGCGGCGATGAGCACGTGGTCACCCTGGCGGGGCCCGAACTGCGCCGACAGCAGCGTGAACAGGGGACGAAAACGTTTGCCCCCCGCCTCGACCAAGTGCAACGCCGCGTCGTGCACCGCCTGCACGTCGCTCTTCACGACGTCGCGCAGCATCGCCTCGACGTCGGCCAGCCCTCCGGCGATCGCCCGCAGCAGGTTCTCGTCCTCGATCTGCAGCCCGACGGTCGCGCGCAGGTCCTCGACAGCGCCATCCCGCGCAGCGGTGGCTCCCGCCCCCGGGGGTGGTGAAGACACAGACACGTCGGCTCCGCTCTCTCATGCGCCGGTCGGGTTATCCGGCTTTCAGAGTAGTGGCTACCCCTGGCACGCCGTTTACCCGCTGTCCAGGGGAAACGGTGACGAACATGACACCGGAGGGCAACCCGGTCCCAGAAGTCAAGGCGGGGCCCCGAACGGGTTGATCCCCCAGCACGGACGAGTGATCAACGCCCGGCAGCGCAACGGGCGAAACGGGCGCGCGGATATTCACTCAGTGGGAGAGCCGCCGGTCCCGACAAGTTCCCCGGCAGCAGAAGGAGGACAAGCATGCGTAACACGAACGTCAGGCGGGCGGGGCTCGTCGGTGCGTTACTGGTGGCCGGGAGCGTGCTCGCGGGTGCACCGGCGTGGGCGGACACGCCGGCCGGGGTGGCTGACCTCGGCGAGGCGAGCTTCACGAAGGGCTCGACCACGGTGACCGTGCCGTCGCTGGCGCCGTGCGCGGTGGAGGGGCCGACGAGCGCGTCTGCGGGCTCGCTGAGCAAGACCGGCCTGAGCTGGGGCGGCGGCACGTCGTCCTGCACGACCACGGTCGTCGACCCCGACAACGACACCACCAGCACCAAGTCCACGGCCACCGGCAAGAACTTCGAACTGTCGGCCCTCGTCAGCGCCGGCGGCCCGCGCATCCGGCTGTCGAGCTACACCGTCACGTGCGACGCGGTCCAACGCCAGACGAGCGCAAACTGGACGTTCAGCGGCCTGGGCGGCATCACCGGCCTGCCCTCGCCCGTGCCGGCGGGCTACACGAAGCCCATCACGAAGGCCGGGGGCACCGTGCTGGCCAACGCCGTGTTCAACACCCAAACCCTCCCCGGCGACGGCAGCATCAGCCTCACCATGCTGCGCATCGACTTCCTGCCGGCCTCCGGCATCACAGGCAGCGTGACGGTCGGCCGCACGGCCTGCTCCCCCACGCCGTAATGGGACGATCCGTGAAGGGCACCCGAAGGACGCCGAGTCCGTCAGGAGCCCTTCACGGCGTTTCAGGCCAGGAGCGCAGCACGCAGTCCGGCGTCGTGGAGCAGGTCGAGCAGAGCGGCGTCCGGGAAGATTCGCGGAGCGCCCGGCAGCCAGGCCTGGCGGAGCACTGCGTGTAAAACGTCGGCGTGCCGCTGGTCGCGCGGAGTCCAGATGGCGCGGCGGCGGGTCTGGGTGTCGCCGTTCCACCAGTGGAACACCAGCGCAGCCACCTTGGTCGGCAGCCGCAGCGCGCCCGCGTTCCAGCAGGGGGCGGTTGAGACCGCACACCTCGATCTTCGCGCGGCCCTTGTCGGTCAGCGCGCGACAAGTGCCGATGGACAGCACCAGGAACAGGTGGTCCAGCGGGTCCTCGGCGGTCGGGTCGATGAGCAACGGCTGTCCTGAGACGTCCACCGGAAACCGATCGCGCTTGTGGTAGTCGTACGCCAGCAGGTGGTCGAGCCAGTCGAACGCGCGGCGCGGGGCCCGTGCGACCGGTTCGAAGCGGTCCACAGTGGACCCCAGCCCGTCGCCGCAGTACATGCAGTAGCCGCGGCCAGAGGCCACCGCGGCCAGGTGCGTGCGGATCGAGCGGCGGGCGCCCCGCGCGGAAGTCCACAAGCGACGCGTGGTTTTGCTGTCTCCGGAAGGAATCCGCGAGGTCAGCCGCGCGAGCTCGAGAGCGACCGCGGCAGGCAGGGCCACGCGGCGCAGCGGATCACCGTTCGTCGAAGTGGCGCGTGACGTCGTCGACGCGGCTGGGCGGTGAGCTGCTCAGGCGGTCGCGCAGCGGCTCCCACTCACGCACGCCGTTGGCGTCCGCCTGGCCCGTGGCCACGAGCAGCTCCACAGCCCGCGGCGAAGACGGGCTGTCGAGCCCGAACAGATCTGACAGCACGGCGTCGTCGCCGCTGCCGTAGACCACGCGCTGGTACAGCTCGTCCGACACCACCCGAGGCGGCTCCTGCTCGTCGGGCCCCGGCAGGCGGATCAACCCACCGGAATCGGCCGCCCGGCACACGTCCAGGCTGTGTGTGCTCACCACGAACTGGATCCGTGCGAAGTGCGCCTTCAGCCACGGCCCGATGCGTTTCTGCCGCGACACGTGCAGGACCTTGTCGACCTCGTCGACCAGCACCACACGCGACGCCTCGATCCCCAGCTCCGCGTCCGCCGACTGCCGCACGAGGTCGACGAGCAGCGCCGTCACGGTTCGGTTCCCGTCGCTCATCTCGCGCAGCGGGAAACGGTCGCCGCGGTAGGAGGCCCACAGGCAGTCGGAGTCGACGTCGCGCATGCGGTAGTCGTCGGGCAGCAGACCGTCGCCCAGCAGCGTCAGCACCAAGTCCTTCAGCTCCCGCGTGCCCGCCTTGCCCTCCAACGCCCGCAAGTGCTGATTGATCAGCCGGGTCACACCTTCGGCCGGTGACGCGTCTTCGCTGAACAGGCTCGCCACGCGCGCGAACTGGCCGCGCATCAGCGACTGCGCCTCGGGGGCACCCCGGCCAGCCGCCGGAACGGCCTGTAGCCGGCGCAGAACGCGGGCTCCTCGCCCACTACGTCGACGTCGATCGAGCTGCCCCCGGTGACCAGGCTCTCGGCGAACGGCGGCTGCACGAGGGCCTGCGCCAGCGCCCGCAGGAACGTCGTCTTGCCCGACCCGTTGCGCCCGGCCAGCACGGTCCAGCCCGGCCCCGGCAGCTTCAGGTCCACCTTGCGGGCACCACGGAGCCCCCCAGGACGTCCGTGATCCGCACCCGCTCGATGTGCCTTGAGCGTAACGGCCGGTACGACGAAGTAACCACTCCGCGAGATCGCGCCGATTGCTTCCCTCCCGACATGATCGGCCCCGGGGGGCCGACCACATCGGGGGGAAGGAGCCGGCTCAAAGGCGATCTCGCGCGCCTCGGCGGAGCCGAGGCCAAGTTACGAAGCGAACCCGCCGGAGCTTGCCCAGCCCAGGGCGAACGACGGAACCAGGCCCAGCACCAGCGTCACCACCACGCCGAGCGTGATGGCCGCCGTGGTGAAGCCGCCCGGGATGGCGACGGTCGGGCCGTCGGCCGCCGGCTCGGAGAAGTACATCAGCACGATCACCCGCAGGTAGAAGAACGCGGCCACCGCGCTGAACACCAGCGCGATCACCACCAGCGGGGCCATGCCGTCGGACAGCGCCGCGGAGAACACCACGAACTTGCCCACGAACCCGCTGGTCAACGGGATACCGGCCAACGCCAGCAGCAAGAACGTGAACACCCCGGCCAGCACCGGCGAGCGTTTCGCGAGCCCCGCCCAGGCGGACAGGTGCGTCGCCTCACCACCGGCGTCGCGGACCAGGCTGATCACGCCGAACGCGGCGAGCGTGGTGAAGCCGTAGGCGAGCAGGTAGAACAGCGTGCTCGACAGGCCGTCCTCGGTCATCGCGATGGCACCGACGAGCAGGAAGCCCGCGTGGGCGATCGAGGAGTACGCGATCATGCGCTTCACGTCGGTCTGCGTGAGGCCGAGGATCGCGCCGATCGCCATCGAGATGATCGCCACGGCCCACAGCACCCCGCGCCACTCCCAGCTCGTGGAAGAGAACGCGACCGACAGCACGCGCAG
Source organism: Amycolatopsis sp. NPDC023774 (assembly GCF_040639695.1). NCBI lineage: Bacteria > Bacillati > Actinomycetota > Actinomycetes > Pseudonocardiales > Pseudonocardiaceae > Amycolatopsis > Amycolatopsis sp. NPDC023774. The sequence continues at coordinate 443,837 of NZ_JBFAAJ010000004.1, forward strand.
GATGGCGCCGAACGCGGCGACCTTCGTGCACGCCGCCATGAAGCCCGTGACCGGAGTCGGCGCGCCCTGGTAGACGTCCGGCGTCCACGTGTGGAACGGGCCGACCGAGCCCTTGAACAGCAGACCGACCACAAGCAGGCCGAGGCCCGCGAACAGCAGCGTGTCGGAGCGGTCCGAGCCGGCCGCGGCGTTGGCGATGTCGGCGAGCTTCACGGAGTTCGCGTAGCCGTAGAGCAACGCGAGGCCGTAGAGGAAGAACGCCGAGGAGAACGCGCCGAGCAGGAAGTACTTGACCGCCGACTCCTGCGAGATGAGCCGGCGCCGCCGCGCCAGACCGCACATGAGGTACAGCGGGAGGCTCAGCACCTCGAGCGCGATGAACATCGTGAGCAGGTCGTTGGCCGCCGTGAAGGCCATCATGCCGCCGAGCGCGAAGAGCGTGAGCGGGAAGACCTCGGTCTGCGACGTCACCGTCCCGACCGCCTGCGCGCGATCCTGCACGGTGCCGGGGCTGATCGCGGCCTGCGCCACGAACGCGCCACCGGGCTCCACCTTGCGGTCGGCGATGAGGAACACCGCGCCGAGTCCCAGCAGGAGCAGTGTGCCCCACAGGAACAGCGACGGGCGGTCCACCGAGATCGCGCCGGCGAACGTGGTCACGCCCGCCTTCGGCGCCGTCTTGGTGGCGTACATGATCAGCGAGACCCCGGACGCGAGGATCGCGATCACGGTCACGAAGACCTGCGCGTACCAGCGGGAGGCCTTCGGCGCGAACGCCTCAACCAGCACGCTGACGCACGCGACGCCGAAGATGATCAACAACGGCAGCACGGCCGCGTAGTCGATCGACGGTGTCGCCACCTGGGCCGTCGGAGCCTGGGAGAGAACAGGCTCAATGAGACTGTCGAGCACGGTTTACTTGCCTCCCTGCACGGCAGACAGCGTCGCCTGCACCGACGGGGTGATCGTGTCGAGCACCGGCTTGGGGTAGAAACCCAGGCCGATGATCAGGATGACCATCGGGGCCAGGATCGCGATCTCCCGCCCGCCGAGGTCCTTGATGGCCTTCTTGGCCCCGAGCTCCGGCGCCATCACCGTGCCCGGGCCGCCGCCCACCCCGATGAGCGCGTCACCGCGCACCGGGCCCTGCATGATCCGCTGGTAGAGCCACAGCACGTACGCCGCGGCGAGCACCATGCCGACCGTCGCGATGATCGTGTACACCGGCTGGGTCACGAACGAGCCGATGAGCACGAGGAACTCGCTCACGAACGAGTTGGTGCCCGGCAGCGACAGCGCGGACAGACCGGCGATCAGCAGCATCCCGCCGAGCAGCGGGGTCACCTTCGCCATACCGCCGTAGTCGGAGATCCGCGTGGACCCGCCGCGCATCACGATCAGGCCGATCACCACGATGAGCATCCCGGTCGAGAGGCTGTGGTTCAGCATGTACGACACGGAGCCGATCATGGCCTGCTCGTTGAAGGCGAAGATGCCCAGCGAGATGAAGCCGAAGTGGGCGATCGAGACGTAGGCGATGAACCGCTTCATGTCCGACTGCCCGGCCGCGAGGATCGAACCGTAGATCACGCCGATCACCGAGAGCACCAGCACCAGTGGCGCCAGGGTCTTGCTCGCCTCGGGGAACATCGGCAGGCAGTAGCGCAGGAAGCCGAACGTGCCGACCTTGTCCAGGACACCCACCAGCAGCACCGCGACGCCGATCGGGGCCTGGCCCGCGGCGTCCGGCAGCCAGGTGTGGAAGGGCACCAGTGGCGCCTTGATCGCGAACGCGAGGAAGAAGCCGAGGAACAGCCAGATCTGCGTGCCCGTCGGCGCGTCGCGCACGACCGTGACCAGCGTGGCCCAGTCGAACGTGCCCTTGCCCAGCTTGTCGGCCGCCAGCGAGTACGCGCCGATCGCCGAGGCCAGCATGATCAGGCCGCCGAGGAACGAGTAGAGGAAGAACTTCACGGCCGCGTACTGCCGGTTCGCGCCGCCGTAGCCGCCGATCAGGAAGTACATCGGGATCAGCATGATCTCGAACAGCACGTAGAAGAGGAACACGTCGGTCGCCGCGAACACGCCGATCGTGATCGCCTCCTGCAGCAGGATCAGCGACAGGAACCCGCCGGCGCTGCGACCGGCCGGGAGCTTGTCGGTGAGCCCGAGCGCGCCGACGACGATCGGCACCAGCAGGGCGATCACCGCGATCATGATCAGCGAGATGCCGTCGGTGCCGAACGAGATGTGGATGCCGAAGGTGGGGATCCAGTCCATCGAGGTCGCCTGCTGGATCCTCGCGCCCGAGGGCGAGTAGCTCGCCCAGAACGGGATGATCAGCAGGAACTCCACAATGGACACGACCAGCGCGGTCGCGATCGCGGCCCGGTCGTTCCCCTTGAGGAACGCCAGCACCAGCGAGCCGACCAGCGGCAGCAGGATGAGCGCCAGGAGCCAAGTCATGTCAGGAGAACCTCACCAGCAGAAGGGCCGCCAGAAGCAGGAACGTGCCGCCGAGCATGGACAGCGCGTACGACCGGACGAAACCGGTCTGCAGGCGCCGCAGCCGGCCGGACCCGCCGCCGAGGGTCGCGGCGAGGCCGTTGACTGCCCCGTCGACCCCGCGGTTGTCGACGTACACCAGCGCCCGCGCGAGCCAGGTGCCCGGGCGGGCGACCAGCGTCTCGTTGAGGGCGTTGCCGTACAGGTCCTTGCGAGCCGCCCGGACGACCCAGGAGACGTGCTCCGGGCGTTCCACGGGGATGTCCCGACCGGGCCGGAAGATCCAGATCGCGAGCAGCGCGCCGATCAGGGCGAGCGCGAGGGTGAGCCACGGGATCGCCGCGGCCGAGATCGGGGCGTGCTCGGCCTCGTGGAACTCGCCGACCGTCGGGGCCAGCCAGTTCTCGAACCGGTCGCCGATCGCGAAGAACGCACCCGAGCCGACGGATCCGATCGCCAGGATCGCCATCGGGATCCACATGATCGGCTTGGACTCGTGCGGGTGGAAGTCGCGGCCGTCGGAGCTCTTGATCTCCTGCCAGCGCGCCTTGCCGAAGAAGGTCATCATCATCAGGCGCGTCATGTAGAACGCGGTGAGCCCGGCGCCGATGATGCCCGCGAGGCCGAACACCCAGCCACGCCAGCCCTCCTGACCGAACGCGGCTTCGATGATCGCGTCCTTCGTGTAGTAGCCCGCCAGGAACGGGAACCCGATCAGCGCGAGGTAACCGAGGCCGAAGGTGACGAACGTGATCGGCATCTTCTTGGCCAGGCCGCCGAACTTGCGCATGTCGACCTCGTCGTTCATGCCGTGCATGACCGAACCGGCCCCGAGGAAGAGCCCGGCCTTGAAGAAGCCGTGGGCCACCAGGTGCATGATGCCGAGCGCGTAGATGCCCGGCCCGAGGCCGACCGCCAGCATCATGTAACCGATCTGGCTGACGGTGGAGTAGGCGAGCACCTTCTTGATGTCGTCGTAGGCGCAACCCACGATGCACCCGATCAGCAGCGTGACCGCGCCGACGAGCGTGACGACCAGGCGGCCGTCCGGCGTCGCGGAGAAGATCACGTTGGAGCGGGCGACGAGGTAGACACCGGCGGTGACCATCGTTGCCGCGTGGATGAGGGCCGAGACCGGGGTCGGGCCCTCCATCGCGTCCGGGAGCCAGGCCTGCAGCGGGAACTGGCCGGACTTACCGCAAGCACCGAGCAGCAGCAGGATGCCGATCGCAGTGATCGCGGCCGGCGGGATCTGGCCGTTGGTCAGGCCCTCGAAGACCTGGGTGTAGCCGGTGGAGCCCGTGTACTTGAACATCAGGAAGATCGCCAGTGCGAGCCCGACGTCACCGACGCGGTTCATCAGGAACGCCTTCTTCGCGGCGGTGGCCGCGGACGGGCGGTTCTGGTACCAGCCGATGAGCAGGTAAGACGCGAGACCCACACCTTCCCAGCCGAGGTACAGCGTCACGAAGCTGTTGCCCAGCACCAGGACCAGCATCGAGGCGACGAAGAGGTTCAGGTACGCGAAGAAGCGGTACCGGCCCTCGTCGTCAGCCATGTAGCCGATCGAGTAGAAGTGGATCAGCATGCCGACGCCGGTGATCAGCAGGACGAACGTCAGCGACAACGCGTCGATGCGCAGCCCGAAGTCCACCTGGAGCTGCCCCGCGGGGATCCACGAGTACAGGTTGACGTTCTCGGTCGCGTTGCCCGCCGTCGAGAAGAACAGGATCACGGCGTAGACGAAAGCCAGGGCGACGGTGGCGGTGCCGAGCAGGTGCCCCCAGGCCTTCGTCCGTTTCCCGGCCAGCAGGAGGATCAGGGCGCCGAGGGCCGGCAGGGCCACCAGCAGCCACGATGATGCGGTCACACTAGCCCTCTCAGTACTTCAGCAGGTTGGTGTCGTCGACCGAGGCCGAGCGCCGGGTGCGGAAGATCGACATGATGATCGCCAGGCCGACCACGACTTCGGCGGCGGCCACGACCATCACGAAGAACGCCATCACCTGGCCGTCGAGCCCACCGTTGATGCGGGCGAACGTGACCAGGCTGAGGTTCACCGCGTTCAGCATGAGCTCGACGCACATGAACACGACGATCGCGTTGCGGCGGACCAGGACGCCCACGGCGCCGATGGAAAACAGCAACGCCGACAGCAGCAGGTAGTAGCTCGGGGTCACTTTCCTTCCCCTTCTTCGTCGGTGCCCGCGGCAACGCTGTCGCCGCCGACCAGCGCGTGGGCGTCGGGCTTCGGGCCCTCGTCGGCGATGAGCTTGCGCTCGCGCATGAGCTGCAACGCCGAGGTGGACTCGATGATCGCCGAGAGCGACTCCGGCGCGATCGAACCGTCGGGCAGCAGGGCCGGCACCGCGACCGAGTTGGCCGTCGCGAACACACCCGGGCCGGGCAGCGGCGACGGGCGATCGTGCTCGCCGCGGAAGCGCAGCTTCACGAGCTCGCGCTGCGGGAGCTTGCCGCCCTTCTTGTGGCGGTCGGTGAACGCCAGCACCATCGCGCCGAGTGCGGCGGTGATGAGCAACGCCGACGTGAGCTCGAACGGGAAGAGGTACTGCGTGAAGATGATGCGCCCGAGGCCGCCCGCGCCACCGCCGTTGGCGGCGTACGGGTCGAGCGCCGGGGCCGGCGTCACGTTCACCAGCGAGCGGAAGACACCGGCGGAGATCAGCGCGGCGAGCCCGATGCCGAGGATCGTCGCGGCGAACCGCTGTCCGCGCAGCACCTCGACCACGGAGTCGGAGCTCTCGCGGCCGACCAGCATCAGCACGAAGAGGAACAGCATCATGATCGCGCCGGTGTAGACGATGATCTGCGTGAACCCGAGGAACGGCGCCGACTGCGTCATGTAGAGCGCGCCCAGGCTCAGCATCGTGAGCACCAGCCACAGGGCCGAGTGCACGGCGTTGCGCGAGAAGATCATCCCGAGCGCGCCGAGCAGCGCGAGCGGGCCGAGGATCCAGAACGCGATCGCCTCGCCCACCGACACCGAGGTCGACGCCGGCGGCGGTGCCTGCGCCAGAAGGGCCGTGATCATTGCTGGGCCTCCTGCTGCTGCGCCTTGGCCAGTTCGGGGCCGTTGACGTAGTAGTCCTGCTCGTTGTCGCCCAGGCGCATCGGGTGCGGCGGCTGCTCCATGCCGGGCAGCAGAGGGGCGAGCAGGTCTTCCTTGGTGTAGATGAGGCGCTGGCGGTCGTCGTCGGCGAGCTCGTAGAAGTTGATCATCGTCAGGGACCGCGTCGGACAGGCCTCGATGCACAACCCACAGCCGATGCAGCGCAGGTAGTTGATCTGGTAGTCCGCGCCGTACCGCTCACCCGGGGAGAAACGCGCCTCCTCGGTGTTGTTGCCGCCCTCGACGAAGATCGCGTCGGCCGGGCAGGCCCAGGCGCACAGCTCGCAGCCCACGCACTTCTCGAGCCCGTCCGGGTGGCGGTTGAGCTGGTGGCGGCCGTGGTACCGCGGCGCGGCCGGGGCACCGGCCTCCGGGTACTCCTCGGTGGCGACCTTCTTGAACATCATCGCGAAGGTGACGCCGAAACCCTTGATGGGATTCAGGAAGTCAGTTGCCGCCATCTTCTGCCCCTTCCTGTGCTGCGGTGCCGACAGCCGCCGGCTTGCGCCGGGCCGCCCTCGCCTCCGCCTTGGCCAGCGCCTTCTGGCGCGGAGTGCTCTCGGGGACCTTCAGGTCCAGCGGGGGCACGGGGAACCCGCCGCCCGTGAGGTCGACGTAGTCGCCTTCCGGCAGCTTCTTGTTCGGCACCGCCAGGCTGATCAGCACGAGCACCACCAGCACGACGCCGACGCCGACGAGGATCTGCGGCCAGCTCCACTGGATGGTCTTGATCGCGACGACCACGAGGATCCAGACCAGGTTGATCGGCACCAGGACCTTCCAGCCGAGGCGCATGAACTGGTCGTACCGCAGCCGCGGCAGCGTGCCGCGCAGCCAGATGAAGCAAAACAGCAGCACGAACAGCTTTGCGAAGAACCAGAGCATCGGCCACCAGTTCTGGTTCAGCGGCGAGTCGTCGCCGACGAACGGGAACCGCCAGCCACCGAGGAACAGCGTGGTGCAGAACGCCGAGACGATCACCATGTTCACGTACTCGGCGAGGAAGAACATCGCGAACTTCATCGAGCTGTACTCGGTGTGGAAGCCGCCGACCAGCTCCGACTCGGCCTCCGGGAGGTCGAACGGCGCACGGTTCGTCTCGCCGACCATCGAGATCAGGTAGATCACGAAGCTCGGGATGAGCATGTAGAAGTACCAGCCGTGGGCCTGCGCCTCGACGATCTCGGACGTCTGCAGCGACCCGGAGTAGAGGATCACCGCGACGATCGAGAGGCCCATCGCGATCTCATAGGAGATCACCTGCGCGGCCGAGCGGAGACCGCCGAGCAGCGGGTACGGCGAGCCCGAGGACCAGCCGGCGAGCACGATGCCGTACACGCCGATCGACGAGCACGCGAGGATCACCAGGACGCCGACCGGCAGGTCGACCAGCTGCAGCGTGGTCGTCTGGCCGAAGATCGAGACGACCGGGCCGAACGGGATGGCCGACAGCGCGATCAGCGCGGGGACCGCGGCCAGCACCGGTGCGAGGAAGTACACCTTGCGGTCGGCGGTGTCCGGGATGATCTGCTCCTTGAACGGGAGCTTGATCGCGTCGGCCAGCGACTGCAGGTACCCCCCGGGTCCCACGCGGTTGGGGCCGGGCCGGTTCTGCATCCGGCCGACCGCCTTGCGCTCCCACACGATCAGGAAGATCGTGAGGATCGGGCCGATCAGCAGGATGATGACCGCCTTGAACAGGATCAGCCACCACGGGTCGTCCGCGAGCAGGCGAGCGCGTTCTGCCGCGTCCGGCACCTGCGCCAGGAACGGCATGAGCTGCGGGCTCACTGTTCACCTCCGGAAATCTGCACCAGCGCGCCGTGACCCGCGGCCAGTGCGGCGCGGACGGCGGAGCCGTCGGAGTTGCCCGGGAGCCACACGACCCCCTCGGGCAGGTCGGCGACCTCGACGGGCAGCGTGATCGAGCCGCGCTCGGTGGACACGCGGACCGTGGCGCCCACGCCTTCGGCGGTCTTCGCCGAGAGCCGGGCCACGGGCTTGCGCTGCGTGCCCTTGAGGTGCGGTTCGTCGTCCTGCAGCGAGCCGTTGTCGATCAGCTGCCGCCAGGTGGCGAGCACGGCCTGGCCGGCGCCCGGCACCGGCGCGGGCTGCGCTCCGGTGACGATGTGGCCCCAGTTCGTGGTGCCCTGGCCGAGCTTGGCGAAGCCGGCCGCCGCGGCGGCCGGCGTCTGCGTGAACAGGTCCACGTCCATCTCGACAGCGAGGGTGTCGAGCACCCGGCCGTCGGCGAGGGCGCCGGTGCCTTCCACCGTGATGTCGAAGTCGCGGCGGCGGCCTTCCCAGTTGAGGTAGCTGCCTGCCTTCTCGACCGACGGCGCGATCGGCAGGACCACGTCGGCCCGCTCGGTGACCTGGCTCGTCCGCAGTTCCAGGCTGACCACGAAGCCCGCGTTGTCGAGCGCGCGCCGGGCCAGGTCCGGATCGGGCAGGTCGTCGGGGTCGAGCCCGCCGACGACCAGGCCGTCGAGGTCGCCGCCCGAGGCGGCTTCCAGGATGCCGGTGGTGTCGCGGCCCGGCCGCGCCGGCAGCTCGGCGCCCCAGTGCTTTCCGACCTCGGCGCGGGCCGCGTCGTCGGTGACCGAGCGCCCGCCCGGTAGCAACGTCGGCACGCAGCCGGCGGCCAGCGCGCCGCGTTCGCCCGCCCGGCGCGGGATCCACGCGAGCCGCGCGCCCGTGCGCTCGACCAGCGCCTGCAGCGCGGAGAACAGGCCGGGAACCTCGGCGGCGCGCTCGCCGACGAGGACCACCGCGCCACCGCCGCTGAGCGCGGAGTCGAGGTCCGGCGCGTGCTGCGCGATGCCGTCGACCGCGGCCGCTTCGCCACCCGGCACGCAGGCCAGCAGCTCACCGAAGGTCTTGCGCACCGACGAGGTGGTCCACTGTCCCAAGTGGACGACGCGGGTGCGGTTCTTGCGGGCCGCCTTGCGCAGCCGCAGGAACACGATCGGCGCCTCGTCCTCGGGCTCGAAGGCCACGCACAAGACCGTGCGGGCCTGCTCGATCTCGCCGAACGTCACGCCGGTCTCCGGCGTGGTGGCCACGACAGACGAGGTGAGGAAGGCCAGCTCCTCGGCCGAGTGCGCGCGGGCGCGGAAGTCGATGTCGTTGGTGCGCAAGGCGAGCCGGGCGAACTTCGAGTACGCGTAGGCGTCCTCGACGGTCAGCCGGCCACCGGTGAGCACCCCGACGCCCTTGCCGTCACGGGCCTTCGCCAGCCCGGCGGCCGCGACGCGCAGCGCGTCGGTCCAGGAGGCCTCCGCCAGCACGCCGGCCTCGTTGCGGACCAGCGGGCGACGGATGCGGTCGTCGGCTTGCACGTAGCGGAACCCGAAGCGGCCCTTGTCGCAGAGCCACTCTTCGTTGACCTCGGGGTCGTCGCCGGCGAGCTTGCGCTGCACCTTGCCGCGGCGGAAGTCGGTGCGCTCCGCGCAGCCCGAGGAGCAGTGCTCGCACACGCTCGGCGAGGACACCAGGTCGAACGGGCGAGACCGGAACCGGTAGGCGGCGCTCGTGAGTGCACCGACGGGGCAGATCTGGATCACGTTGCCCGAGAAGTAGCTCTGGAACGGCTGACCCGACGTGGTGCGCGAGGCCAGGTCCAGCACGTCGGCCGTCTCGGCGGTGCCGATCTGCTGGTGCGCGCCGCGTTCGAGGAGTTCGATGAACGGGTCGCCCGCCACCTGCGCGGAGAAGCGCGTGCAACGCTGGCAGAGCACGCAGCGCTCGCGGTCCAGCAGCACCTGCGACGAGATCGGCAGCGGCTTCGGGAACGTGCGCTTGGTGTCCACGAACCGCGACTCCGCGCGGCCGTGCGCCAGCGCCTGGTTCTGCAGCGGGCACTCACCGCCCTTGTCGCAGATCGGGCAGTCGAGCGGGTGGTTGATGAGCAGCAGCTCCATCACGCCCTGCTGCGCCTTGTCGGCGACCGGCGAGGTGAGCTGCGTCTTCACGACCATGCCGTCGGCGACCGTCATCGTGCAGGAGGCCTGCGGCTTCGGCATCGGCCGGCCGCCCATCTCCACCTCGACGAGGCACTGGCGGCAGGCGCCCGCCGGGTCGAGCAGCGGGTGGTCGCAGAAGCGCGGGATGACCGTGCCGAGCCGCTCGGCCGTGCGGATCAGCAGCTCGCCCTTGGGCGCGATGACCTCTTCACCGTCGATGGTCAGCTTGACGTGGCCCTCGGGAACAGGGGTTTCCTGGGCGGTCGCTTTGTCGGGTGCGATCGTCATGCCTGTGCTCCCACCAGTTCGGGCTGGGCGGCCTTGTTCTTCTCGCACAGGTCGAGGAACTCCTGGCGGAAGTACTTGATCCCGCTCTGGATCGGCGACACCGCGCCGTCACCCAGGGCGCAGAACGAGCGGCCGAGGATGTTGTCGCAGACGTCCAGCAGCGTGTCGATGTCCTCGGCGGTGCCGTGGCCCTCGACCATGCGCTCCAGGATCTGCGCGAGCCAGTACGTGCCTTCGCGGCACGGCGTGCACTTGCCGCAGGACTCGTGCTCGTAGAACTCGGTCCACTTCATCACGGCCCAGGGCACGGACACGGTCTCGTTGAAGACCTGCACCGCGGTGGTGCCGAGCATCGAGCCGGCCTCGGCCGCGCCCTCGAAGTCGAGCGGCACGTCGAGGTGCTCCGCGGTGAACATCGGCGTGGACGAACCACCCGGCGTCCAGAACTTCAGCGGGATGCCGTCCTTCATGCCGCCCGCGAGCTCGAGCAGCTCGCGCAGCGTGGTGCCGAGCGGGCACTCGTACTGGCCGGGCTTCTCGACGTGGCCGGAAATCGAGTAGATCTTCGGTCCGGGCGACTTCTCGCGGCCCATCTCGCGGAACCAGTCGGAACCCGCGTTGACGATGAACGGCGCGCTCGCGATGGTCTCGACGTTGTTCACCGTGGTCGGGGCGGCGTAGAGGCCGGCGGCCGCGGGGAACGGCGGCTTGAGGCGGGGCTGGCCGCGGCGGCCCTCGAGCGAGTCGAGCAGCGCCGTCTCCTCGCCGCAGATGTACGCGCCGGCGCCGGCGTGCACGGTCAGCTCGAGGTCGTAGCCGGTGCCGAAGATGTTCTTGCCGAGGTAGCCCTTGGCGTACGCCTCGCGCGCAGCCGCGTTGAGCCGGCGGATGCAGTGCAGGGCCTCACCGCGCACGTAGATGAAGCAGTGGTTCGAGCGCATTGCGTACGAGGCGATGATGCAGCCCTCGATGAGCGAGTGCGGGTCGGCCATCATCAGCGGGATGTCCTTGCACGTGCCCGGCTCGCCCTCGTCGGCGTTGATCACCAGGTAGTGCGGCTTGTCGAAGTTCGGCGGCATGAACGACCACTTCACGCCGGCCGGGAACCCCGCGCCGCCGCGGCCGCGCAGGCCGGAGTCCTTGATGACCTGGACGAGCTGCTCGGGTGTACCGGCCAGTGCCTTGCGCGCGGCGGTGTAGCCCTCGAGCTGCTCGTAGGTTTCGATGCGCCAGGAGTTCGGCGACAGCCAGCGCTTCGTGAGGACCGGAGTAATGGGATCGGGCATTACTTCTTCTCCCCATCTTTATCGGGCAGAGCAGGGAGCGGAACATCCTGCGTCGCGGGGGCGGTCCAACCGCGGTCGGCCGCGATCTGGGCGCCGCGCAGGGTTTCGACGGCCTGCGACGGCCCGTCGACGTCCCCGCGGTAGGTGAGATCGTCCTCCGGGAAGAACCCGGCCAGCTGCAGCTCCGCGCTCTTGAAGTTCGTCAGCGGAGCGCCCCGCGTGGGGGCCGGCTTCTTGCCCGCCTGCAGCGCGTCGACCAGCGCCACCGCCTTCTCCGGCGTCTGGTTGTCGAAGTACTCGTAGTTGACCTGGATGACCGGGGCGAGGTCACAGGCCGCGAGGCATTCGGCGTGCTCCAGCGTGATCGAGCCCGGCTCGTTCGGCGTGCCCGCCGTCTCCTCATGGCCCAGCGGCGCGTCCTCGGAACCGAGGTGCGTCTGGAGCTTCTTGTAGATCGCCTCGCCGCCCATCGCCGCGCACAGCGTGTTCGTGCAGACGCTCACCAGGTGCTCGCCGCACGGGCGGCGCTTGTACATGGTGTAGAACGTCGCGACCGCGCTGACCTCGGCGTCGGAGAGGTCTAGGTGCTTGGCGCAGAAGGAGATTCCCTCCTGGCTCACGTACCCCTGCACCGACTGCACGAGGTGCAGCATCGGCAGCAGCGCCGAGCGCGCCACCGGGTAGCGGGCGATGATCTCCTTCGCCCGCGTGTGCGTGTCCTCTTCGAACGGATCCACGGGCGGGTTGTCCGCCAGGATGCCCGCGGCCGCGGCCGGGTCGGGCGCGATGCCGACCACGTCGGTGTCGGGGCCCGCCGCGGCGTGCGTCGTCTTCGCGTCGTGCGGCCCCGGCTCCGGAACTGCCGTCGAGTACGTCATCGGTCCACTCCCCCCATCACCGGGTCGATCGACGCGACCGCGGCGATCACGTCGGCCACCAGCCCGCCCTCGGCCATCGCGGGCATCGACTGCAGGTTCACGAAACTCGGTTCGCGCACGTGCACGCGCAGCGGCCGGGTGCCGCCGTCGGACACCAGGTGCGCCCCGAGCTCACCGCGCGGCGACTCGACCGGGGTGTACACCTGGCCCGGCGGCACGTGGAAGCCCTCGGTGACAAGCTTGAAGTGGTGGATCAGCGACTCCATCGACTGGCCCATGATCTTCTTGACGTGCTCGAGCGAGTTGCCCATGCCGTCGCTGCCGATCGAGAGCTGCGCGGGCCATGCGATCTTCTTGTCCTCCACCATGACCGGGCCCGGCTCGAGCATCTTCAGGACCTGCTTGATGATGCGCAGGCTCTGGTGCATCTCCTCGACGCGGATGAGGTAGCGCGCCCAGCAGTCGGCGTCGGTCGAGGTCGGGACGTCGAACTCGATCTCGTCGTAGCGCGAGTAGGGCTCGGTCTTGCGCAGGTCCCACGGCAGGCCCGCGGAACGCAGGATCGGGCCGGTGACTCCGAGCGCGAGGCACGCGTCGACCGGCAGGACACCCACGCCCTTGAGTCGGTTACGCCAGATCGGCTGGCCGGTGAAGAGCTTGTCGTACAAGGGAAGGCGGCTGTCCATCACCTTGACGAACGCGGAGACCTTCTCCTGGAAGTCGGCCGGCATGTCCTGCGCGAGGCCGCCGGGGCGGATGAACGCGTGGTTCATGCGCAGGCCGGTGAGGTGCTCCAGCAGATGCAGCACCTCTTCGCGCTCGCGGAAGCCGAGCGTCATCGCCGTGGTGGCGCCGAGCTCCATGCCGCCGGTGGCGATGTAGACCAGGTGCGAGCCGATGCGGTTGATTTCCAGCAGCAGCACGCGAAGCAGCTCCGCGCGCGGTGGGGCCTTGACGCCCAGCAGCTTCTCCACACCGAGGCAGTAGGCCATCTCCGTGGACAGCGGCGCGAGGTAGTCCATGCGCGTCACGAACGTGACGCCCTGGGTCCAGGTGCGGAACTCGCAGTTCTTCTCGATGCCGGTGTGGAGGTAGCCGATGACCGACCGCAGCTGCGTGACGGTCTCGCCCTCCATCTCCAGCACGAGCCGGAGCACGCCGTGGGTCGACGGGTGCTGCGGGCCCATGTTGATGACCATGCGCTCGTCGTGCTGCGCGTCGGAGACGACGTCGTCCCAGTCACCGCCGGAGACCGTGTAGACGCGGCCTTCGGTGGTGTCGCGGGAATCGGCGTATTCGAAGCTCTCGGCGCCTTCGGCGGACGTGTCGGTGCCGGTGGTGACGTCAGAAAGGTTCTCGCTGGTAGTCACGAGTACGACCTCCGCTGGTCCGGCGGCGGAATCTCCGCGCCCTTGTATTCGACCGGGATCCCGCCGAGCGGGTAGTCCTTGCGCTGGGGGTGACCGTCCCAGTCGTCCGGCATGAGGATGCGGGTGAGCGCGGGGTGTCCGTCGTAGACGATGCCGAACATGTCCCAGGTCTCGCGCTCCTGCCAGTCGGCCGTCGGGTAGAGGCCGACGAGCGAGGGCACGTGCGCGTCGTCCACGTCGAGGGTGACCTCAAGGCGGATGCGGCGCCGGTAGGTCATCGACGTGAAGTGGTACACGGAGTGCAGGCGCTGCGGCACATCCACGCCGTAGTCCACGCCGGACACCGAGCTCAGCAGCTCGAAGCGCAGGCCGGCGTCGTCGCGCAGCACGCGGGCGACCTCCACGAGGTGCTCGCGGTCGACGTAGAAGGTGATCTCGTCGCGGTGGACCGTGGTCTGCAGGATCGCCGCGGCCGGAACCTTGTTGTCCGCCAAGGCCGCGTAGAACTCGTCGGCGAACTCGTCGAACCAGCCGCCGTACGGGCGCTCCGCCGGCGGCGGGCTGTAGGCGGGCAGGCGCACGCCGCCGTAACCGGAGGTGTCACCGCTGCCGGTGACGCCGAACATGCCCTTGCGGGCGCGGCCGGCGACAACAGGCTCCGCAGGAGCGGCGGGCGTCGTGCCCCGCGGCTCGAGACCGGCGTCGGGGCGCTCGGCGCTGGACTGCTCGCCACCGGTTTCGGGGGTTTCGGGATTTTCGGCCACCGGGCTCACTTCTTCGCGTACTTGATCGACGAGGGGATCAGCTCGGTGCGCGCGCCGCTGGCCGCGCGGATGGCGGCGCGGCGGGCGTTGATCGGCTCGTCCTGGATCTTGGCGTGCAGCTTGAGGATCGCGTCGAGCAGCATCTCCGGGCGCGGCGGACAGCCGGGGAGGTACATGTCGACCGGCACCACGTGGTCGACGCCCTGCACCACGGCGTAGTTGTTGAACATGCCGCCCGACGAGGCGCAGACACCCATCGCGAGCACCCAGCGCGGCTCGGCCATCTGGTCGTAGATCTGGCGGAGGACGGGCGCCATCTTCTGCGTCACGCGACCGGCCACGATCATCAGGTCGGCCTGGCGCGGGGTGGCGGAGAAGCGCTCCATGCCGAAACGCGCGATGTCGTAGCGGGAGCCGCCGACCGTCATCATCTCGATCGCGCAGCACGCGAGCCCGAAGGTGGCGGGCCACAGGGAGTTCTTGCGCGCCCAGTTGACCAGGCCCTCGAGGCTGGCCAGCAGGATACCGTTGGGGAGTTTCTCTTCGAGGCCCATGGCTTCAGTTCCAATCCAGGCCGCCGCGCCGCCACACGTAGGCGTACGCGAACCCGACCGTAACGATGAACAGCACGATCTCCACCAGGCCGAACACACCGAGCGCGTTCGCGTTCACGGCGAACGGGTAGAGGAACACCATCTCGATGTCGAACAGGATGAAGAGCATCGCCGTGATGTAGTACGCCACCGGCATCCGGCCGCCGCCGACGAGCGGCTGCGGCGAAGGCTCGATCCCGCATTCGTAGGCCGAGAGCTTCGCCTTGTTGTAGCGGCTGGGGCCGACGAGCGGGCCCAGCAACACCGACAAGGTGGCGAACGCGAGCGCCAGCACGAACAACAGGACGAGCGGCAGGTACACCTTCAGGCCAGGCGCGGCCGCAGCTCCACTGGGGTCGGCCTGCGCCAGCACGGGCAACATCAGCACGGGGTCTTCGCCATCCTTTCCGCGCCGCTGCGGGTTGCTTCTCGGGTGGTGGTCCGCTTCCTCGTCGGCACCCTAAGGGAGCTGGGTCACACCGCCGAGGGTCAGGGCACCCTTACGGCCCGTGGCCGGGCCGAGGGTGCTTGTGAAATAGTTCACAAGCCACTCGTCGTGGATGTGAAGCGATTCACAAGCATGGGGGGAGTGTAGGACGCGACTCACACGGCCGTCTCTAGGGGCCGTGGTATAAGGCTTACCTAACTTGACCGCCCGGCCAGGACGGTGCAGCGCTGGTCGCACTCGCGGGACCAGCGGATAAGGGGTTGGTTACCGGCAAAGCGGTGGACAATCCGGACGTGATCTTGTGACGTATCCCACCTGACCGCCTGGGCAACCATTGCTCCAGCCGGGTATTCCGGCGTCGGCTCACCTTCTGCCCGGGCCACCCAATCGGCGTTGGGTGCGTTGAGCGCACCGAACGCCGCATTGGGTGCGTTGGGCGGGTGTCCGGGTCAGCGGGGGCTGGGCGTGGCACGGGCGAGCGCCGCGATGAGGCGGTCGACGCCGTCGCCGCCCTTGGCGTCGTAACAGCCGGAAAGTCCCTTGTACACCAACGGAAGGATCTTGTTGATCCGCAGGCCGTACTTGGTGCACACGTGCATGACCTTCGGGTTGCCGATGAGCTTCGCGAAGACGTTGCCGAGGCGGTAGTAGCCGCCCATCAGCTCGCCGACGGCGCGCGGGTAACCCTGCAGCGCGCGCTCGCGCGAAGGGCCTTCACGGCGGGCGAGCGCCTGCACGACGACCTCCGACGCGAGCTGCGCCGACTCCATCGCGGCGGAGATGCCTTCGCCGTTGAACGGGCTCACCATGCCGCCGGCGTCGCCGAGCAGCAGGAGGCCGTCGCGGTAGTGCGGGGTGCGGTTGAAACCCATGGGGAGGCCGGCGCCGCCGACCTTGCCGATGGCGTTCTCCTCGCGGTAGCCCCATTCCTCGGGCGTGCCGTCGAGCCACTGGCGCAGGAGCGCGCGGTAGTCGGTGTTGCGGAAGGAAGCGGACGTCGAGAGCATGCCGAGCCCGACGTTCACGGTGCCGTCGCCGAGCGGGAACGCCCAGCCGTAGCCCGGCAGGAGCTTCGGGTTGCGCGGGTCCGAGCGGTCCCACAGCTCGAGGTGGCCCTCGATGAACGGATCGTCGTGGCGCGGGCTCTTGTAGTAGCGGCGCACGGCGACGCCCATGGGGCGCTTCTCGTTTTTCTCGATGCCGACGCTCAGCGCGAGCCGCGCGGACACCCCGTCGCACGCCAGCACGAGCGGCGCGCGGTAGCTCACCGGCCTCTTCTCGGGGCCGACCTTCGCCTCGACGCCGATCACGCGGCCGGAGGGGCTGGTGATGGCGTTGGTGACGGTGGTGCGCTCGTAGAGGCGCGCGCCGGCCTTGACCGCGGTCTTGGCGAGCAAGTCGTCGAAGTCCTGGCGCGTGCGGGCGACCCCGTAGGGCGGGTAGCTGGTGAGCTCGGGCCAGTCGAGCTCGAGCGTGAGGTCGCCGGTGAGGATCCGCAGGCCGCGGTTGCGGACCCAGCCGTTTTCTTCGCTCGTGTCGATGCCCAGGTCGATCAGCTGCTTCACACCGCGGGGCGTGAGGCCGTCGCCGCAGACCTTCTCGCGCGGGAACGCGGTCTTCTCCAGCAGCAGCACGTCGACACCCGCGCGCGCGAGGTACGTGGCCGCGGTCGAACCGGCCGGTCCGGCGCCGACCACGATCACTTCGGCGTCGTGGTCCGGGCTGCGGCGGGAGATCGTCATGTCCGCGAGTTTACGGATGCCTTCTTCGCGCGGTGAATGGCGACGACGCCGAATGTGAGGTTCAGCCACTCGACCTCGGTCCACCCGGCGCTCGCGATGATCTCGCCGAGCGCCCGCTGGTCGGGCCACGCGAGCATGGATTCGGCCAGGTAGGAGTAGGCCTCGGGGTTCGTCGAGGAGCGGCTGCCGACCCACGTCAGCAGCTTCAGGATGAAGCGCCGGTAGAAGAACCGGATGGGCGCGAACGTGGGCGTCGACACTTCGCAGATGACCAACCGGCCGCCTGGCTTGACGACGCGCAGTATTTCCGTGAGCGCGGCCTTGGTGTCGACGAAGTTCCTCAGCGCGAGGGAGATCGTGACGGCGTCGAACGAGCCATCGGCGAACGGCAGGTGCAGCGCGTCGGCCGCGACCATCGGAAGCTTGCGGCGCAGCCCCGCCCGCAGCATGCCGAGCGAGAAGTCGGCGGCCACGCAGTAGGCGCCGCTCCGCGCGTACTCGACCGTCGAGACGCCGGTGCCGGCCGCCAGGTCGAGCACCGTTTCACCCGGCTTGGCCTCCAGCACCCGCGCCGTGGTGGTCCTCCACCGCCGGTCGAACCCGAACGTCATGAACGAGTTCGCCCGGTCGTAACCGGACGCCACACCATCGAACATGGCGGCGACTTCGTGCGGATCCTTGTCCAGGCTTGCGCGGGGCATGACTCGAATCTAGACACTCACGGACGGCTCAGCCCTTGAGGGTGGCTGAGGCGCTGGTCAGGCGGAGTGGGCGCGGAGTGGTGTGGGGTCGCAGCGGGGGTCCGGTCGCGGCGGTTGACTCGGGGTGACCGGTCGTCTCGCACTTGCGCGACGGCAGGAACGGTCCCTTCCGGGGCTGCGGACGGCACGAACGGTCCACTCGCACAGCCGGAGTTGACGCAACTGGACCGGTCACGATCGGACCATTCGCACCCCCGCAGCCGGCACGAACATGCCCTTGGCGCTCATCGCATCGCGCGTACCGGCCCTTCGCGCACCAGCGCGCGACGCGAGCGGTCCCCTCGCGGCCGCGGCACGGCGCAACCAGTCCACTCGCGACTGCGTACGACACGAGTGGTCACCTCGTGCTCGCGGCACGGCGCGAACGGTTCCCTCGTGCTGGGCGGATCGCGCGAACAGTCCACACGCAGCCGTGGCATGGCGCGAACAGTCCACTCGCAGCCGTAGCGTCGCGCGGAGTGACCACTCGCAGCCGTAGCGTCGCACGGAGTGACCACTCGCGAAATCAGGGCTCGGCCGGGAACAGGCCACGCCGAGCGGGTTGGTCCCGGCGGATCGGTCCCCACCACTGTCAGCCGAGGGCGGCGAGCATGCCGCGGACCGACTCGGGCCAGGCGAATTCCTCCGCGCGCGCCCGGGCGGCGGCGCGGCGGAGGTCTTCGGGGCGGTCCAAGAGGCCCGTGACCGCGGTGGCGAAGGCGGGGGCGTGGTCGTCGACGGCGGCGCCGCAGCCGGGGCGGACGATCTCGCGCAGGGCGGACGACGCGGAGACCACCACGGGAGTGCCGGAGGCGAGGGCTTCGAGGGCGGCCAGCCCGAACGTCTCGTGCGGGCCCGGGGCGAGCGAGACGTCGGCGGTGGCCAGCAAGCGGGCAACCTCGTCGCGGCCGGAGAGGAATCCCAGGAACGTCACGGGGAGGCCGCGGGCGCGGCGTTCCAGCGCGCGTCTTCGGGGCCCGTCACCCGCGATCACCAGGCGCACCCGGGCGCCGGACTCCGTCAGCTCCGCCACGGTGTCCACGCTGCGCTCCACGTGTTTCTCAGGAGAAAGGCGTCCACAGTGGACCAGCAAGGTGTCCGCGCCACCGGCCAGCGAACGCCGCCACGAGTCCGAGCGCATCGACGGCGCGAAGGTCGCCAAGTCGACGCCCAGGGGGACCCGGCGGACGTTGCGCGCCGCGATCCGGTCGAACTCGGCGCGGGCGAAGGCGGTGGTGCACACGACCGTGTCGTAGCTGGCGGCCATCCGGCGGTTGGCGGCGTCGGCGACACCGCGCGCGACCAGCCGGGGCAGAAGAAACTGCTCCAGCAGACGATCGAGGCGCTCATGGGAAATCACCGTGCTCGGCACGCCGTTGTGACGCGCCCACGTGCCCATGCCGCGCAGCGTCAACCGGTCCGAAACCTCCAGGCGATCCGGCGAGAGGCGCCGCAGGACGGACCGCACCCGATGCGGATCGACCGCCCGGTACCCGCCCGTCCCGGGGATGCTCGGCGCCGGCAGCGAGTACCGCCGCACGCCCGAAGGCAGCGTCTCCACGGCGTACCGGGTGCCCGGCACGACGAGGGTCACGCGATGCCCGCTGGCGACGTAACCCGCGCCGAGGTGGTGCAGGGCGGTCCGCAGCCCTCCCGAGCGCGGCCCGTAGAAGTTCGCCAGCTGGACGATGTGCATCACTCAGGCCGCGCGCGCGGCCCGGTCCTGCACGGCCTCGTAGTGCCCCACCAGCTCCCGGCACACCGCGGGCCACGTCCGCCCCAGCACGACCTTGCGGGCTTTCTCCCCCAGCCGCGCCCGCAGGGCCGCGTCGCGCAGGTCGTCGATGCGCTCGACGAGAGCGCGGCCGAACTCGTCGCGGTCGGCGGGCAGCAGGTACCCGGTGCGACCGGGCAGGACGAGGTCCTTCGGGCCGCCCGCGTCGGGAGCGAGCACCGGCAGGCCGGAGGCCATGGCTTCCTGGACGGCCTGGCAGAACGTCTCGTGCGGTCCCGTGTGGACGAACACGTCGAGGCTCGCGTAGGCCACCGACAGCTCGTCGCCGTACTTCGCGCCGAGGAAGGCGGCGCCGGGTAGGCGTTCGCGCAGAGAGGGCAGCTCGGGGCCGTCGCCGACCACGACCACGCGGATGCCGGGCACGCCGGCCAGCGACACCAGCCGGTCGACCTCCTTCTCCGGCGCCAGCCGCCCGACGAACCCGACGAGCAGTTCACCGTTCGGCGCCAGCTCGGTCCGCAGCGCGGGGTCGGCGTGCGACGGCGAGAACCGGTCGACGTCCACGCCGCGCGCCCAGCGGTGCACGCGGGGCACGCCGTGCAGCCGCAACTGCTCGACGGAGTCGGAAGACGGCGCCAGCGTCCGATCGGCGCGCGAGTGCACGCGGCGGACCCAGCGCCAGGCGGCCCGGGCCCCGATGCCGAAGCCGTACGACGTGGCGAAGCCCGCGATGTCGGTCTGGTAGACGGCGATCGACGGCACCCGCAGGCGCCGCGCCGCCGCCAGGCCGCGTGCGCCCACCACGAAGGGTGAGGCCAGGTGCACCACATCCGGGCGGAAGCCGCTGAGCGCGGTGAGCACGGTGCGCGTCGGCAGGCCGATCGGCAGGGAGTGCACACCGGGCACGTCCAGCGCGGGGATGCGGACGACCGGTGCGCCGCGGTAGGTCTCGGGACCCGGTCCCGGTGCCACCACGAGCACGTCGTGGGCGCGGTCGACCAGGTGCTCGACGACCCGCAGCACGGAGTTCGTCACACCGTTCACCTGGGGCAGGAAACTTTCGGTGACTATGGCGACTCGCACCCGGCCACTGTCGCACCGGCGTGCGCGACCCGGGCCAATCCTTCGTGACCGATGGGCCAACGGTGTTCGAACACTCCGAAGCGTCGGAGTCCGAATACAGTCCGTCAGCAGATTCGCCACGACATGTCACCTCAAGGTCGTGTCCCGGAAACCAGGACGGCCCAGACTAAGCAGGCATGACCCTCTTGTCCTCCAGGCCGTCGCAGCCCGTGGAGCCGGGGCTGCTCTCGAGGGCTCTCGAGGTGGCCGGCCGGCTGGCCAACGACGCCACCGATGTGATCACCGCGACGGCGGGCCGCGGAGCCCACCCCTCGACCCTGGACTCCCCGTTCGACTGGGTCACCGATACCGACCGCATCCTCGAACGCCACACCCGCCGAGTGCTCACCGCCGAGTTCCCCGGCATCCCCGTGGTCGGCCACGAGTTCGGAGCCGATCACGGCGCCGACGTGGCCGAGTACCGCTGGGTCGTGGACTCCGTCGACGGCACGGCCAACTACGTCGCCGGTGTGCCGTGGTGCGCCTATAGCCTCGCGTTGATCGACGCTTCCGGGCCGGTGGTGGGGGTGGTCGCCGACCCGTACCGCGCGCAGATCTACGCCGCCGCCCGCGGCCGCGGCGCCCGCGCCAACGGCACGCCCATCCAGCTCGTCGACCGCCGCGTGACGGCCGGCGCCATCGTCTGCACCGAACTCGCGCGCAAGGGGCCGTGGCCGGGGATGGGCGGTTTCATCGAGCGCGCCGCGGCCGCCCACGCGGGCGTGCGGGTGCTGGGCTCGGCCGCGCTGTCGATCGCGCAGGTCGCGCTCGGCCACGCGGCAGCCGCGGTGTTGCACAGCTACCACGAATGGGACGTCGCGGGCTCCGTCGCCATGGCCATCGAGGCCGGCGCGGTGGTGCTGGACAAGCACGGCGAAGACACGACGCTGCCGACCGACGGCCTGCTGGTGGCCGCCCCGGGCGTCGCGGAAGAGGTCCTGAGCTGGTGGCAGGAGACGGCGACGGTCGCCACGACCTGATCCGGTTCGACGCGTCCTGACCCGGACGGGTCGCCGGGTGGGGCGCGACTGATCTCGGCCGTGCGAACGTGATCACGGGCTGTGCGAGCCAAGCCGCCGAGTGTTCGGATCTGCGCGGTCGCTCCGGCGAACCGAACCGCGGTTGTGCGGATCTGATCACTGTCGGCCCCTGGTCCGGACGTCGGTTGGGGCGAACGCTGACGCCGCCTGCGTGAATCTGACCACCGCCGGCGCGAGTCAGCACACCGGTCGTGCGAGCACCGACATCGGCCGCGTGGCTGTGTGCGGACCTGAACAGCGGTGTGCGGTCCACACCGTGCGTTGTGCAGAATCGACCACCGGCTGCGCGAACCCCACCACGAGCTGCGCGCACCGCAACAAGGACCTCGGTGAGCAACCCGGCTCAGGCGACCGGGATCTCAGGCACCTCGGCAGCCGCCCGAACGGCGCGATCGCGCTTGATCAGGCGGCGCAGCCACCACATCACCGGACCCGCGATCAGCCAGGTGAACAGGATCGTGGTGCCGAGCGGCAGGAGGGTGAGCGTCGCGGTGCGGCCGGCGACGCGGGCGGTGCGGTCGGGGTTGGTGACGTCGTACTCGATGGCCACGAGCTGGCCCGCCAGAAGCCCGGACGGGTAGAGGACGCCGTTGGCCGGGCTGTGGACGATGCCGTCCGGGCTCTGGAACTGGATGATCGTGCGGTCGAAGTTCACGGACTCGACGGTGGCCGTGGCCGTGCCGAGGTGGGACTCGATGGCGTTGTCGTTGCGGATCGCCGCGAAGAGCAGGCTCACGCACATCACGGTGAGGAGCGAGGCGGCACCGAGGACGGCGAACCACCCGATGCGCCTCGCCCGCTCACGCCTGACCGTCACATCGCGAGTTTAGAGCCTCACCGTTCCCCCGCGGCGGCGAGCATGCGGTGGTTGGCCCGGATCTGGTCGTAGGACTTCGGCTTGACCAGAGCGTGGGCCACCCCCGCAGCCCGCGCAGCCGAAGCACCGTTCGGGCCGAGCGCCGGCTTGCCCTTGGTGAACAGCCACGTCTGGAACAACACCTGCAGCGGCTTGCCCGACACCTGCTCGGCCAGCGCCTCGAACTCCGGGATCACGCCGTGGCCGCCGGCCTTCGTGGCCTGCCACTTCTGCAGGATGGCGAAGAACGCGTCGTCGCCGACGGTGGTGCGCAGGGCCTGCAGGGCCATCGCGCCGCGGTCGTAGACGGCGCCGTGGAACTGGTTCTCCTCGCCCGGGTCGCCGGGCAGGACCTGCCAGAACGCGTCGTCGGCGGCGTAGGAGTCGTAGGCGTACTGCGCGAGCTCGGCCGTGGTGCCCTCGCCCTCGTGCTCGGACCAGAGGTACTCGGCGTAGGACGCGAAGCCCTCGTTGAGCCAGATGTCGCTCCACTTGCCGAGCGACACGTTGTCACCGAACCACTGGTGGGCGTTCTCGTGGGCGATGAGGGTGGTGTTCGCGCCGGCAACGAAGTTCTTCAGCCCATAGGTGGGCCGCGTCTGGTTCTCGAGCGAGAACGTGATGCCGCTGGTGACCACGCCGCCCTCGGCCTCGAACGGGAACGGCCCGAACTGCGTGGCCAGGAACGCGTCGATCTCCGGCGTCCGCTCGACGCTCGCCTTGGCCGCGTAGAGCGAGTCACCGAGGTCCGAGCCGTACGCGGTGATGAACGGTTTGCCGTCGGGCGTCGTCGACTGGTTCACCTCGTACTTACCGACGACGAACGACGTCAGGTACGTCGCCTGCGGCTTCGTGCTGTGCCAGTTCCACCGCGTCCAGCCGGCGCGCGACTGGGTCTTGCGCACGAGGGTCCCGTTCGTGATGGCGGCGTTCCCGTCGGGCGCCTCGATCGAGACGTCGTAGGTGGCCTTGTCGGTGGGGTGGTCGTTGGACGGGAACCACCACTGCGCGCTCTGCGGCTCGTCGACGCCCAGCGCGCCGAACGCGCCGTGCTTCCAGCCGTGCAGCCCGTCGACCGCCTCGGTGGACGGCGTGTCGTCGTACGCCACGACGACGGTGGTGGTCTGGCCCTTGGCCAACGTGTGCGCGGGCGTGATCACGAGCTCGCCGTCGCCGTTCTGGTTGGCGAAGGTCGCGGCCTCGTTGCCCACCAGCACGCTCTTCGCCTTGAGCGCGAAGTCCAGGTCGAACCGCGACAGGTCCTGCGTCGCGGTGAGCAGCAGGGTCGTCGTGCCCGCCAGCCGGTCGGTGTCCGGTTGGTAGGTCAGGCGGATGTCGTAGTGCAGGACGTCGGTGCCGCCGTTGCCGGCGTTGGGGTAGTACGGATCACCCACCCCCGGCGCCCCCGGCTGCGGTGCGGCCGACGCCACCCCCGCGACCAGCACCGACACCACTCCCGCCGCGACCAACCCGAGCCCGGCCCGACCTCTTCCACGCATGGCGTTTCCTCCCAGAAGATGATCAACGCCCTCGAACGTAGCCAGGGTTCGAGTTGCGAGGTACGTCCGTTGGGAGGTCTTACCCGCTGGGACTCCGGGAGGTAATCACTTGACGACCTTGCGATTCTCGATCGTGTGACGGAAGAACCGCTGGTCGGGAACGTGACGAGCGGCGTCGTCCGCGTCGGCACCACGGTGCGGCGCCCGGCGGGGCCGTGGACCGACGCCGTGGACGCGGTGCTGGCGCACCTGAGTTCGGTGGGGTTCCGCGCGGCGCCGAGGCCGCTGGGGCGCGACGAGCGTGGCCGGCAGGTGCTGGAGTTCGTGCCGGGCGAGGTGGGCGGCCCGTACTCCCCCGGCGACCTGCGGTCCCTCGGCCGGACGCTGGCCGAGCTGCACCAGGCGCTGGCCGGTTTCGTACCGCCGCCGGACGCGGCGTGGCAGCGGTTCCTCCCGCCGGACCGCGAAGAACTCCTGTGCCACAACGACGTCGCGCCGTGGAACGTCGTGCGCGCCGAACGCGGGTGGGTGCTGATCGACTGGGACTGCACCGCACCGGCGTCGACGGTGTGGGACCTCGCCTACGCCGCGCAGACCGCGGCGGACCTGTGTGCCGACCGGCCGGTCGCGGAATCCGCCGCCCGCCTGCGCGCCTTCACCGACGGCTACGGCCTCGACGAGCGCCACCGAGCCGAGCTCCCGGCCGCGCTCGGCCGCCGCACGCGGGCGATGCACGACTTCCTGCGAGCCAACGCCGGCACGCAGCCGTGGTCGCGCATCTGGCACGAGGACGGCCCGTACTGGCTCGCAACCGCCGACTACCTCGACGCCCACCAGGACGCGTGGCGAACCGCACTGGGCTGAACCACGTCAGCCGTTGCCGACGGCCGAAGCCACCGCCTTGCGCAGGCGGGCGTGCAGGTCGCGGTGGCGGGAGCGATCCACACGCACCTCGACGACCCGCAGGCCGGGCGCGGGCTTCAAAGCGGCGCGGAACTCGGACACCGACGTCGCCACCACGTGGGGCACCCGGTAGCCCGCGCACAAGGCGCCCAGATCGGCGCCGTGGGGAGTGCCGAACACTCGCTCGAAGCTGTCCGCGTGCTCGGGCGCGCCCTGTTCCAGCAACGAGAAGATCCCGCCGCCGTCGTCGTTCAGGACCACGATGGTGAGGTCCGGCAGTTGCTCGGCGGGACCGGTCAGCAGGCCGGAAGCGTCGTGCAAGAAAGTCAGATCGCCCAGCAAGGCGTACGAAGGCGCGCGGTGCACGGTGGCCGCACCGATGGCCGTGGAGACCGTGCCGTCGATGCCGGCGACCCCGCGGTTGCGGTGGACCAGCACGTCAGGACGCAAAGTCCCGGCCAACGCGACATCACGGGTCGGGTTCGAGGAACCCACCACCAGTAGAGCGCCCTGCGGCAGCGCGTCCACCAGTTCCGACGCGACGCTCAACCCGCTGGGCCACGGTTCCTCGGCCAGAGCGCGAGAAACAGCCGCCGCCGCAGCCGCGTCGGCGCGTTGCCAGCCGGCGAGCCACTCCGGGTCGGCGGGCTTCGTGGGTTCGGCGAACCACTGGCCGACCTGACGGACGTTGTGCGCCGGCGCGGGCCAGTCGGAGTCCGGGCGGACCAGCAGAACCTCCACCGCGGGGTCCGAGAGGACCTTCTGGACCTGCCGGAACACCGTCGGCCGGCCGAGGCACAGGACCTGCTCCGGCTTGTGCCGCGAGATGAACTCCTCGACGCCCAGCAGCCACGCGCCCGCGGAGATGGCCGTGGAGCCGGACAAGCCCAGACCACCGGTCTCCGAAACCACCGGCCAGCCGTGCTGCTCGGCCCACTCGCTGGCCGCCTGCACGCCGGTGTCGCACGCGATCACGAGGCCGTGGCGGGCCGAGGGCACCACGAACGACGGCAGGGCGCCGAAGTCGGGCAGCTCGGTCCAGCGTTCGCCGTCGGCGCGGCCTTCGGTGGACTCGTACCACTCGCCGTCATCGTCGTGGTCCGGCACCAGCGGCTCGCGGAACGGGATGTTCAGGTGCACCGGGCCGCTGCGCCACTCGCCGTAGGCGGCGTTCCACGCGCGGCAGATCTGGCTGCGCCAGTAGGAGTTCTGGCCGGCGCGCCGCTCGGCGACGGCCAGCTCGTCGAAGTAGCGCACGGCGTTGCCGTACAGCTGGTACTGGTCGATCACCTGGCTGGCCCCGGCGGAGCGCAGCTCGGGCGGCCGGTCGGCCGTGAGCACGATCAGTGGCACGCCCGCGCGGTCGGCCTCGAGCACGGCCGGGTGGAAGTTCGCGGCCGCCGTGCCGGAGGTGCAGACCACCGCCGACGGCCGGCCCGTGCGGGCGGCGATGCCGAGCGCTAGGAACGCGGCGCCGCGCTCGTCGATGCGCACGTGGAGCTTGAGGCGCCCCGCCGCGGCGGCGTCGTAGAGCGCGATCGACAACGGGGCGTTACGCGAGCCCGGGCAGAGGACGACGTGGGACACGGTGTTGCGGACCAGTTCGTCGACGATGACCCTGGCCTGCGCGGTGGAGGGGTTCACCGGCAGGCTCCGGGTAGGTTGCCCACCGACGCGCTGCCTCCCGCGGAGGCGGCATCAGGCACAGCAGAGATGTCCACAGGTCCTATTCTCCCAAACGTGGATGACGCCCGAGTTTCCGAGCTGTTCGACCCCGCCGCGTGGACCGAGGTCGAAGGTTTCGCCTTCACCGACATCACCTACCACCGCTCCACCGAGAGCCGCTCCGGCAAACGGGTGGTCCGCGTCGCGTTCGACCGTCCGGAGGTCCGCAACGCCTTCCGCCCGCACACGGTCGACGAGCTCTACCGCGCCCTCGACCACGCCCGGATGAGCTCCGACGTCGGCTGCGTCCTGCTCACCGGCAACGGGCCGTCGCCCAAGGACGGCGGCTGGGCGTTCTGTTCCGGCGGTGACCAGCGTATTCGCGGACGCTCCGGGTATCAGTACGCGAGTGGGGAGACCTCCGACACGGTCGACCCCGCGCGCGCCGGCCGGCTGCACATCCTCGAGGTCCAGCGCTTGATCCGGTTCATGCCGAAACCGGTGGTGGCGGTCGTGCCGGGCTGGGCCGCGGGCGGCGGGCACTCGCTCCACGTCGTGTGCGATCTCACGCTCGCCTCCGCCGAACACGCGCGCTTCAAGCAGACCGACGCCGACGTCGGCTCGTTCGACGCCGGCTACGGCTCCGCCTACCTCGCCCGCCAGGTCGGGCAGAAGTTCGCCCGGGAGATCTTCTTCCTCGGCCGCGACTACACCGCCGAGCAGATGCACCACATGGGCGCGGTGAACGAGGTCGTCCCCCACGCCGATCTCGAAAAGGTGGCGCTGGAGTGGGGCTGGGCCATCGTCGGCAAGTCCCCGACGGCGCAGCGCATGCTGAAGTACGCGTTCAACGCGATCGACGACGGCCTCGTCGGCCAGCAGCTCTTCGCCGGCGAGACCACACGGCTCGCGTACATGCAGGACGAAGCCGTGGAAGGCCGCGACGCGTTCCTGCAGAAGCGGGACCCGGACTGGTCCGACGTCCCGTACTACTACTGATTCTTCGGGAGATCTTGTGCGTGTGGTGTGGCTCGACGGGAGCGCCGAAGCGGTGTCCGCCCTGGACACGGCCGTGGCGGCGGCGCTGGACGGTGGAGAGGCCGTGCTGCCGCTGTCTTCGGCCGACCCCGCGGCGCCCGGCGTGCTCGAGGCGATGGCGCCGGGCACGCCGGTCGAACCGGACACGGCCGTGATCATCGCCACGTCCGGATCGACGGGGGCACCGAAGGGCGTGCTGCTGTCACCGGGTGCGCTGGTCTCGTCGGCCACCGCCACGCACGCGCGGCTCGGCGGGGCGGGCCACTGGCTGCTCGCCACGCCGGCGCACTACATCGGCGGCCTGCAGGTGCTGGTCCGCGCGCGGCTGGCGGGCACGAAACCCGCCTTCCTGACCGGCGCGGGCTTCCGGCCGGACGAGTTCGCCACGGCCGCGGCGCCCGTGCTGGCCGAGCACGGGCCGAGGTACACGGCGCTGGTGCCGACCCAGCTCGTCCGGCTGCTCGACGACGGCGGGGCCGGGCTGTCCGCGGCCCGCGCGTTCGACGGGATCGTGCTCGGGGCGGCCGCGACGTCGGCGAAGTTGCGTACGCGCGCTGCGGAGGCCGGCGTGCGGATTGTTCCCGCGTACGGCATGAGCGAGACCGCGAGTGGCTGCGTCTACGACGGGGTGCCGCTCGACGGGGTGCGTGTGGAGCCGGACGCGGACGAGCGCCTGCGGATCTCCGGGCCGGTGCTGGCCCACGGTTACCGGCTCGCGCCGGAGCTGACGGCGGAGTCGTTCCAGGACGGCTGGTTCCGCACCTCCGACCGCGGCCGGCTGCTGGCCGACGGCCGCGTCGAGGTGCTCGGGCGCGCCGACGACGTGATCAACACCGGCGGCGTGAAGGTGTCGGCGGCGTCGGTGGAGAAGGTGCTCGGTTCGATCGCCGGCGTTCGCGATGCCTGCGTGGTCGGCGTCCCGGACCCGCAGTGGGGTGAGACGGTGGTCGCGTTGGTCGTTGCGGAGGGACCGGTCGCGCCCGAGACGATCAAGGCCGTCGCCCGGGAGGAGCTGGGTGCCGCAGCCGCGCCGAAGCGGGTCGAATTCGCGGATGAGCTGCCGCTGCGGGGCCCGGGGAAGATCGACCGGGCGGCCGTCAAAGCCCTGTTCGAGCTACGGACGGCGTGAAATCCCGCCGGATCGTTGACAGGGTGCCAGTGATCACGGTTGCCTCGGGGTATGACGAGGTGGACGAAGACGGCCCTCGCGGTCGCGGCTGTAGCAGTCGGGCTGCTCATCGGCGCGGGCGCCGCGTCGGCCGACGAGCCGAACACCAGCGGGACCCTCACCTGGCAGGTTACGGGTTCCTGATCGGGTGAAGATCGCATGGGCTTGAATGAGGTCCATGGCGACAGTGAGTGAGTGGATTGAAGGCGCCCGCCCGCGGACGCTGCCCAACGCGATCGCGCCGGTGGTCGCGGGCGTCGGGGCGGCGATCGCGCTGGACGCGTTCTCGTGGTGGCGTTCGGTGCTCGCGCTGCTGGTCGCGCTCGCTCTGATCATCGGCGTGAACTACGCCAACGACTACTCCGACGGCGTCCGCGGCACCGACGAGAACCGCGTCGGCCCGCTGCGGCTCGTCGGCTCCGGCACGGCCGCCCCGAAGGCCGTCCTCGCGGCGGCGCTGGTGTGCCTCGGCCTGGCCGGCGTGCTGGGCCTGCTGCTCGTGGCCCTCACCGGCTTCTGGTGGCTGCTGATCATGGGCGGCGTCTGCATCCTCGGCGCGTGGTTCTACACGGGCGGCAAGAAGCCGTACGGCTACTACGGCTTCGGCGAGATCGCCGTCTTCGTGTTCTTCGGCCTCGCCGGCGTACTGGGCACCGTCTACGTGCAGGCCGGGCACATCAGCTGGGCCGGCCTGGCCTGCGCCGTCGCCGTCGGCGCCTTCTCCACGGCGGTCCTCACGGCCAACAACCTCCGCGACATCCCCACCGACATCGAGTCCGGCAAACGCACCCTCGCCACCCGCCTCGGCGACAAGGGCACGCGCCGCCTGTACCTGGCACTGGTAACCGTGCCCTACGTGCTCACCGTGCTCCTCGGCATCTGGCACCCACTGCAACTCATCGCCCTGGTCACGGCACCCATGCTGCTCAAATCCGTCCGCGCCGTCGGCGGCGGCAAGGTCGGCCGCGAACTCATTCCAGCACTACGCGACACCGGCCTGGCCATGCTCGCTTGGGCCGTCCTCAGCGCACTCGCACTCGCCTTCTGACGACAACCACAACCCCAGGCGACCCACCGCCACCTGCCCACCGCCGCCCAACCGCTCAGCGGAACCTGCACCCAGTCCCCGCCCGGCGCCCCGATCCGAAGCCGCTTTGCGGCCGGCGAGCCTGTGTCAAGGCACGCTTTCCCGCCTTGACACAGGCTCTCCGGCCGTCAACACAATCCAGCTTCGGGGCGCCCACCCCACGCAACACGCCCTGCGAGGACTGCAAGGACTACAAGGCCCCGCAAGGACCTACCCCTCAAACCGCCCAGTCAGCAAAAACTCATCAAACTTGGCCCGGTACGGCGCGATATCGATGTCCTGCTCCGCCAACCACTCATCCGAGTAATACGTATTCGCATACCGATCCCCACCATCACACAACAACGTGACGACAGACCCGGCCTGCCCCTCCGCAACCATCCGCGAGATCAACAAAAACGCGCCGTACAGATTCGTCCCCGTGGACCCACCAGCCCAGTGCCCCGTGTGCTCCCGCAACACCCGGATCGCCGCCAGCGACCCGGCATCCGGTACCGAGAACATCTCATCGATCACCCCAGGCACAAACGACGGCTCCACCCGCGGCCGGCCGATCCCCTCGATCCGCGACGGCATCCCCGTCGAATAGTCCAGCGCGCCACTCTCCCAGGCACCGAAGAAGGACGAGTTCTCCGGATCCACCACGGCAATCTTGGTCGTGTGCCGCTTGTACCGCACATACCGCCCGAAGGTCGCGCTCGTTCCACCCGTCCCGGCGCCCACGACGATCCACGACGGCACCGGATGCCGCTCGGCCCGCATCTGCGCGAACACCGACTCGGCGATGTTGTTGTTGCCGCGCCAGTCCGTCGCGCGCTCGGCGTAGGTGAACTGGTCGAGGTAGTGCCCGCCGCACTCGGCGGCGAGGCGTTCGGCCTCCGGGTACATGTCCGGGGCGCGGTCGACGTAGTGGCACTCGCCGCCGTAGAACTCGATGAGGGCGATCTTCTCCTTGCTCGTGCGCCGCGGCACCACGGTCACGAACTTCAGGCCCAGCATGCGCGCGAAGTACGCCTCGGACACCGCCGTCGAGCCGCTGGAGGCCTCGATGAGCGTGGTGTCCGGGCCGATCTGACCGTTGACCAGGCCGTAGAGCAACAGCGACCGGGCCAGCCGGTGCTTGAGCGAGCCCGTGGGGTGCACGGACTCGTCCTTCAGGTACAGGTCGACGCCCCACTCCTGGGGCAGCGGGAACACGTGCAGGTGCGTGTCGGCGCTGCGGTTCGCGTCGGCCTCGATGATGCGGACGGCCTCACGCACCCAGGCCCGGTTGTGGAGCCGGCTCACGCGGCCTCGTCGCCCGGGTTGGTGGGGACCTCTCCGCGCAGCTGGGCGCGAAGTGCGGCCCGCGCGCGGGCCCGCGACTCGTTGCGCTTGGCCAGCCCGGCCGTCACACGCGCGTTGAGCTTGCGGAAGAGCAGCAGACCCAGCGGCAGGCCCACGACGAGCCCGATGAGGAGGGACACCAGTAGCGGCACCCCGACCAGCGACAGCACCCAGGCGACCACGGCCACCAGCGCGAAGCGCGCGACCAGGTACAGCGTCAGGTCACGGGACAGATGTTCCGGCGATTCGGGTTCCGGCGATTCGCTCACATCAAGGGAGGCTACGCCTTGTTCTCGGCCTCTTCGTCCAGGCCCGCGTTGTTCGGACGGCCCTCGAAGCGCGTCGACAGCACCACCGTCGTGTTGGTGCGCCCGACGCCGGGGATGCGCCGCAGCCGCCCGAGCGTGTGCTCCAGCTCGTCGACGGTCGACACGCGCACCTTCACCACGAACGCCTCGTCGCCGGCCACGGCGTAGCAGCTCTCCACCTCGGGCAGCTCGCCGAGCGCCGCGGCCACGTCTTCGTCGGTGGCGGTGTCGGTCGGGTGGATGCCCACCAGGGCCGTCACGCCCAGGCCGACGGTGCCCGGGTCGACCATCGCGTGGTACCCGGTGATCACCCCCGCGGCCTCGAGCTTGCCCACGCGCTCGTGCACCGACGAGGCCGACAAGCCGACAGAGCGGCCGAGGTCGGCGTAGGTGGCCCGGCCGTTGACCCGCAACGCCGCGATGATCTTCCGGTCCAGCTGATCCACCGGCTCATTATGCTGCGCGGCGCCCCCGGACCGCAGGGAAGGTAAGGCGCCCCCCATCGACAGACACAGTGTCTACTGCGTCACAACGTCACCGATGGTCCGCTATGGCCCGCGATGCCCCTTTGGCGTGTCTTTACCTGAGGTCGCCGTTCCGCAGAAGAAAAGCTCCTGGTCAGAGCCATTTCAACAAGGACTTCACACGCGGGAGGTCGCCAGAGGTTATGTCCCTTTTGCACTTTAAGGGCTCTTTACTCAAGGACAACCGTTCGAGTACCCGACGGGTGAAGTGCCACGATTGCGGCGTTGGCTACCCCGGCGCGACGGGCGAAAGGCCCGATGCCTCCGGTATAGCAAGTAGGTCGTTAAGGAGGCGGAAAATGACCGCGACGATGGGCGGAAGGTTGCTCACCCCGGGTGAGGTGGCCGCCTTGTTCCGGGTGGACCCGAAGACGGTGACCCGGTGGGCCACGGCCGGCCGGATCGGCTCGATCCGGACCCCGGGCGGGCACCGCAGGTTCCGTGAGTCCGAGGTGAACGAGCTCCTCGCCGAGCTCACCACCGACGCGAGCGAACCGGCCCGCAAGGCCTGATCCACCGCGACGAGAGGGTCGTGAGTGGTAAGAGGTGACTTCCCGCACCTCTTACCGGTCACGACCCTTCGTCGTACCCAGGTTTCGGGCCCCTTCGCGGTTTTGGGGCTAACCTGGGGACCCGGCAAGGCCTTGCACGACGGAAGGACCGGGCATGATCGCTCTGCTCGCAGCGGTGGGCGCCATCACCATCGCCGTTCTGTTGTGGCGGGCCTTCGGGGCGCAACGCATCGGCGTGCCCGATCGACGGCCGACCCTCGCGCCCGACGACGACCCCGACTTCCTGCGCAAGCTCGGCGAGCAGCAGCGCAAGCGGCCCACCGACGACCCGGACGCCTGACCTCGGGCGCACCTTTCGCCCAGCCCAATGTGGCGTTCGGTGCGTTAAGCGCACCGCAATGTGGCGTTGGGGGGGGTGTGCGCCCCCCCACCCCCAATGGCGGGTGTAGGGCGCCGGGGGGTGTGGG
>NZ_JBFAAJ010000004.1:476805-516839 GCF_040639695.1 Amycolatopsis sp. NPDC023774
GCGCCCCCCGGGGCCCCTCGCTCCCCCCCCCCCGTGGCGCGTGGGGGGCTCTAGGCCCCCCCCAGGTGGGCGTTGGGTGCGTTCAGCGCACCCAACGCCACATTGCGGTGTGTCGGGCACGGTGGGGTGAGGGTTAGCGATACTGCTGTGCCCCGAAGCCGTCGGCCACCGTCGCAGCCAGCTCCAGCAGCGCCAGGCGTGTGTCACCGCCGAGGCGTTCCAGCTCGATCTCCGCGCCCTCCTCGAGGTGCGCGTCGAACGGGATGCGGCACACGGCGCGGACCTTCGCGCCGAAGTGGGCCGAGAGCTTGTCGAGGTCGACCGAGCTGCCCTTCGGGCGCACGGAGTTGATGACCACGACCGAGCGCTTCACCAGGTCGCCGTAGCCGTGGGCCTCGAGCCAGTCGAGCGTGGCCGAGGCGCTGCGGGCGCCGTCGACCGAGCCCGACGAGACGACCACCAGCGAGTCGGCGACGTCGAGCACGCCCTTCATCGCCGAATGCATCAAGCCGGTGCCGCAGTCGGTGAGCACGATGTTGTAGAAGTGCTCCAGCAGGTTGACCGTGCGCCGGTAGTCGGTCTCGGAGAAGGCCTCCGACACGGCCGGGTCCTGCTCGCTGGCGAGGATCTCGAGCCGGCTGGAGCCCTGTGAGGTGTACGAGCGGACGTCGCTGTACCGGGTGATCTTCTCGGCATCGCGCAGCAGGTGCCGCACGGTCGCCGTGGTCTCGATCGCGATCTTCTGCGATAGCGTGCCTCGGTCCGGGTTCGCATCCACGGCCACCACGCGGTCGCCGCGCAGCGACGCGAAGGTCGAGCCCAGCGTGGTCGTGGTGGTGGTCTTGCCGACGCCGCCCTTCAGCGAGAGCATCGCGATCTTGTAGCACCCACGCAGCGGCTGGTTCACGCGCGCGATCAGCTCGCGCCGGCGCGTGTCGGCCGGGCTCTCGCCGGGGTTGAGCAACTTGCCCGTGCCCACGTACAACGCCTTGCGCCAGCCCGACTGCGGCGTGCGCTTGGCCTGCTTCACCAGGTGCGCGGTGGTGAGGTCGTCGGGCACGGCCGAGTGCCGGCCGCCCGGCTGCGGCAGGCCCGAAGGCTGCTGCTGCGACGGCGGTTGCTGCTGCGGGTAACCCGCGGGCGGGTACTGCTGCTGCGGCTGCAGCGGCGGGAGGTTCTGGTCGTACTGCTGCTGCGCGTACCCGGGCGGAACCTGGCCCGGCTGAGCAGGCTGCCCCGGCTGAGCGACGGGCTGACCCGGCACGGCGTGCGGGCCCGAGTTCGGGTTGGGCGAGGCCACGACCTGGGTCGGCTGGGCCTCGTACGCATCCGCGGCCGGGTGCGGCGTCGAGTCCGTGCGTTCGTCGGAGAACAGATCGGTCGCTGGTTCCGGAGCGGGTTCGGGCTGTGCCTGAGCCTGCTCGGGCTGCCCTGGAACACCGCCGGACTCCGCCCGGGTGGCCGCCTCTTCGCTGGGTCCGGTCACCGCTGCCAACCTCCCGATCGCACCGCCTGCTGGATCCTCAGGTATCGACGGTAGTCGGGTGGAGGCCTACGTTCCGCGTGGACCCCCGGTCAGTTCACCCCTGCGTACGAGTGCAGCCCGGCAGTCACCAGGTTGACGAAGAACAGGTTGAAGATCGTCACCGCGAAGCCGA
This sequence comes from Amycolatopsis sp. NPDC023774, assembly GCF_040639695.1. NCBI lineage: Bacteria > Bacillati > Actinomycetota > Actinomycetes > Pseudonocardiales > Pseudonocardiaceae > Amycolatopsis > Amycolatopsis sp. NPDC023774. Next base: position 478,464 of record NZ_JBFAAJ010000004.1, read on the forward strand.
CGATGTTGATCACGGCCGCCCGCGTGCCGCGCCAGCCCGCGGTGGCACGGGAGTGCAGGTAGGCGGCGTAGACGACCCACGCGATGAAGGCGACGGTCTCTTTCGGGTCCCAGCCCCAGAACCGGCCCCACGCGGCCTCGGCCCACACCGCGCCGCACAGCACGCCGAAGGTGAAGATGGGGAACGCCACGATCGTGGCGCGGTAGGCGATGCGGTCGAGCACGTCGGCGGCCGGGAGCTTCGGGCCGAAGCCGGAGAACTTGGCCGGGTTGCGGTCATACGCGGTGCGGAAGAGGTAGAGCACGCTCGCCACACCGGGCACCAGGAACACGCCGGAGCCGATGATCGCGGCCGACACGTGAATGTAGAGCCAGTACGACTGCAGCGCTGGCACGACCGGCGCGGCGACGGTGTAGAGCAGCGTGCCGTTGATGAACATCAGGATCACCACGGGCAGCAGCAGGAAGCCCGTGAGGTGGCGCACCGGGAACTTCCTGATCACGATCAGCCATGCGACCACCGTGATGAAGGTGACCGCCATGCCGTACTCGTACATGTTGCCCCACGGCGCGCGGTGCACGGCGAGGCCGCGCAGCACGATCGCGGTGAGCTGCAGCAGCGCGCCCAGCACGAGCAGCGAGGCACCCATGCGGCCGATGCGCTCGGGGCGGCCGACCTCGCGCGGGGCCTCGGGCGCGGCCGGGTTGTCGGCGTCCTCGATCACCGGCCCGCCGGCGCCGACCAGCGACTTCTGCGCGCTGCGCGCGTGCGCCTGGCGACCCTTGGCGCCGAAGGCCTGCTCGAACAGCGACAGCAGGAGCGCGAGGACGTAGATCGCCACCGTGGTGGTGTAGAACCAGTCGCTGTACTGGGACAACGTCTCGTTGATCTGCATGCCTCAGCTGCCTTTCCGGCCCGTGACCAGCCGTTCGCTGATCCGCTGGAACTCTTCGCCGTACCCTGCCTGGTCGGTGCGCGCCAGCCCGGCGACCTCGATGACGGTACCCGCGTGTCCGTCGTCACCCGGGCGCACCCGCACCCACACCCGCCGCCGCTTGACCAGCAGCGATCCACCCAGCCCCGCGAACATCACGATCGCGAAGCCGAGCACGTACACCTGCGTGGGGTCGTGGGAGATCTGGAGGTTCACCCACTTGTTCACGCCGTCGAAGCGGACCTTGGTGCCGTCGTCGAGCGTGACCGACTGGCCGACGGCCAGGTTCTGCCGCGCGACGCGCTTGAGGCGCCCGTCGGCCACGCGGTCCTGGTCGACCTCGAACACCGACTGCCCGCGGCCCGCGTCGAGGCCGAGGTCGCCGCGCAGCACGTCGACGGCGACCATCGGGTTGTTCAGCTCGGGCGCGGTGGAGGTGAGGATCCCACCGTGGACGAACGACGTCGGCGCGAGCACCCCGGTGATCGCGAGCTGCTTGGTGCGCCGCTGGATCTCGTCGGTGACGCCGGGCTGGTCGAACTTGGTGGCGCCCTGCGAGAGCATCGTGGTCGTGTCGGTGGGGCGCCACTGCGTGTTCTGCGTGCGCTGCTCGCCGTTCGGGAACGTCACGGTGAACTGGGGCGAGTAGCCGTTGCCGAGCAGGTAGACGCGGTCGCCCGCGGTGCGCAACGGGTCGTTGACCTGGAGGTTGAAGGGGCGCCAGGTGTTGGTCTTGAGGTCGTCGCCCGACTGGAACTGGATGTTCGAGTGGTAGTAGTCGGCCTCGCCGCTGGGCGTGTAGCGCGCGGTGAAGTCGTTGACCTTCACGCAGAACGCGTCGAGGTCGGTGCCGTCGATGCGCAGGCCGGCTTCGAACGAGTCGTAGTTGTAGATGCCGGAGTTGCAGAATTGGCTGCCGTCGGCCTGGACGATGACCTGGCCCTCGTAGCTGTAGAGCTTGCCGAGGGCGAAGAAGATGATCAGGCCGAGCATGCCGAAGTGGAACAGCAGGTTGCCGGTTTCGCGCAGGTAGCCGCGTTCGGCGGAGATGGAGAAGCCGCCCGCGGCAGCGTCTGCCTCGTCGCGCTCGATCTTGCGCCAGCCGGAGAGCTGCTTGCGCACGTCCTCACGGATCGACTCGGGCGTGCGCGAGGTGCGGACGATGCGGTGGTGCGGCATGCGCGCGAGGTTGCGCGGCGTCAGCACGGGCTTCGCACGCATCTGCCTGACGTAGTCCCAGCTGCGCGGCGTGAGGCAGCCGACGAGCGAGATCATCAGCAGCAGGTAGATCGCCGAGAACCAGACGCTGGAGTAGACGTCGTAGAACTGCAGCTTGTCGAGCAGGGTGCCCCACCAGCCGTGGTTGGTGATGTACTCGTCGACCTTGGCCGCGTTGAGCCGGTTCTGCGGCAGCAGGGCGCCGGGCAGCGCGGCGAGCGCCAGCAGGAACAGCAGCACGAGCGCGGTGCGCATCGACGTGAGGCCGCGCCAGGTGTTGCGCAGGAAGGCGAGCAGCTGTTTGCCGGCCGAGGGCCGGTACGGGCGCTGCGGGCTGGCCGGGGGCGCTTCGGTGGTGGTCACAGTGGCAGCACCAGGTTCGAGGCGACGGAGTTGCGGAGCCAGCCCATGACGTCTCCCCAGAGTCCGGTGACGAGCAGGATGCCGACGACCATCAGCAGCCCGCCGCCGATGAGCTGCACGCGGCGGCCGTTGCGGCGCAGCCAGTCGGTGGCACGCACGGCCCAGCGGGCGCCGAGCGCGATCAGCAGGAACGGCAGGCCGAGGCCCAGGCAGTAGACGAGCACCAGCAGGTACCCGCGCGCGGCCGCGCCGCCCGTGGCGCTCGCGAGGCTCGTGACGGCCGAGAGCGTCGGGCCGATGCACGGCGTCCAGCCGAGTCCGAACACGGCACCCAGCAGCGGCGCGCCCCAGATCCCGCCGCCCGGCACGCGGTGCGAGCGGACCTCCCGCTGCAGGCCCGGGATCCAGCCGAGGAACACCAGTGCCATCGCGATCGTGAGCACGCCGCCGATGCGCTGCAGCAGGTCCTGGTTGATCAGCAACGTGTCCGCGAGCCAGACGAGCGTGCCGAGCGTCGCGACGAACACCACGGTGAACCCGAGCACGAACAGACCCGCGGCGCCAAGCACGGCGTAACGGCCCTTCTTGCGTTCCTCGTCGGCACTCACCGCCGGCGCGTCGGCTCCCACCAGCGCCGCCAGGTACGCCAGGTACCCGGGCACGAGCGGCACCACGCAGGGCGACGCGAAGGAGATCGCGCCGGCCAGCAACGCCACGCCCGCGGCGAGCAGCAGCGGTCCGGAGATCGCCAGCTCGGACACGGAGTTCACGCACTTGAGAGTAGGCAGTGAGCTTCGCGTGAGACGGGCGGGGGCAGCTCACAGGACGTACGCCACAACCCGAACGGGACCAAGGTCCCACTCGTTACCGGCGCGGCCGGACGGATCCGACCACGCCGGCCACGAGTGAGCGAGCGGGCGGGCTACTTCTCGGCCAGCAGGCCCTTCACCGTCGGCATCAGGTCGGACGCCAGGACGTCCCGCAGGAAGATCGCGGCGACGCGGTGCTGCTTGTCGAGCACGATGGTCGACGGGATGAGGTTGCGGGGGTAGCCCTCGAGGCTCAGCAGTACGCGGCCCGAAGCGTCCCAGATGGACGGGTACGTGATGCCGCGGTCGCGCACGAAGTCCTGGGCGACCGAGCGGGCCGGGTCGCGGACGTCGAGGCCGATGAGCTTGGCACCGAGCGGAGCCATCTGCTTGCTGGCGGACTCGAGCTCCGGCGCCTCTGCGCGGCACGGGCCACACCACTGGCCCCACAGGTTGATCACCAGGACCTGGCCGGGGAAGTCGGCGATGGAGAGCTGTTTGCCCTCGTTCATGAGGTCGTCGCCGGCCAGCGTGGGCGCGGTCTGGCGCTGCGCGATCGGATACTTGATGTCGACCTGGCCGCCCGGCGACACGAAGCTGAACGTGCCGCCGGAGACGACCGCGTCCTTGCCCGTGGAGCAGCCCGCCACCAGCAGCGCGGCGGCCAGCAGAGCGCCGATCGTCCGCTTCATGCGCCTGTCACCTTCGGATCCGTGGTGCCCGCCGGCTCACTGTAGACGATGTCCACGAGGGCCTCGCCGTCGAAGATCAGCGACGTGAGCGAGGCCAGCGAGCACTGACGATTGCGCGGGTCGTGCCACAGGCGCTTGGCCTCGAGGAACCGGCGCAGCGTCCAGATCGGCAGCTGGTGGGACACGCACAGCGCCTCGCGCCCCTCGGCCTGCTCGCGGGCGCGGTACACCGCGCCGAGCATCCGGTGCGCGATCTCCACGTACGGCTCACCCCACGACGGGCGGAACGGGTTGACCAGGTGCGGCCACGCCTTGGGCTGGCGCAGCGCCCCGTCGCCGACGGCGACGCGCTGGCCCTCGAAGACGTTGCCCGCTTCGATCAGGCCTTCGTCGGTCGCGATGTCGAGGCGGTGGGCGGCCGCGATCGGCGCCGCCGTCTCCTGTGCGCGCTGCAGCGGCGACGCGACGACGTGCGCGAGGTCGTGGCCCGCCACGGCTTCCGCGACGGTGAGCGCCTGGCGCTGCCCGCGGTCGGACAGCCGGAAGTTCGGCAGCCGGCCGTAGAGGATCTTGTCGGGGTTGTGGACTTCACCGTGGCGCAGGAGGTGGACGACAGTGGTCACGGCTTGACCGCCTGGGCGGCGGCGCGGGCGGCGGCCGGGAGGGCCGCCTCGATCACGCCGAACGCTTCGTCATCCATCGCGGCGTTGACGAACCACGCCTCGTACGCGCTCGGCGGCGCGTACACGCCGGCGTCGAGCAGCGCGTGGAAGAAGGCCGGAAAGCGCCAGGTCTCCGTGGCCTGTGCGCCCGCGTAGTCGCGGACGGCGCCGTCTGCGAAGAAAACGCTCACGAGGTTGCCGGCGTATTGCACGTTGTGCGTGACGCCCGCTTCGGTCAGCGCCGCGTCGAAGAGCCCGCCGAGCCGCTTCGCGTTGGCGTCGAGCGCCGCGTACACGGCGTCGTCGGCCGCGCGCAGGGTCGCGAGGCCCGCGGCGACGGCGACGGGGTTCCCCGACAACGTGCCGGCCTGGTAGACGGGACCGCCCGGCGCGAGCTTGGCCATCACGTCGGCGCGGCCACCGAACGCGGCGGCCGGCAGCCCACCCGACATGACCTTGCCGAACGTGTAGAGGTCGCCGGCCACGCCTTCGAGGCCGAACCAGCCCGCGCGCGAGACGCGGAAGCCCGTCATGACCTCGTCCATGATCAGCAGCGCGCCGTGCTCGTGGGCGATTTCCGCGAGGCCCGCGTTGAACCCGGCATCCGGGGCGATCGCGCCCATGTTGCCCGCGGCCGCCTCGGTGATCACCGCGGCGATCTCGCCTTCGTTCTCCACAAAGGACTTCCGCACGGCGTCGAGGTCGTTGTACGGCAGGACGATCGTGTCGGCGGCCTGCGCGCCCGTGACGCCGGGCGAGGTCGGCAGGCCGAGCGTCGCGACGCCGGAGCCGGCCTGGGCCAGCAGCGCGTCGACGTGGCCGTGGTAACACCCGGCGAACTTCACGATCTTCGCGCGGCCGGTGAACCCGCGGGCGAGGCGGATCGCGCTCATCGTCGCCTCGGTGCCGGAGTTGACCAGGCGCACCTGCTCGACGGGCTCGACGCGGCCGATGATCTCCTCGGCCAGCTCGACCTCGCCGATCGTCGGCGTGCCGAACGACAGCCCGCTCGTGGCGGCCGCGCGCGCGGCCTCGACCACCTGCGGGTGGGCGTGCCCGAGGATCATCGGGCCCCAGGAAGAGACGAGGTCGACGTAGCGGTTGCCGTCGGCGTCCCACAGGTGCGGGCCCTCGCCGCGGACCATGAAACGCGGGGTGCCGCCGACCGAGTTGAACGCCCGCACCGGCGAGTTCACCCCGCCCGGGACGGCCGCCTTCGCGCGTTCGAACCAAACCTTGGACTGCTCGGTGCCAGTGCTCACCCGTCCAGTCTCGCAAATCCCCGAGCGTTGCCGGCGGCCGACGTCGCCCGCGTGGGCCGCAGTCCGCCATTGCGCTGCTCGTTATCGATCCGACCAAAGCCACGCCGGGGACGGTTTCGAACGTGGTAAACCTCCGTTTGGTGCCCACCTGCGGTTGGTCGGATTGGTAACCTGCCGACCACGGGTGGTCCAGCCAGGCGCGGCCCGAGCCGCCGGGAACGGGGAGGGCAACGTGACCACGCCCACGCACAGGCGCAACCCCTGGGTCGTGCTCGTGGTGTTCTTCGTGCTGGTTGCCGTGGTCGCCATCGTGGGCTCGCTCGCGGCCACGTCCGCGCCCGAGATATACGCGCGGCTCGTGCTGCCGGACTGGGCGCCGCCGGCGAAGCTGTTCGGTCCTGTGTGGACAATCCTGTACGTGCTGCTCGCGTTCGCCGGATGGGTCTACTGGCGCACGGACGGCGAAACGCAGGGCTTCGCCATGTACGGCGTCAGCCTGCTGTTCAACCTGCTGTGGACGCCGCTGTTCTTCGCGGGCGGCTCCACACGGCTGGCTTGCGTGGACATCATCGTGCTCGGCTTCACCACATTGATGACGATCGGTCTCTTCTACCGCCGCTCACGCCTGGCCGCGGTGCTGCTGCTGCCGTACTTCTTCTGGATCGTGTACGCGACGGCGCTGAACGTGGCGATCATCGCGCTGAACGAGACCCTCAACTAGCTTCGCGCGCCACCGCGGCGGCCGTGGTGACCAGCGCGCCGACCGGGCGGGCCAGGACGCGGGCGGGCGCCGAGGCGACCACCGCGAGCGGGTGGCCTCCACCTCGATCTTGAGAAGGTCACACCGGTCGAGGAACGTGCCCCGCGCCAGTGAGGACCGGTTCCGTGGCGCCTTCGACGTCCATCCACAACGCGAACGGGTCTGGTACGGCGGCGAATTCGTGGTCGAGCGTCGTGGCCGCGACGGTGACCTCTTCGTACTCGACGTCGTCGAGCCAGTCGTCGCCCGTGGCACAGGAGGGAGTTGCAGCCCTCGACGCGGTCGTCGGCGAGGCTGGCCCTGTCGGTGATCACGAGGAACGCGACCACGCCGGGTTCACCCGCCAGCGCTTGGTGGCGGTAGTCCACACCACACGCGGCGTATCCGTGGCAGCGGTGAACTTCTATTGCGCGTAAGGGTTTTCCTCACACGCCACCACTGCGCACTCCGGCACCGCTTCGGCGACCTTCAACGACGTCTCGGCCTCGAACCCACCGGCTTCGACGAAAATTCAGGGCCACAGCAGGGAAACCAGGTCGAAAACAGTGCGTCGAGTTCCCCGGAATCACCGCCGTCCGGGGTCCGGTGCGGGCACGATCGGACACGGAACCGGGGACCACCGGTTGGCGGCACCCCGCCGGGCACCTAATCCTGGATGCGGTAACGCTCGGCGACGGCGTGGAAAGCCGCCTTGGGCTCCCACGGCAGGCCGGGGTACGTCGTGCCGCTGCGGCCTTCCAGCACCTTGACGATGCCGCCGCCCGCGAGGTCGAGGTCGTCGCGGGGATCGCCGTCGGGACGGTGCGGGTGCGTGCGCAGGGCGAAGAGGTAGACGAACGCGCCGTCCACGCCTTCTTCTTCGAAGATCTCCAGCAGCTCGGTCAGGTATCGCGCTTGGCCGGGCTCGTCGCGTTCGTAGACGTCGTTCAGCCGGATCGGCCGGCCGTGCTCGTCGTTCTCGACGATCTCCATGCTGCGCGGCGCGACGTCACCCGCGCCGCGCCAGGTGGCCGTGCCGAACCCCGTGATGACCACGGGTTTGTCCTGTTGTGTCAACGTCCGCACGCCCTCGCGGAACACGTCCGCCACAGCGGCCGAGCGGATCAGCTCCAGCGTCGTGAAGTCGAACAGATCCCAGTCGATTCCTTCGAACTGGATGGCCGCGTAGGTGACCTTGCCGCCGAAGGTCTTGCGGATCGAGGTCACGGCTTCGCGGAAGAAGTCGTTGAGCCGTTCACTTGCCTTCGCCGGACGCGCGGGCCGGTCGGCCGGGCTGCCGAGCAGCCACCCGAGGCGCTGCTCCAGCGTGGCGCCGTCGGCGAAACCCCGGACCATCACGGACAGCTCGGCCCCGGCGACGAACACGACCTCCGCCCCGGTGCGCCGGATTCGCTCGGCGCGTTCGGCACAGTCGGCGAACAGTTCGTGCAGCTCGTCGACGGTCAGGTCCAGCGGGTACGGCGAGAACCAGACCTCCAGGCCAAGCTCGGCCGCGAGCCGGCCGGCGGTCTCCAGCCGCTCGGGGACGCCGCCGACGAGCTGGACGGCTGTGCAGTGCAGGTCGTCGCGGATGATCGTGAGCTCGCGCCGGACCACGTCCGCGTCGAAGTCGGCCCAGGAAGTGGCGCCGTTCTTGAGGAAACCGGTGTCGTAGGCAATGCCGTTGGCTCTCATGGCGCAAGGCTAACTCCAAATCTTGCGTGCACGCAATATTGCCTATACGCAGATTTTCGGCTTTACTGGGCCGGTGACCGGTCTGCGTGAACGCAAGAAGCAAGCCACCCGCACGGCGTTGAGCGAGGCGGCGCTGCAGCTGGCGGTGGAACGTGGGCCGGAGAACGTGCGGGTCGACGACATCGCGGAAGCCGCCGGGGTCTCGCCGCGGACGTACAACAACTACTTCTCGAGCCGGGAGGAAGCGATCGTCTTCGCCGTGACCAACGGTCGTGAATCGCGGGTCGCGGCCGCCGTCCGCGCTGCTCCGGACGGCTTGGCGGACGCGGTGGTGGAGGCCGTGGTCACGCAGTACACAGAGCCCGGCGAGGACGCCCGCGAAGCGCTGCTGCTCATCACGACGAGCCCGGCGTTGCGCACCGCGTACGCGCACTCCGCGACGGCCCTGGAACCGCCGTTGACCTCCGTGCTGGCCGAGCGGGTGCCGGACGGGCCCACTGCCCGCGTGCTGGCGGCCGCGGTCGCCGCGGCAGTGCGGATCGCCCTCGAACAGTGGGCCCAGCCCGTGACCTCGGGTTTGGTCGTGGTGTCGGGCTCGCTGCCGGACTTGCTGCGAGCGGCTCTCGCTCCGCTGGTGCCGGCGCTGACCGCCGCTCAGGCCAGGCCGGAGGCGGACAGCGGGTCGTAGCCGGGCGTCCGGATCAACTCCTGCAACTGCCTGCGGCGGACGCCGACATTGCTGCCTTCGAGGACCGGGTACGACAGCGCGTCCATCAGATGGCGGACGAGCGGGAAGTTCTCGTCGTAGGCGGTGACGCCGACGACCTTGACCAGGTCGTTGATCACCTCAACTGCGGTTTCGGAGCCGAACACCTTGGCGTGCAAGGCGAGTTCGGGTCCGCTGGGGTGCAGCACGAACTGCCCCGGCCAGACCACGGAGTCCGCCGCCCCCTGCCGGGTGTGGCAGCGGCCTTCGAGCTGCAGGTTCAGGAAGTAGAACGCGCCCTCGGTGTCCGACACCTCCCGCGGCCCGTGCCGCGTGGCCTGCGCCTGAGACCGGATCCGCGCCCGGTTCACCTCCGCGAGCGCCCGCATCTCCACGCTGGAGGCGAACCCGGCCCCGCGCTCCTTGCGGCTCGGCGTCAGCGGCACGAACGCCCGGCAGATCACCTCGTGCCAGTAGTCGAACTGTTCGCGCTCCGGCAGCCGTGAGACGTCCCAGATCGCCACGACGCCTCCTCTCCGCGTCCTTTCGCGCGGACGATAACCGGTTACCGACCAAACGGTAAGTAATCGAGTTTCACAGGGTCAGCGGGCCGGCTGCTGCACGATCGCCTGCGCCGCGACCGTGCCGTCGGAGCCGGGGCGGCCCTGGACCGTGACGGTGGCGCCGGGTTTGAGGTCGGAGAGCTTGCCGGGCTGGGTGAGGCCGACGGTGGTGGAGTCCGAAGTGGACACGGTGACGTCGGTGCCCTGCAGGGTTTTCAAGGTGACGGTGGTGCCGTCGACCTTTTCGACCGTGCCGACGGTGCCGCGGCCCGCGCCGCCGCGGGCGCCGGTGAAGCCACCGGCGCCCTGTTGGCCGGCGCCTTCCTGGCCGGTGCCGGTTCCCGGGCCCGTGCCTTGGCCGGTGCCGCGCCCGCCGAAGCCGCCGCGGGCGCCACCCTGCTGGCCGCCGGTGCGGGCGGCGGCACCGCCGCCACCGCCGGAACCGGAGCCGAAGGCCGCGTGCGTCCAGGCGCCGCCGGCGAAGGACAGGGCGATCACCAGCAGGCCGGCCAGCACGAACGTCGGTTTGCCGAACGGCTTGGCGACCCGCTTCATCTCCTGGTTCAGATCGCCGTCGACGGCCGGGGAGGCGACGATCTCTTCAGCCGAGGGAGTGGCAGCCAACGGCGCCGTCACCGGCGGGAACTCGGTCGTCGGCTCGTCGGGGACGGGGTTTCCCAACCCGGGCGACTGGGTGGACGAAGACATGTGCGAAGGCTCCTACTCGTGCCGGAGGGCGTCGATCGGGCGCAGGCGCGAGGCCCGGTTCGCCGGAAAACTGCCGAAGAAGAGACCGATCAGCGCCGACACCGCGAAGGCCAGCACGATCGACGACGGCACCACCACCGGGGTGATGCCCGCGAAGCTGAACTGGCTGCCGACCACGCCGATCACCACGCCGAGGAACCCGCCGAACAGGCTCAGCATCGTCGCCTCCGCCAGGAACTGCCCGAGAATCGCCGAGCGCGGCGCGCCGATCGCCTTGCGGATGCCGATCTCGCGGATCCGCTCGGTCACGGTCACCAGCATGATGTTCGTGACGCCGATTCCGCCCACCAGCAGGGAAATCGCCGCGACGGCACCGAGCAGCACGGTGAACGTCTGCGTGGCCGACGTGCGCGTCGCCAGCAGCTGCTCGGAGTTCTGGATCTGGTAGTCGGGAGGGCCGCCGAGACGGATGCCGTGGCGCGCGTTGAGGATCGCGGTGATCTCGGCCTGCGCGAGCGACACGGAATCGGCCGACGTGGCCTGCACGGCGATCTGGCTCAGGTTGCCGTAACCCGCGAGCGAGTTCTGCACCGCGCTGATCGGGGCGATGGCGACGTCGTCGGCGTTCTGCAGCCCGGCGCTGCCCTTGGCCTGCAGCACGCCGACCACGGTGAACTGGATGCTGTTGAGCAGCACGTTCTTGCCCACCGGCTCCGCGGTGCCGAACAGGGCCTGCGCCGTGGTCGGGCCCAGGACCACGACCTTGCGCGCCTGCGTCACGTCCTCGGTGGTGAACAGCGCGCCGTCGGCGATTTGGCGGTTGGTGGTGGTGAAGTAGGCCGGCTCGGTGCCCGCGACGCTGGAGATGTCGTACGACGTCTGCCCGTATGTGGCCGTCGCGCTGGTGTTCACCACCGGCGACGCGGCCTTCACGTCGGGCGCGCCGACCGGGTCCACGAGCGCGTGGGCGTCCTGCACGGTCAGCGGCCGCGCCTCGCTGCCCTGCCCGCCGCCGCGAGACGGCGACACGTTGACCACGTCCGTGCCCAGGCCCTGGATGCTGGCGGCGATGGCGGCCGAAGCGCCGTTGCCCACCGCGACCAGCAGGATCACCGACGCGACGCCGATGGTGATGCCGAGCGTGGTGAGCGTCGAGCGCAGCTTGTTGGCGGTGAGGCCGCGCACGGCGAAGCGCAGCACCTCGAACACGTTCACGCGACCACTCCGACGCTGCGGTTGAGTTCGTCGGCCACGATTCGCCCGTCGCTGACGCGCACGACGCGGTGCGCGTGTTCGGCGACCTCGTCCTCGTGCGTGATCACGACGATGGTGCGGCCCAGGGCGTTGAGCCGGTCGAACACGCCCAGCACGTCCTCGGTGCTGGCACGGTCGAGGTTGCCGGTGGGCTCGTCGGCGAGCAGCAGCGCCGGCCCGGTCACCAGCGCCCGCGCAACGGCGACGCGCTGTTGCTGCCCACCGGAAAGCTCACTCGGCAGGTGCTTGGCGCGCTCGGTGAGCCCCACCATCTCCAGCGCGGCCAGCGCTCGTTCCCGCCGCGCGGACCGGCGCAGTCCGCTGTAGACCAGCGGAAGCTCCACATTGGGCAACGCGCTCGTGCGCGGCACAAGGTTGAACGACTGGAAGATGAACCCGATCTTCCGGTTGCGCAGCAAGGCGAGCTGGCGTTCGTTGAGGTCCGCGACGCTGAACCCGTCAAGCAGGTACTTGCCCGACGTCGGCACGTCGAGGCAGCCCAGCATGTTCAGCAGCGTCGACTTGCCGGAGCCGGACGCGCCCATGATGGCCACGTACTCCCCCGGCCGCACCACGAGATCGACCCCGCGCAGCGCGTGGACGGCCGTCTCGCCGGCGCCGTAGGTCTTGCGCAACCCGGAGACCGCGATCACGGGTTTCATCCGCGTCCCCCGCCACCGAAGCCACCCTGGCCACCGCGGAAGCCGCCGCCGGCGCCGCCGGTCCCGCCGAAGCCACCGAGCCCACCGGTGCCGACGCCACGCTGACCCGCGCCGCCGGTGGCCGTGGTCGGCGACGCGGCCGTGAGCACCACGTTCTCGCCTTCGGTCAGGCCCGACTTGATCTCCACAGTGGACTCACCGCGCACGCCGATCTGCACCTGCTGGGGCACGTTCCGGCCGTTCTCCTGGATCGTGACGACGTTCGTCGTGCCCGCCGTGGTGACCGCGGCCGCCGGCACACTCAGCACGTTGTCGGCCTCCGCGACGGTGATCACCACGCTCGCCGACTGCCCGGGCCGCAGCCCCGACGGCGGGTTGGTGAGCGTGAGCTGCGCACCGTAGGAGACGACGTTCCCGCTGGTCGTCGGGGTGAGCTCGACCTTCGAGACAGACGCGGAGATCGGCTGGTCGGGCGAGGCGTTGAGCGTGACGGTGGCCTTCTGACCCGCCTTCACCTTGCTCACGTCGATCTCGGCGACCGAGGTGTCCACGAGCAGGTTGGTCATGTCGGTGATCTCGACGAATCCGCCGGCCGACGAGCTGCTCGACGAGCTCGCGGACGAGCCCTGGCCGTTTCCGCCGTTGCCGCCGGAGCTGCCGTTGCTCGCGGAGCTCCCCGACCCGCCGCTGCCGGCCTGCTGTCCGACGGTGCCGTTGACCGCCGTGACGGTGCCGGCACCCGGCGCGGTGAGCACCGTCGCGTCGACGGCCGACTGAGCCGTGTCGACGTCGAGCTGCGCCTGGTCCACTTTGGCCTGCAGCGAGGTGACGGACTCCTGGCTCTGCTGCTGGCCCTGCCCCTGGCCGCCTCCGGAGCCCGAAGTGGTCGAGGTGTCCTCACCGGTGGCGAGGTTGTCCTCCGCCACGGCGAGGTTGTCCTTGGCCACCTGCAGCTGTTTCTCAGCCTGCGTCGAGTCGATCGTGGCGAGCTTCTGCCCCGCGCTCACCACGTCGCCGACCTTCACGTCGATGCTCGTGACCTTGCCGGAGGTGGTGAAGTTGGCGGCGCCGGTGTAGCCGCTCGAGAGGGTGCCCGCGGCGGAGACCGTTTCGGTCACGTCGCCGCGGCGCACCGGGGTGGTGCGGGTCTGTGCCTGGGCGGTGTTGCCCGCCGGCGTGAATGCTTGGTAGATCCCGAAAGCCGCACCGCCGAGCAGTACGACCAGCACCCCGTTGATGACCCATGTCCGGGTACGCAGCCGCGTCATGGGCGCAACACTGGTGGCGCTGCTTAGCAGTCAGCTGTTGGTTCCCTGTGGGCCAGCTGTGGATGTGGCGCCTCGAGTTGCGGGCTCAGTGCTTCTTCCGGCGGTGCCGCGCACTCACCGCGAGCAGCAGCTGACGAACCGCGTCCACCACGAGCACGGCACACAGCGCGCCGAGCGCGAGCGCCCCCGCGATGTGCCCGCCGAAGTACCGCTGCGAAGCCAGCTGGGCGCCGTCGCCGGCGGTGGTGACGACCGTGACGACACCCGCGTGCCACAGCAGGAACGCCAGCCACAGCACGACCGCGGCCACGACCAGCTCGCCGAGTGCCACGAACGCGCGCCACGGCTGGTTGAGCCGCGCCGCCTTGGCCGGATCCCCGGGCCACAGGTCGGCGCCGGTCGGCTGGGGAAGGTCGATCACGGGATCAAGCCTCTCAGGTTTCGGGCCCTGCGTCATTTCGCCTCGTTCGCCTCGACCAGCCGGGTGAGCGCCGCCTTCAGCGCCTCGACGTCACGGGCCCACGCGAGCACCACCGTGCCGTCGTCGAGCTTCACGGGCAGCTCGTCGTACTTGTTCGGCACGCTCCAGCCACCGCCGAGCACGCGCGCGCCGACGGGAGTGCCGACGTCGGTGACGTCCGCGATCCGCTTGGCCTCGACGCTTTCGCGGCCCTGGCGCAACGCCTGCGTGGACACCTCCAGCGAGAGGAACCGCCGGCGCGCGTAGACCCACGGGACGGTGAGCCCGCAGAGCGCGACCGCGATCAGCAGCCACGGGATCCAGTGCACCGGGCCGCCGGTCGCCAGCTCCGCCACCGCGCCGAGCGCCGCGAACAGCGGCCCCCAGACCAAGGACACCCAGCCGACGCCGGGTTCGGAGTAGAGCGTGCGGTCCATTACAGGTTCTTGCCGACCTTGGGGAAGAAGTCCCTGTTGCTCGGCAGGAACAGCAGTGCCACCAGGATCACCAGCAGCAGCGACGACACCACCGAGAACACGCTGCGCACGAGCCCGAGCTGGAACACCAGCCCCAGCAGCGCGAGCATCGCGACCACGGTCCGGGCCGAGCGCGTGCCTTCGCGGGCCTTGTAGGCGAACAGCACCATGATGATGCCGAAGCAGAGCGCGCCGACGAACAGCGCCCACACGAGCAAGGTGGCGTTGGACTCGAGCTGCGCCATGTCGAGCTTGCGGCCCGGCGGCGTCGCTTTCACGGCCTGGTCGACGAGCTGCTGCTTGAAGAAGATCGTGACGACCTGGCCGACCAGCAGCACCACGGACGCGACGATCGTGAGGATGAACGCGGCCTGCACCGGTCCGGGAGCCTTCGCCTTCGGCGGCTCCTCGGCGTTCTGCATGTACCCGGGGTACGACGCCACGGGCGGCGCTTCGGGGTAGCCGGCTGGGAGCTCGTTCGCCTGTTCCTCCGCCTGCTCGGTCTGCTCGACCTGCTCGGCTTCGTTCGGCACAGGCTCCGGCTTCGCCAGGTCGTCGCTGGTCAGCCCCGCGGGTTCGGCGGTGTTGTCGTCCTTCTCGGCCACTCGTGGACTCTAGCCCAGTGCGGGCTCAGTCGAGCCAGGCGGCGGCCTCGGTGGCCCAGTACGTGAGGATCAGATCGGCGCCCGCGCGGCGGATCGACGTGAGCACTTCCAGGATCGTGCGCTCGCGCTCCAGCCAGCCGTTGGCCGCGGCGGCCTCGACCATCGCGTACTCGCCGGAGATGTTGTACGCCGCCACCGGAACCGGCGAGATGTCCGCCGCCGACTTGATGACGTCCAAATAGGACAGCGCTGGCTTGACCATGATCATGTCGGCGCCCTCGCCGAGGTCCAGCTCGATCTCGCGCAACGCTTCGCGCGCGTTGCCCAGATCCTGCTGGTAGGTCTTGCGGTCGCCCTTGAGCTGCGAGTCGACGGCCTCGCGGAACGGGCCGTAGAACGCGCTGGCGTACTTGGCCGAGTAGGCGAGGATGGCCTTGTCGTTGTGGCCCACCTCGTCGAGCGCGCGGCGGATCACGCCGACCTGGCCGTCCATCATGCCGCTGGGGCCGAGCACGTGCGCACCCGCTTCCGCCTGCGCCACGGCCATTTCCGCGTACACACGCAGAGTCGCGTCGTTGTCCACCGCGCCGTCCGCGTCGAGCACGCCGCAGTGGCCGTGGTCGGTGAACTCGTCGAGGCACGTGTCGGCCATCAGGACGGTCGCGTCCCCGAGTTCCTGGCGCAGGTCCCGCAGTGCGACGTTGAGGATGCCGTTCTCGTCGACCGCGCCGGACCCCTCGGGGTCACGCGTCTCCGGCACGCCGAACAGCATCAGCCCGCCCACGCCGGCGTTCACGGCGTCGACCGCAGCCTTCCGCAGCGTGTCCCGGGTGTGCTGCACAACCCCCGGCATGCTCGAAATCGGCCGCGGCGCGTCGATGCCTTCGGCCACGAACATGGGCAGAATCAGCTGACGCGGGCGAAGCGTCGTTTCACCGACCAGCCTGCGCATGGCCGGCGTGGTACGGAGCCTGCGGGGTCGATGCTCGGGGAACACGCCGTCCACCGTACTCCCGCTGCTCGCCGCACATTTCGGCTGCCCTCGGGAAAAACCACGTTCTGACAAGGTGTCTGGAAACCGCGGGAGACGAAAAAGGGCTGGCTTTTCGCGCGCTCCACCCTCGCCCTACGCACAAGGCCCCTCCTTGCCGGAGCAAGAAGGGGCCTTGCGGTACGAAACCGTCAGCTCCGACGCGCGCGCTTCGCCTTGCGCGGCGGCGGCAGAGCGCCCTCCGCGCGAAGCCGGGCGGCGTGCTCCGCCAGGGCGTCCACCAGGTGCGGCACGTCGGCCTTCTCCGGCTGGACGTCGACGCGCAGGCCGAACTCCACGGCGGTTTCCGCGGTCTTCGGGCCGATGCACGCGACCAGGGTGCGCGTGTGCGGCTTGCCGGCGATGCCGACCAGGTTGCGCACCGTCGAGGACGAGGTGAAGCAGACCGCGTCGAAGCCGCCGGTCTTGATCATCTCGCGGGTTTCGGCCGGCGGCGGGGCGGCGCGCACCGTGCGGTAGGCCGTGACGTCGTCGATCTCCCAGCCGCGGTCGCGCAGGCCGGCCGACAGAGTCTCGGTGGCGATGTCGGCGCGCGGGAGCAGGACGCGGTCCACGGGGTCGAGCACGTCGTCGTACGGCGGGAACTCGGCGAGCAGGCCTTCGGACGACTGCTCACCCGAGGGGATCAGCTCGGGGATGATGCCGAACGAGCGGACCTTGGCGGCCGTCGAGGCGCCGACGCAGGCGATCTTCACGCCGGAGAACGCGCGGGCGTCGAGGCCGAACTCTTCGAACTTCTCCCACACCGCGCGCACCGCGTTGGTGGAGGTGAAGACGATCCACTGATAGCGGCCGTCGACGAGGCCCTTCACGGAGCGCTCCATCTGCGCCGGGCTGCGGGGCGGCTCGACGGAGATCGTGGGCACCTCGTGCGAGGTCGCGCCGTGGCTGCGCAGGCGGTCGGCCATCTCGCCGGCCTGCTCCTTGGTGCGCGGCACCAGGACCTTCCAGCCGTAGAGCGCGCGCGACTCCCACCACGACAGCTTCGAGCGCTGCCCGGCGGCCTGCCCGACGGTCACGATCAGCGGGCCGACGAGCTCACCCGCGTCGTTGCCAAGCGTGGCGAGGGTGGAGTCGAGCGTGCGCTGGGTGTTGATGGTGCCGTTGGCCGTCACGGCGACGGGCGTGGACGGCGGCATGCCCTTCTCCGTGAGCCGGCTCGCGGCCTCGGCCAGGTGCGCCGAGGTGGCGTGCAGCACGAGCGGGCCGGGCTGCGCGGCGAGCGCCGCCCAGTCGACCTCGCCGCGGACGTCGACTTCGGTGTGGGTGCCGCCCAGTGCGACACCGGCGTAGGCCGGCACCGCGGCGCCGGGGGAAACGCCCGGGATCACCTCGAACACGGCGGACGTGCGGGCCACGGCCTGCACCTCGTTCACCACGGCGGGGGTGGTCAGCGGGTCGCCGGCGACCAGGCGCAGCACGAGCCGCCCGGCCTTGGCCTCGGTGGTCAAGTCCTTCGACACGTCGGCGGGCTCACCGACGGCGGGCCGGACCTCGGCGCCGGGGGCGGCGAAGGCGAGGACAGCGGCAGGCACGTCGGGATCGGTCACCACGACCTCGGCCTTGGCGAGCAGCTCCTGGGCGCGGACTGTGAGCAGCCCGGCGTCACCGGGGCCCGAGCCCACGAAGGCGACGCGCCCAGCGGTCTTGCGAGCGGGGGTCATCTCTGGCGTTTCTCCTGTCAGGCGGCCGGATACGTCATCGGCCGCAGGTGTGTGGTGCTGGTCGTTCGGATGCGGTGCGGGGTGCGTCACTGGGTGGGGCCGGACAGCAGTGCGCCGGCGCCCAGGTCGAGAAGCTCGGCGGCCAACGTCCGGCCGAGCTGCTCTGCCTCGGCGAAGTCGGCGAGTGCGGAAGCCCGCAGCATGTCGACCGCGCCGTTCTCGCCCTCGACGGCCGCGGTGCCGCGCAGCGAGATCCGTTCCACGACCGCGCCCTCGGAGTCGAGGTCCTCGACGATCTCGGCGAGCGCACCCACGGGTGCGCTACACCCCGCCTCGAGCGCGGCCAGCAGGGAACGCTCGGCCGTCACCGCGGCCCGCGTGCCCTCGTCGTCCAAACTGGACGCGAGCAGGTGCTCCACGTCCACGTCTTCGGCCCGGCACTCCACCGCCAGCGCCCCCTGCGCGGGAGCGGGCAGCATCTGGATCGGGTCGAGGGTCTCGGTGATCGCCCCCACCAGACCGATCCGGGCCAGTCCGGCACGCGCGAGCACCACGGCATCGAGCTCACCGTCGGTCACCTTGCGCATGCGGGTATCGATATTGCCCCGGATCGGCACGATTTCCAAACCGAGGCCCAGCGCGAGCAGCTGCGAGGTGCGCCGCGGCGCCCCCGTGCCGACCTTCGAACCGGGCGGGAGCTCACCCAGCGTGAGCCCGTCGCGGGCGATCAACGCGTCGCGCGGGTCCTCGCGCGGCGGCACGGCGGCGAGCACGATGCCGGCCGCCGGCGCCGTGGGCAGGTCCTTGTACGAGTGGACGATGACGTCGATTTCCTTGCGCAGCAAGGCTTCCCGCAGCGCCGAGGTGAACACTCCGACGCCGATCTGCGGGATCGGCTTGCTGGAGACGTCGCCGGGGGTGGTCACGCGGACGATCTCGACCTCGGCGCCGGTGGCGCGGATCTTGTCGGCCACGGTCTCGGTCTGCGCAACGGCGAGCTTGCTACCGCGCGTCCCGATGCGAATCACTCTGTCCACTGCTTACTTCTTCTCGATGTCTGGCGGCACGGCGGTGGGGCTCGCCACAGCCGCGGGGGCCTGCGGGTCGAGGCAGAACAGCTCGCGCAACGCGTTGGCGTAGTCGGTGTCGGCCGTCTCGGCGGCCAGCTGCTTCACCCGCACTGTGGGCGCGTGCAGCAGTTTGTCGACGACACGGCGAACCGTGCGGCCGACTTCTTCGCGGACCTGCGTGTCGAGGTCCGGGAGGCGGTTGTCCAGACGCAGCAGCTCCGCGTCGACCACCTCGGCCGCGCGGCGGCGCAGCGCGGTGACGGTGGGCGTGACCTCGGCGCTGCGCTGGCCGGCGAGGTAGTCGCGCACCTCGTCGAGCACGATGCCGTTGGCCTTGATCGTCTGGCGTTCGGTGGTCGGGGCGCCGGCGTCGCGCATGCGGCGCTGGATCGTCTCGAGGTCGACGACGGTCACGTCGACCAGGTCGGCCACGCCGGCGTCGACGTCCTTCGGCAGGCCGAGGTCGCACACCACGAGCGGGCGGCCCCCGCGGGCGGGCACGTGCTCGGCCAGGAAGACGGCGTCCTGCGCGCCGGTGCACGACACGACGACGTCGGCCTTCGCCACGGCGTCGGCCAGCTCGGACAACGGCACGGCGCGCGCGGGCACGCCCTCGACCGCGGTCTTCTCGGCCAGGCGCGCCGCCTTGGCCTCGGTGCGGTTGGCCACGGTGATCTCGCCGATGCCGGCCTTGCGCAGGTGCGACGCGGTCAGCGCGCCCATCGAGCCGGCGCCGACGATCAGGGCGTGCTTGCCCAGGAGGTCGCCCGCGGCGGCCAGCGCCTCGGACACCACGGAGGCGCCCAGCTGGTCGAGACCCGTCTCGGAGTGCACGCGCTTGCCGACGCGCAGCGTCGTCTGGATCAGCTCGTGCAACGTGCGCCCGACGGTGCCGGCATCACGGGCGGTGGCGTAGGCCGAGCGGACCTGGCCGAGGATCTGCGTCTCGCCGACGACCATCGAGTCGAGGCCCGACGTCACGGAGAACAGGTGCTCGACGGCCGCGCCGGCGTAGTGCACGTAGAGGTTGTCGTAGAGCTCCGCCGGCTCCATGCCGGCCTGGCGGGCGAGGACGTCGGAGACGTCGTTGACGCCGCCGTGGAACGTCTCGACCACCGCGTAGACCTCGATGCGGTTGCACGTGGAGACCAGCATGGCCTCGCTCACGTGCTCGGCCTGCTGCAGCTCGTGCAGGACCTTCGTGACCTCTTCGGCGGGCACGGCGGCCCGTTCGAGCGTGGTCAGCTCCGCACTTCGGTGGGAGAGCCCGACCGCCAACACGCTCATCCGCGCACCACCATTCCAAGACCGCCGTCTGCCTGTCCGTTGCCGCTGCCGTTACTGCCATTGTCGATCGGCAGGCCGGCGTCGGGTAACCCGGTATTCCCCTGAATTGCCAGGGCGTCATCGGCACGGCGAGCCACGTGGAACGAGAGGATCTGCAGTTCGACCGCCAGGTCGACCTTGCGGACCTCGATGTGCGCCGGCACCTGGAGCACCACCGGCGCGAAGTTCAGTATGCACTGGACGCCGCCCGCTACCAGCCTGTCGCACACGGACTGCGCAGCGGTAGGAGGTGTGGCGATGATCCCGATGGAAATCTGCCGTTCGGAGCAGACGCGCGGGATCTCGTCGAGGTGCGAGACGGGCAGACCCCCTACGGGAACCCCGATGAGGTCGGAGTCGAGGTCGAACAGCGCCTCGACGGGGAACCCGCGGCCGGGGAACCCGCCGTAGTTGGCCAGCGCGTGGCCGAGGTTACCGATCCCGACCACCGCGACGCGGTGCTGGCGGGTGAGGCCGAGGATGCGTTCGATCTGGCTGACCAGCACCTGCACCTCGTAGCCGACGCCACGCGTGCCGTACGAGCCGAGGTAGGAAAGGTCCTTGCGCAGCTTGGCGGAGTTCACACCCGCGGACGCGGAGAGCTCTTCGCTGGAGACGGTGGTCGCGCCCTGCTCGGCCATGCCGGACAGGACGCGGAGGTAAACGGCGAGGCGCGCGACGGCCGCTTCGGGGATCTGCTTGGCGCGGACGGCGGTCTCGACAGCGCTGTCGACAGCGGGCATCTCTGCTGTGGGCGCGTTGTCGGCATCAGGCGTTGCCCGCCGGGCGCGGCCGTTGCCCTTCGCAGCCCGGCGGGGTGGTTCAGCGGGCGGTTCGGCACCGCTGCGCCTCCCCCGCTGTGTCACCACGCCGGCCTCTCCTCAAGATTGGGTCGCATCTCTTGACCCCGCGACGGGAGTCCGGTTCAATGCCGGGCCTTTGCGGGACGACTCCCTACGGTAGTCCACTTGTGAACGCACGCACAAAGTCACTGGTCATCGACATGACGCGGCGCACACCTGCGCCCGATCAGGTGGCGGCGGAGCGAGTGGCGCCGGGCACGGGGGTCGCGTGGGCAAGATCGTCCGCGCCCTGCCCGCGTTTCGGAGGTTGTTCAGCCTGATGGCCGCCCACTGGATCTGGTACGTGGTCTCCCCGATCGTCGTCCTCGGCGGCGCCTACCTGTACTACCGGCGCTACCAGCGCCACCGCGCCGCCGTCCAGTCCTTCGCCGCCGAACGCGGCTGGTCCTTCACCGAATGCGAGCCCGACCTGGTCGGCCGCTGCTACGGCCGCCCGTTCGAGGGCTACGGCCGGCGCCGCCGTACCCGGCACGCCGTCGCCGGACGCTGGCGTGAGCTGGAGGTGCTGTCGTTCGAGTACAGCGAGGTCGTCGGCCACCAGAACCGCGCCCGGCGCCGCTGGACGCAGCTCACGGGCGTGCGCCTGCCCTTCCCCGCGCCCGAGGTCTCCGCCGCCCCGCGCGACACCCTGGGCCGGCTCGCTCGCGACCTGGGCTTCAAACGCGCCGGCACCGGCGACGAGCCGTTCGTTCGACCAGGACTGGGTGACCTACGGCCCGGTGACGCCCGCCTGCGGGACTGGCTGCGCCGGCACTCTCGCCCCTTCCGCGTAGTCGCGGGCATGGCCGAGACGTGGGACGGCGGCCGGTTCGACACCCGGCGGGTGGAGCCTGCGGTGGCGGACCTGGCGGAACTGGTGCCGCTGTTGAGCGGGGTCCACGGCCGGTGAGGATGCTCGCCGCCGAAGTTTGCCGTCGGCCCTCGCTGTTTCGGCCACCGCGTGTGCTTCAGGCAGCCCTACGACATAGCGGCTCGGTGCGGGTCCACGTGCGGGCTCATCTCCAGCGCAGGCCTCTCCGGGCTTGTCGGCTCCCTGGTCGCCGCCCCTGCGGCGAGCGGCTCGCACTGCCAGTACAGCAGCGGGATCCAGGTGCCCACCACCGTTTCGAGCGGCCTCCCGTCGCGACCGGCGACGGCTGCGTCGTCGACGTGGTGCTCGTCGACGACGACCCGGACCCAGCTGTTCTCGGCCGCGATGCTCCTCGGCCCGAACCCGCTGTCCGCCCTGCACACGAAGGCGTGCGACCTCACCGACACAGTCGCGGCACGGATCGTGCAGAAGCTCCCGGGCTGGAACCCGTCAGGCGTTGGGGTGGAGGCACTGGTACCGGCACCTCGTCCTGGCTTGTCGTCGGCGGGTACGGGCTCGAGTGCCTGCGCCGGACTGCGACACGGCCCTCGCCTCCGAGGCGCAGGCCTGGCTCACCGCCCGCCCGGCGTCCGGTTCACATCGACGGCGGCGAGGTCCTCGTGTGGGACGAAGGGCGGTTCGACTCCACCGCGTGGGGCCGCGCGCGAGCAGCTCGGGGAGCTGCTCACCCACCCGCGGCTCGGCTGAGAACGCGTCAGGCGTTGACCATCACCGAGTGCCAGCCGGAAGCGCCGTCCGGCACGGGATCCGCGGCCTGCTCCGTCTGGGTGTAGCCCGACTGGTCGGTCGCGCGCACGGTCACGGTGTGGCTGCCCGACGGCACGGCCAGGTCGGCCCACCACATGCGCCAGGTGTCCTTGTTGACCTCGGTCGACAGGGTGGTCGGCTGCCACGGGCCCTGGTCCACGCGCACCTCGACCTTCGCGATGCCGATGTGCTGGGCCCACGCCGTGCCGGCGACGCGGAGCTTGCCCGAGACCACCTTCGCGGTGTCGATGCGCGACTCGGTCTTGATGGGCGCCTGTTCGGCCCAGCCGCGCTGCAGCCAGTAGGACTGGCGGTCGTCCCACTTCGCGAACTCGAGGCTGGTGACCCACTTCGTCGCGGAGACGTAGCCGTACAGGCCGGGGATGACGATGCGCGCCGGGAAACCGTGTTCGACGGGCAGGGGTTCGCCGTTCATGCCGATGGCGAGCATGGCGCCACGCGTCGGGTCGAGGGCGATCTTGGCGGGGGTGCTGCAGGTGAAGCCGTCGATGCTCGTCGCGTACATCTGTTCCGCGCCCGTCTGCACGCCGGCCGCGTCGAGCAGGTCGACGAGGTCCACGCCGATGAACTTGGCCGTGGAGATCAGGTCCCCGCCGACCTCGTTCGAGACGCACGTCAACGTGACCTCGCGCTCGACCAACGGTCGCGAGCGGATGTCGTGGTAGGAGAACGAAACCTCGCGGTTGACGAGGCCGTGGATCTTCAGGTTCCACTCCTCGGTGCGCACCTGCGGCACCACGAACGCCGTGTCGATGCGGTAGAAGTCCGAGTTCGGCGTGATGAACGGCGGCGAACCCAGCTTCTGGAAATCGGCGTCCGGCGGCAACGGCGGGGCCTTGCGCGCGGCGACGAGCGGTCCCACGGCCTCCCGCGAGGAGTCGGCGCTGCCCGTGCTCGAGATCGCCTGCCCGGCGACGGCCGCGACCCCCGCGCCCGCCGCCACGCCGATCCCGCGCGACAGGACCTGCCGCCGCGTCGGACCCTTCGGCGGACGGCTGTCGTCGAACGTCGGCGGCAGCGCGTAGTGGTGCAGCCAGGTGAACACGAACGCCGAAGCCGCCAGTGCCACCACGGGCGCCAGTAGCGCGAGCTGCCCGACGTCGGTGCGCTCGTAGACGGCCGCGACACCGGCGATGCCCAGCAGCACCACCACGATCTGGCCGCCCCGCGGTGTCCGGCGCGAAACCTGCCCGGCCAGCACCGCGAACAGCACCAGCACCACGGCCAGGCCGATCTTCAGCACGGTCTTGTCCGCCGTGCCGAGCGTCTGTTCCGCCCACACCACCACGGCGTGCGGGCTGTGCGCGATCACGAAGTCGGCGACGGCCACGAACGGCGACGCGTTATAACCGACGAAGCCGGCGATGAGGTGACCCGCGCCCAATGCGGTGACCAAGGCCGCCAGCCCGATCAACGACGCGATCGGCAACGACAGCCGTCGCGACTCCGGGGGGTTCACGACCTGCGGGGCTTCTTTCAACGCGCTCACCCCACCATCTTCGGCGGGCTCAGGCCCCGATACCGCCGGGAACCCTTACGACTTGATTACCGCATCGGACTATCGGGCGGAACTAGCCGCTCAGTGCCCGGCGGAACCGCTCTTCCTCCACGCGCCAGTACCCGTGTTCCGCACCGTCGATGAGGATCACCGGAACCTGGTCGCCGTACTCGGCTCGCCACCCGGCGTCACTGTCGACGTCCGCGACTTCCCACGGCACGTCGAGCTCGCCGCAGATCCGCGCGACCTCGGCCTCGGCCACCTCGCAGAGGTGGCAGCCGGCGCGCGTCATCACCGTCACCTGATGCACCACCGCAGTCTAGAACCGCGTCAGCGCAGCTTGAGCCGCCGCAGTTTCCCGGTGGCCGAATGCGGCAGGTTCTCCGCGAACTCCACGAGGTGCGGCACCTTGTACCCGGCCAGGTTCGCCGCGCACTGGTCGCTCACCTGCTGCTCCGACAGCGCCGCGCCCTCCGCCGGCACCACCACGGCCTTCACGGCCTCGCCGCTGCGCTCGTCGACGACCCCGACCACGGCGACCTCCGCCACGCCTGGCAGCCGCGAGATCACGTCCTCGACCTCGTGGGGGTAGACGTTGAAGCCGTTGACGATGATCAGGTCGTTGGCGCGGTCGACCAGGTGCAGGTCGCCGTCGAGGTCGAGGTAACCAACGTCGCCGGTGCGGAACCAGCCCTCGGCGTCGGGGCCGTGCGCGCCGTCGGGCCAGTAGCCCGAGAACAGGTTCGCGCCGCGGATCGACACCAGGCCGGTGTCGCCGCCGGACTCGAAGACATCGGCGACGTCGTCCGGGTCGAGCGGCACGCCCTCCTCGGTGCCGTCGCTGTCCACCAGCCGCAACTCGATGCCGGGCAGCGGCCGCCCGACCGAGCCGGGCTTCGGGTAGCCCGTGACCAGCGTCGATGTGACCACGGGCGCGCATTCGGTGAGGCCGTAGCCCTCGTAGACGTCGTGGCCGGTGGCCTCGCGGATCGCCGCCAGCACGCGCGGGTGCAGCGGCGCGGCGCCCGAGGTCAGCATCCGCACGGTCGCGAGCCCGCGCGCCAGCTCCTCGGCGCCGAGGTCGGCGAACTCCGTGTACATGGTCGGCACGCCGACGATCGACGTGACCCGGTACTCGGCGCAGTCGTCCAGCGTCTTCGCCGGCTCGAAGCGCTCGGAGAGCACCAGCGTCGCGCCGACGGACGTCGCCTGCAGCAGGCCGGGCCCGAGGCCGTAGACGTGGAAGAGCGGGATGGTCACGAGCACGCGGTCCTCGTGCACCAGCACACCCTCGACCCGGCTGAGCTGCTCGAGGTTCGCCAGTAGCGCGCGGTGCGAGAGCAGCACGCCGCGCGGCGGGCCGGTGGTGCCGGAGGTGTAGGAGATCACCGCGATGTCCTCGCCGCCGCGGCCGAGGTCCACGGGGTCTCCCCCGAGCTCGCCGCGCGGGGACAACGCCGTGAGGACTTCGGGCAGCTCAGTGTCGTCCACATCGTCGCGCTGGATCACGAACCGCGGGTCGCAATGCGTCAACAGCTGCGCCAGCTCCGGCGCGGGCGCGTGCGGAGACAGCGGCACGGCGACCGCGCCGGCGCGCAGCACGCCGTACAGGGCGACGGCGAAATCGGCCGACGTCGGCAGCCGCAGCACGACCCGGTCACCCGGCTCCACGCCGGCTTCCACGAGCCGCCGCGCCTGCGCGTGGGCCGCCTCGTCGAGCTCCCGCCAGGTGAGCGTGGCCCCCGTGCCGGTCTCGGTGATGGCCGTTTCGTCCGCCCACCTGGCCGCCGCCTTGGTGAGCAGCTGCGCGACACCCTCCACCGGGCCCCCTTCCTGCTGTAGCCCTTTGTCATCTTGTCACCCGTAACGGGGATGGCGCGCGATCGTCGCACCTCCGGTACCGCGGGACCTCTACCTACTTCGCGGTAACTACACGTATGCTGCACTGCGTCGCTGGGTGGCGTTGATCACTGCCAGGTGACGTGAGAGAGGGAGTCACCGTGACGAACTTGCTGGTCTGCGCCGTTTATGCGGGTGTGGAACACGCAGCGCGGCCCCTCCCTGCTCGTCTGGGAGACAGGGGCACTGCCCATCGCGAAGGCCGCCCAGCCGGCCTTCGGACCGCAGGAGGTGCCGCCCTGTGACCCTGCCGACCACCGCGAACCGCGGCCCCGTCGTGATGTTCGCCGAACGTGCGTTCGGGCGCCCCGCCGCCGTCCCGCTGACCCGCGCGACCGAGGCCGCGCAGGCCCCGGACCCGGCCGAAACCGCCAAGATCGAGGCCTGGGACCTCGTACGCGAAGCACAGGAGGGCGACTCCTCGGCGTTCGGAAAGCTCTACGACCGGTATGTGGACGTCGTCTACCGCTACGCACTGTTCCGCCTCGGCGACCGTGAGCTGGCCGAGGACGTCACGAGCGAGACGTTCCTGCGCGCACTGCGCCGGATCACGTCGGTGAGCTACCAGGGCCGTGACGTCGGCGCCTGGTTCGTCACGATCGCCCGGAACCTGATCCTCGACCACGTGAAGTCGAGCCGCTTCCGCCTCGAGGTCGTGACCGACGAGGTGAGCGAGCCGGGCGCGGCGCCGGTTTCGGCCGTCGGTCCCGCTGCCCAGGCCGGGCCGGAGCAGCAGGCCATTGCGGGCGCCACGCGCGCGGAGCTGCTGCGCTGCGTCGCCGAGCTGGGCGAGGACCAGCGCGAGTGCATCGTGCTGCGGTTCCTGCAGGGGCTGTCGGTAGCGGAGACGGCCCAGGTGATGCACCGCAACGAGGGCGCGATCAAGGCGTTGCAGCACCGCGCTGTGCGCCGTCTGGCCCAATTGCTGCCCAATGGACTGCGCTGACTTTTTTCACGTCCGGGCGCAACCGTAACTTCTTCGTCTTCTTAATCGTTTCTCCACGCAGACCGGCGGTCAGGGCCGGGCTTGCAGAGCTTTGTGGAGACGGAGCAGCACCGTGGGCGTGCCCGGGTGGTTTTCGCGGGATCGAGCCGACAACGAGCGGTTCGATCGCGCGCTGGACCCGTCGCCCGTGGAGCGCGACGGCGAGTTCGCCGACGAGCTGGCCGTGGTCGCCGCCCTGCGTGCACTGGGCGCGGCGGGCGCGCCGGACCTCGAGACCCGCGAGCGCATCCGGGCGGAGATCGAGGGTCGGCTCGGCGAGCCCGTCGTCCGGCGGCGCCGGAGGCCGCGGATGGTCGATCTGGTGGCGGCGGGCATCGCGCTCGTTCTGGGGCTGGCGGGGCTGACCCTGCTGCTTTCGCGCAACGCCATGCCGGGCGACGCGCTGTACACCGTGAAGCGCGCGGGCGAGGAGACCTCGCTGGGGCTGACGTTCGGCGCCGAGGCCAAGGCGCGCAAGCACCTGGAGTTCGCGGCGAACCGCGTGAGCGAGCTGGGGCTGATGACTGACGCGTCTCCTTCGGCGTACCGGACGGCTCTCGGTGACTTCGGCAGCGACGTCCGCGCGGGCGTCACGGCGCTGACGGCCCTGGCGACAGGCGGCAGCGGGCGGACACAGCTGTCGGACCTCGAGACGTGGACGAAGGAGCAGGCGCGGCTGCTCGCGGCCGAGCAGCCGCGAATCCCGACGTCCGCGCGCGCGGACTTGAGTGGCGCGCGCGGACTGCTCACACGGGTGCAGCAGCGGACGTCGGCGCTGGTGTCGCGGCTGAACTGCTACGAGATCACCACCGGCAGCTCCGACGAGCTGGGCCTGCTTCCGGCGCGGGGCGCGTGTACACAGCAGCCCCCGCGTCCTGGCGCGTCGGCGCCGGCTTCTCCTTCGTCCCCCAGCCCCACCCCTACGCCGACCGAAATCGGGGTGCCGCCGGCGACCGAGACGTCGGCGGCACCGGACCTGGCCGTGTCGAGCACGCCGACGCCGACGTCCCGCGGCAGCGCCACGGCTCCGCCGCCGGTGTTCTCGCCGCCGATCACCGCGCCGACGACGCCGAGGCTGCCGACGACCAGCCCGCCCCCGTTGATCTCGATCCCGCCGCTGCTGCCGGGCCTTCCGCCGATCGTCGTCGGGTGATCACGCGGCGCGGCGGCAACCCCTGATCGAGGGCCTCACCACACCTGGAACGGGTGAGTCGCGTGGTCGCTACGCTGTGCGTCAGGACCCGGCCGTTCCCGGCCGCCGGGACGTGCCCGAACGTGGAGGCGGTGTGCGTGTCAGCTTGGCGTGGCAAGGATAAGAGTCAGGAGCTCGAACGGCTCGCCACGCTCGCGGGCGAGGCTTCGGCCGAGGCCGCTCAGATCACGGCGAACGCCGAGCCCGCCGTGCCCCCGGCCCCGCCGGACCTGACCGCGGCCGCGTTCTTCGACGTGGACAACACAATGATGATGGGCGCGTCGATCTTCTACTTCGCGCGCGGCCTGGCGGCGCGCAAGTTCTTCACGTCCGCCGATCTCGCCGGTTTCGTGTGGCAGCAGGTGAAGTTCCGCCTGGGCGGGCGCGAGAACAAGGAGGACATCAAGTCCCACCGCGAACGCGCACTGTCCTTTGTGGCCGGTCGCACGGTCGAAGAGCTCACGAGCATCAGCGAAGAGATCTACGACGAGCTCATGGCCGACAAGATCTGGTCCGGCACCCGCGCGCTCGCCCAGATGCACCTCGACGCGGGCCAGCGCGTGTGGCTCGTGACGGCCACGCCCATCGAGCTCGCCGCGATCATCTCCCGGCGCCTGGGTTTGACGGGTGCCCTGGGCACCGTCGCGGAAACCAAGGACGGCGTCTACACCGGCCGGCTGGTCGGCGACCTGCTCCACGGCCGCGCGAAGGCCCACGCCGTCCGCGCGCTCGCCTCGCGCGAAGGTCTGAACCTCAAGCGCTGCACGGCGTACTCCGACTCCCAGAACGACGTCCCCATGCTGTCGGTCGTCGGCACCGCCGTGGCCATCAACCCGGACTCCGGCCTGCGCGACGTGGCCCGCGCCCGCGGCTGGGAAATCCGCGACTTCCGCACGGGCCGCAAGGCAGCGAAGATCGGCGTCCCGTCGGTCCTGGGCGCCGGCGCACTGGCGGGTGCCGTGGCGGCGGGGATGGCTTACCGGCGCCGCTGACGCCGGCGCTGGGGGGCTGAGCCGGCTCAGCCGCGGAAGATGTTCTTGCGCTGTGCGAGGCGGCGGTACAGGGCCTGCTGGATGGACTCCCGCACCTGGTCGGTCAACGTGAACACCAGCATCGGGTCGTCGACGGCGTCCGGGGTGAAGTCGTCCGTGCGGACGGGCTCGCCGAACTCGATGGTCCATTTTGTGGGCAGCGGGACGGCACCGAGAGCGCCGAACAGCGGGAAGAAAGGCGTGACCGGGAAGTACGGCAGGCCCAGCAGCCGGGCGAGCAGGCGGATGTCGCCGAGTTTCGGGTACGTCTCCTCCGCGCCGACGACGGACACGGGGATGATCGGCACGCCCGCGCGCATCGCGGCGGAGACGAAGCCGCCGCGGCCGAAGCGTTGCAGCTTGTAGCGGGCGGAGAACGGCTTGCCGATGCCCTTGAAGCCCTCCGGCCACACGCCGACGAGCTCGCCGCCGCTGAGCAACCGTTCGGCGTCGGCGTTGCAGGCCAGCGTCTGGCCCGACTTGCGCGCGAACGAGCCCACCAGCGGCATCTTGAACACCAGGTCGGCGCCGAGGCCACGGAGGTGGCGCCCGCCCGTCTCGTCGTGGACGGCGACGGCGGTCATCAACGCGTCGAGCGGCAACGTGCCCGAGTGGTTCGACACGAGCAGCGCGCCGCCGGCCGTCGGCAGGTTCTCGACGCCGAAAGTGTCGACGCGGAACCACTTCTCGTACAACGCGCGCAGCGGCGGCAGCACGAGGGTCTCGGTGAGCTCGGCGTCGAAGCCGAACTCGTCGACGGTGTAATCGCCCGTCAGCCGGTTTCGCAGGAAAGCCAGAGCCGACCGCACGGACTCCGGCAACGGGTCCGGCTCGGCGGTAGACGGCAGGGCCGCCGGGAAAGCCACCACCGGCGCGTCCGGCGAGGGCTCCGTCGAGGACGACGGCGGCGCGGCAGGCTGCGAAACCCGCCCCGGGCCGCGCAGCGGGATCACCTGAGCCTCGCCTCCGTTCACGGTGTGCGCCTCACTTCCGGTCACGGGGCTCATCGGCCGGCCTGCCCGGTCGCGGCGGCCACGAGGACCTTGCCGGCCAGCGAGGCCAGCCGGGCGCCGTCGAACACCGGGCGCAGGCCGCGACCCGAGGTGTAGTCGTCGAACGCCTCGCGCGTGGTGAAGCGGGGCTGGTAGCCGAACTCCTTCTTGAGCTTCGTGATGTCCACGACCCGCCCGAAGTTCAGCAGCCGGACCTGGTCGGCCGAGAAGTCGACCACGCGCGCGCCCCGCAGGAGCTTGCCCACGGACGGCACCACGGCGCTCGGCATCGGCAGCCCCACGCGGCCCGCCCGGCGGATTGCCTGGGACAGCCCGAGCACCCCCTCCGACGCGACGTTGAACACGCCCGGCTTGTCCTGCAGCACGGCCAGTTCCAACACGGCCAGCGCATCAGACGCGTGCAGCAGCTGCAGCCGCGCGTCGTAGCCGAAGACGGTGGGCACGACCGGCAGCGCGAAGTAGCGCGAGAGCACCGTGTCGATCTCGGGCCCGATGATGTTGGCGAAGCGCGCGAGCGTGACCGTGATGTCGGGCCGGCGGCGGGCGAGGCCGCGCACGTAACCCTCCATCTCCACGGCGTCCTTCGCGTAGCCGCTGGACGACGCCGGGATCAGCTCCGAGTCCTCGGTGAACACGGCCTGCGAACGCGCCCCCGCGCCGTAGACGGCCGCGGTGGACTTGACCACGAGCTTGCGCACCTTCGGCGAGCTCTGGCAGGCCGCCAGCAGCCGCATGGTGCCGATGACGTTGAGTTCCTTGACGGCGGAGCGGCGGCTCGGGCCGGCCGGGTGGGCCAGGCACGCCGTGTGCACCACCGTGTCGACACCGGCGCTGCTGATGACCTTGGCGATCAGCGGGTTGCGGATGTCGGCGCGCACGAACTCCGCGTTGCCCATCCGCTGCAGCACGTCCTTCGCGGGTGGCGCGGTGTCGACGCCGATCACGCGCTCGAAGGCGGAGTTGGTGCCGAGGCGGGCGAGCAGTTTCCCGCCCAGGTCCCCGGCGACCCCGGTGACGAGCACGATGTTCGACGGCATGGGACTCCCTGTGCGGCTGGGCTGTTCGGCTGGGCGTGAGGAGGGGTGGACGATCACCCGAAGTGCACGAGCCTGCACTCATTTGAAAGCATCGCGCGGACGCCCCACCGATGTTACTGGCGCCAGGGGGTGGCCTGACCAGGTCTTACTTCGTATTTACAACGCCACCCGGGAATTGCGGCTCACGCCTCACTCAATCGGGGGAGAAGGCCCACCACATGGACGTGGCCCGTCCAGAGACTGGACGGGCCACGGCCATCAGCTGTGGGGCTGGCTCACTTGCCGGCCTTACGACGCTGCACTCGCGTACGGCGAAGCAACTTGCGGTGCTTCTTCTTGGACATGCGCTTGCGGCGCTTCTTGATCACGGAACCCATGGGCGCTCCTCAGTTGTCGTCGGTCACGCTGCCCGGCGCAGCGTCCAACGGGTGGAGCGCACAGGCACGAGCGGTCTACCAGGTTACCCGCGTCCTGACGCGGGCCGGTCGGCGGGCATGGCTAGCGCATGCCCGGCGACCGCCCAGACCCCGCCCCGCCGCCGCCCTCAACGGAGCGGCGCGCCGCACTGAGCTGCTATCCGACGTCGAAGTAGGCACCTTGCAGGTACTCGTGCACAGCCTTTTCGGGCACCCGGAACGACTTGCCCACCCGCACGGCGGGCAGCTCACCCGAGTGCACCAGCCGATAAACGGTCATCTTCGAGACCCGCATCAGCGTGGCCACCTCGGCGACTGTCAAAAACTGGACCTGCCCTACCGCGGGCAAATCCTCCTTCTTGTTCGGCGACATGATTACCGCGTCCTTCGACACGTGTCGCGCCACGAGGCTTCCCCACCTGTGGTATCGACACGCACGTGCTCTTCCCGAGGGTAGCGGGACACGTGGGACTCGTGCGACGGCTGTCACCGAGATGGGCCCCTACCTGCGAGTTTTCGCCGCACGGATAATCTGCTTCGGCCTGGTTTGCCGGTTTTGTCAGTCCTCGTGGGCGCGGCCGAGCTCTTCCGAACGGTCGCGCGCGGCCTCGATCGCGTCCAGCAGAGCGGCCCGGACGCCGTGCTTCTCGAGCTCGCGGATCGCGTTGATCGTGGTGCCGGCGGGCGAGGTGACGGCCTCGCGCAGCAGCACGGGGTGGTCCTTGCCCTCGGCGAGCATCTTCGCGGCGCCCACGGCCGACTGGATGATCAGCTGCCCCGCAAGCGCGCGCGGGAGCCCGAGCAGGATCCCGGCGTCGATCATCGCCTCGACCAAGTAGAAGAAGTAGGCCGGTCCGGAGCCTGAGAGGGCCGTGACGGCGTCCTGCTGCGATTCGGGTACCTCGACGACCTGGCCGACGTGCGAGAGCAGCTCGCGGACCGTGGCGAGGTGTTCGGCGGTGGCGTAGCGGCCGGGCGACATCGCGCTCATGGCCTCGCCGACCAGCATCGGTGTGTTCGGCATCACGCGGACCACGGGCACGCCCTCGGTCAGGCGCCGCTCGTACAGCGCCGTCGGCAGCCCCGCACACAGCGAGACGACCAGCGAAGCCGACCCGAGCAGCGGCGCCAGCTCCGCCAGCACGGGCTCGATGTCCTGTGGCTTCACGGCGACCACGAGCACGTCGGCGCGCTTGGCGGCGTCCTCGACGGTGGCCGCGCGCATGCCCGGGTAGCGCTCCTCGAGCTCGCGGACGCGCTCCTCGTAGCGCTCGGTGAAGAGCAGGTCGCCGGGCGCGTGGCCCCCGTGCAGCAGCCCCGACAGGAGGGCCTCGCCGATCTTTCCCGCGCCCAGCACCGCAATCACACTCATGCTTCTCAGCGTGCCAAACGGGCGTCAGGCTCCTGGTGCCGGGGCGAGCGCGAGCTGGCGCGCCTGCGCGACGAGGCGGCCCTGGGAGTCGACCACCGTGGCGTCGGAGTCGAACCAGGCCTCGTGCACCGAACGCGATTCCACCAGGATGCGCAGCCAGCCGGGCGCCGGGCGCGTGCGCAGGAAAGCCGTGAGCTGCACCGTGGGCGCCCAGCCGACGCGGCCGAGGTTGGCCACCACCGGTGGGTTGAGATCGCCCGCGAGGAGTGCGAAGTAGACGTCGCCGATGCCGTCTCGCGGACGTACCCACAACTTCAGCCGCGGCGGGTCGCCGGCCCGCCCGGCGAGGTACCCCGCCGTGGCCCGGTCCACGCGGACCTCGCAGCTGGAGGAGAGGTTGAACACGCCCTCGGAGGTTTCGGCACCCAGCGGCACAGCGCCCGAAGGCGGTTCGGCCGACAGCTGCGGCACATCGCTCCAGTCCGGGCGGCGCATCGGCAGCCGCCCGGTCGTCACACGTGCCTCCACGCAGCTGCGCCCGCGCTGCTCCAGCCGCACCCCGACAACCGACGCGCGGCGGCCGACTTTGCGGACGTCGGTGCGCAGCAGCACTGGGCCCAGCGCCGGTGCGTGCAGGAACTCGGCGCTGACCACGAGTGGTTCGGCCGTGGGTTCGCCGCGTTCGCCGAGCACGGCCGTCGCGGCCTTGGCGAGCAGGGCCAGGAGGAACCCGCCGTGGGGGTGGTTCGCGATCGCCCATTCCGCTCTCAGCGTGGCCGTGAACGTCCCGTCCCCGAGGGAGCGGACCGCACTGGCCGCGTCGAACGCCGTCGCCGTGTGTTCGGCCCGGCTCACGAACGGCCGGCCACGGCGGTGCGTGTGGCGAAGAAAGTCAACGATCGCAACGAGTTCACGGTCGGCACTTTACGTGTCGATGAGCCGGATGAGGGTGTCCTGGGCCCCGGGACCGCCCGGACAGCCGATCATGCTGACGACCTGGTCACTGTCCGAGGTGCAACCGGGCGAACAGCAGCGCCTCCGCGAGCGCGCGGGCCCGCTCGGCGCCTGCGACGGCGTGGCGCGTGTTGACCTCGAGCACGACCTGACCGGTGAAACCGTCGCTGACCAGCTTTTCCAGCAGCTCGGCGCACGGCTGACCCCCGTGGCCCGGGATGAGGTGCTCGTCCTTGGGCACGCCGGTGCCGTCGGCGAGGTGGACGTGGCTCAGACCTTCCCCCATCCGCGCGGCCAGCGCGAGCGCGTCCATCCGCGCGGCCGCGCTGTGGGAAAGATCAAGCGTGTAGTGCCGGAACCCGACGTCCGTGGGATCGATCGACGGCCGGAACGCCGACACCCGCGCGTTCCGCGACCCACCCGGCGGGCGCACTTTGAACATGTTCTCCACGGCGACCTCGATGCCGGATTTTTCCTCCAGCTCGTCGACGAGGTCCCCGAACGCGTCCCCGTAGCGCCGCTGCCACCGGAACGGCGGGTGCACGACCACCGTCCGCGCCCCCAGCTCCTGCGCGGCCTCCACGGACTTTCGCAACCGGATCTCGGGATCCGGCGACCAGACCCGCTGCGTGATCAACAACGACGGCGAGTGGATCGACAGGATCGGCACGTTCGTGCGCTTCGACCACCGGTGCACCGCCGCGACGTCCTGGCTGATGGGGTCCGCCCACACCATGACCTCGACCCCGTCGTACCCGAGCTCCGCCGCGAGTTCGAACGCCGCCCCGGCCCGCAGGGGCCACACCGACGCAGTGCTCAGGCCCACAGGTATCGGCTTCTCAGGCGCGCTCACGGGGACATCCTGCCTTGCCCGGGGTGAGGGTGTCGCAGGTGCTGCGCGGTGTCACAAGGTGGGATGGCCGCGGGCTCCGATCGGGTGCGCCGGGCAGTGCGTTCGCGGATGAGGACAGGTTCGGCCGACGGTCTTGGGTCGCGTCCGAATGAGCGAAGGTGTTCCCAGCAGCAGACAACTCGGAGGGCAGGAGCCCTGGTGCAGCAGTACACCAGCGTCGTACTGTCCACGGCGGTAAACGCGGAACTCCCGGCCCGCAACCAGCGAGACCGGGAGTTACCGACAATCCCGAAAGCCCCTAACGCCCCACGAGCAACAGGGCGGCAGGCGACACCGTCACCACCAAGCCCACCAGGATCGCCAGCAGCGTGGTCTGCAGGTCTTCCGCGCGGCGGATCTTGCGGACGATCCACACCAGCGCCACGATCACCAGCAGGGCGCCGACGAGGGCGGCCGGCGCGAGGTTGACCCACAGCCAGTTGAAGCCGAGCCACACAGCGGCGCCGCCGACGACGCCGAGGGCCAGTTGGCCCGCGAGGGTGAGCCACTGTTTGCCCGGGGAGCCTTCGACGGCCGGCTCGGCGGCCGCAGGAGCGGCGGCGGGTTCTTCGGGGGCGACGTCGTCGTAGTCGTCCTCGTAGTCGCCGTGCTGGTCGTAGCCGTAGTCGTCGCCGTCGAAGTCCGGGGCACCCGGTTGGGCGAATTCGCGCTCGTACTCGGACAGGTCGTCGTCGACGGGGCCGCCGCCGGGGGCGAACGGCATGGGCGCCGGGTAGCCCGCGGTGGGCGGGCCGCCGTCGTAGTCGCCCTCGGGGGCGTACGGCTCGGCGTAGTCGTCGGCCGCGTAGTCCTCGTCGGCGTAGGCGTCGGCGGACTCGCCCGGGACGACCGGCATCACGCCGATCTCGGTGTCCTCGAGCTGTTCCTGCTGACGACGTTTGCGCCAGCCCGCCAAGCCCGGCGGCTGAGCGGGCGGACCACCCGGGCCGGGACCACCGGGACCGGGAGCCACCTCGGGAGCCTCCGGCTCGACCCCGGCCACGGCGTCGAACTGCTCCGTGTGCGGGTCCTGCTGCGGCGCGGGACGGCGGGCCGGCGCCCGGCGCGGACGCTGCGGCGCACCCGCCGGGAACGCGCCACTGGCCATGGGCGGCTCGGGCAGCTCGGCGTCGGGCGTTCCGTCAAGACCGTCGAGCCGCGACGCGAGCGTGCCGCCCGGCGGGGGCGGCGGGCCGGGACGGCGACGGACCGGCGGCACTTGGTTGCGGGTCTCTTCCGCACCCGGCGGCGGCACCGGCTGCTGACGCGTCGGACGCCCCCGCGGCGGCACCGGCATCTGGCCGGACTCCTGCGGTGGGGCCGGCGGACGCACGAACTGGCTCGACTCAACCGAAGGCGAAGAAGCCGGCGGAACCGGCAGCTGCGCCGACTCCTGCGGACGCCCGAACTGACCGGATTCCTGCGGCGGCGCGGGCGGACGTGTGTACCCCGTCTCCTGCGGCCGCACGAACTGCCCGGACTCCTGCGGCCGGGCGAACTGCCCCGACTCGGGCGAAGGCTGACGAACGAACCCGGAATCCTGCTGCCCGTTGACCGGCCGGACCGACCGCGTCGGCGGGCCGGAAGGACCACCAGGACCGCCGGCGCCACCAGGACCGGCCGGCCCCGGTCCCTGCGGACCCGCAGGCGGCACGGGAGGAGCAGCAGGGGGGCGCTGCAGCGGCCCCGACTCCTGCGCCACCGCCCGCGGCGCGGGGGCCGCGGGACCGTCCGAACGACGCCGGCCACCCGCCGAGCGCGAAGGCGGCGGCGGAGTGCCGCCGTCGCTGGTCACGCGGTCGATGATCGCCTGCGGAGCGGTGTCGCTCACCCCCGCGGCGCGACGGCCGCTCTCCGGCTGCTGCTCGGGAGCTTCGTCGTCTTCCGTTGCGCGACGCCTGCGCCGCCGTGAACCCTCGACCTGCTGCCCGTGCTGGGCGAGCAGTTCGGCCACGGTCTTCTGGGGCGGGGCGCCGTTTTCGTCGGTCATACCGTGCTGTCCAAAGCGCGCTCGGGGTTGGCCACGGCACGTGCCTGCGGCCGGACGCAGGCGGCGCCGCGCGCGCTGAACACCGTGCTGTGCATGTCCGTCACCTCTTCACCGTGCCTGTTTTCCGTCACCGAAGTCCAGTCCACTGCTGTCACCGGTCCTCCCCGTTCGCCGAAACGCCGGTGAGGGCGGCCCCAGTTTCGTCCGCGCCGTTGGAATGGTCCAGCCGTCGCAGGATGACACCCTCTCGCAGCGCCCACGGGCAGATCTCGAGTTCTTCGAGGGAGAGCGCCCGCATCGCGGCTTGCGCCACCAGAGCACCCGCCACGAGCTGGTGCGACCGGCTCGAGCTGACCCCCTCGAGTTGCGCGAGGTCCGCTGCGGGCATGCGCGAGATGAAGGCGATGAGCTGGCGCAACGCGGTGTCCGTGAGCGTACGGCGCACGCGCGGGCCTGCCGCCGAGGGGGCCGCGCCGGTGAGCCTGGCCAGGGAACGGAACGTCTTCGACGTCGCGACCACCCGATCGGGTTCACCCCATTTCGCGACCTTCTTCGCGAGACCGCTGAGCTCGTCCTCCAGCCACGCCGAGGTGGCCACGACCTCCGAGCGCGTGGGCGGGTCGTGGCGGAAGCGCGTGCGCGTGATGCGCCCGGCGCCCAGCGGCAGCGATTCCGCGAGCACGGGTTCCTCGTCGCGGCCCATCGCGACTTCCAGCGAACCGCCGCCGATGTCGAGCACCAGCACCTGGCCGGCCGACCAGCCGAACCACCGCCGCACGGCCAGGAAAGTCAGGCGCGCCTCGTCGGCGCCGGAGAGCACCTTCAGCTCGACGCCGGTCTCCTCCGCGACTCTGGCCAGCACCTTCGGCGAGTTCTTGGCTTCGCGCACGGCCGACGTCGCGAACGCCAGCACGTCTTCGCACCCGAGCCGGACCGCCAAAGCGCGCGCCGACTCCACGGCCCGCACCAGCTGGTCGGAACCCGCGCGGCTGAGGTCCCCGGTTCGCGTGATCTGCTCGGCGAGGCGCAACACGGCCTTCTCCGAGTGCATGGGCGTCGGGTGCGCACCACGATGGGCGTCGACCACCAGCAGGTGGACGGTGTTGGACCCGACGTCGAGTACCCCTAGGCGCACGAGGATCCAGCGTACCGGTCTCACAGCCAGGTCTCGAAACTGTAACCAACACCACTCGGTCCGGGCTCGACTCTGCGTGCCCGGACGCCCGCACAGGGTGATACGCCAACCGCCCCAATGTGGCGTTGGTTGCGCTCAACGCACCCGATGTGGCGTTCGGTGCGTTCAGCGCACCCAACGCCACAGCGGGGCGGGGGGGGGGGGGCGTGGGGGGGGGGATCTGTGGGAATTTTTAACCTTGGCGCCCCCCCTGACGCGGTTGGGGGGCGCGGG